>JAXMBE010000013.1:0-143226 GCA_046349995.1 Isosphaeraceae bacterium | reverse complement strand
AATCGAGCGGGAGCAAGCTCGCCTCTACGGGGGACTTGCAGCGTAGCGGGAGGCGAGTCACTCCCAAATCAATCGGGAAGTTGACGACCTGCCGCGCTCCCGCGCGGTAGGCCCGCTGCACGTCCGCCAGCGTGGCCCGTTCCGAGACCAGGGCCAGGATGGGCCAGCCGGCGAAATAGGTGCAGAGCCGCTCCACGTCGATGTCGACGGTGTCCTCTCCCAGCTCAACCAGGAGCAGGCGGGCCTGGCTCCTGGATCGTCGCAGGTACTCCAGCGCCTTCTCGGCTGAGGAAAACTCCGCTTCGACCACGGCCTCGACGTGGGCGAGTTGCCCGCGAAGGTCGGACAGGTGGGTCGTCAGGTGCCCCGAGAGGAGGAACCGGCGATTCCGGGTCTTGACGCGGTAACGCGCAGGGATCCCTGGGCCGGGGCGACACGGCACAGGAATCCTGGTCATCGACTGGCGGGGAAGAAATCAGGAGGTCACGAGGATGACTCGCAACGGGGAGGCGCCGCCGACACCGACGCCTGCGGGTCGTCCCACTCGCCGCTCAGAAGGTACGCGTGGATCGAGCTGGCCGCCTTGCGGCCCGCGCCCATGGCGAGGATGACCGTGGCACCGCCGGTGACGATGTCGCCGCCGGCGAAGACGCCCTTCTTCGAGGTCCGCAAGGTCTCCGGATCGGCCGCGATGTAGCCCCGACGATTGGTCTTCAGGTCGGGCGTCGTTGACTGGACCAGTGGATTGGCCGACGTCCCCAGGGCGATGATCGCCATCTCGATTGGGACCTCGAACTCGGAGCCTGGTACCTCCTTCGGGGAGCGGCGGCCCGAGGCGTCCGGCTCGCCCAGCTCCATCCGGACGCAGCGGACCGCTTCCACGAAGGCGTCCTTGTTGCCGAGGAACGCCACGGGGTTGGTTAGGCACATGAAGGTGATGCCCTCTTGCTGGGCGTGCTTCACCTCCTCGGCCCTGGCGGGCATCTCGGCCTCGGAGCGCCGGTAGATCAGGTAGCTGGTCCGGGCCCCCAGGCGGCAGGCCGTGCGGACGGCGTCCATCGCCGTGTTGCCGCCGCCCACGACCGCGATGTCCTTACCCTTGCAGTCGAAGACCGGCTCGTCGTACTCGGGGAATTCGTTCGCCCGCATCAGGTTCACTCGGGTGAGGAACTCGTTCGCCGAGTAGACGCCGTTGAGGTGCTCCCCCGGGACGCCGAGGAACTTGGGCAGTCCGGCGCCGGTGGCGACAAGGACCGCGTCGTAGCCCTCCTCGGTCATCAGCTCGTCGATCGTCACGGTCTTGCCGATGACGACGTTGGTCTGGAACTCGACGCCCATCGCCCGCATAACGTCCACCTCGCGACGGACGATCTCCTTGGGGAGGCGGAACTCGGGGATGCCGTAGATCAGCACGCCGCCGATCTCATGGAGGGCCTCGAAGACCGTCACGTGGTGCCCGTGGCGGACGAGGTCGCCCGCCGCGCTGAGTCCGGCCGGCCCGCTGCCGACGATCGCGACCTTCTTCCCGGTCGGGGGCGCTTTGTCGGGCAGGCCGAGCTGGCCGCTCTCGCGCTCGAAGTCGGCCACGAAGCGTTCGAGATAGCCGATGCCGAGGGGCTCGAACTTGTTGCCCAGGATGCAGCAGCCCTCGCACTGGGTCTCCTGCGGGCAGACGCGTCCGGTGATGGCCGGGAGGATGTTGTCCTCGCGGATCTTGGCCGCGGCCTTCAGGTAGTCGCCGGCGACGATCAGCTCGACGAAGTCCTTCACCTTCACCCCGACGGGGCAGCCTGCCATGCACTTGGGAGATGTGCACTGGAGGCAGCGGAGGGCCTCGGTGGTCGCCCCCAGGATGGTCAGCCCCTGGTTGACCTCCTCAAAGTTGGAGCGCCGTCGGTCGGCCTCCTGCTCGGGCATGTGCTGGCGGGGGATCTTGACCCGTTCCTTGTTCGACAGCGGCGGCGTCGGATTCGCGCTCATGACGGGTGGACCTCGCAACGGACTTCGGGATGCTTCTGTTCGAGGCGGCATGATTCCCGCACCCGCTCGAGCTCGTGCTCGGGGTGCTCGAGGAACCGCTGGAGCGCCTCCGCCTCCTGCTTGACGTACTTGCGATTGCGCTGGACGAGCAGGTCGAAATCGACCTGGTGGGCGTCGAACTCCGGGCCGTCCACGCAGGCGAACTGGGCCCCCTGGGTGGTGAGGACCCGGCAGCCGCCGCACATCCCGGTGCCGTCGACCATCAGGGAGTTCAGGCTCACGACGGTCCTGATGCCGTGCGGCCGGGTCGTCTCGGCCACGGCCTGCATCATCCGCGGCGGTCCGATGGCCAGCACGAAATCGATCGTCCGGCCCGCGTCGATGATCGCCTGCAATTCGGCGGTGACGAACCCCTTCTTGCCGTAGCTGCCGTCATCGGTGGTGATCAGGAGCTCGTCGCTGATCGCCCCGATCTCCTCCTCGAGGATCACCAGCTCCTTGTTCCGCGCCCCGACGATCGAGATGACGTGATTGCCGGCCTCCTTCATGGCCTTCGCCGTGGGGTAGGCGATGGCCGCCCCCACGCCGCCGCCGATGACGACGACCGTGCCGTAGGGCTCGATCTCCGAGGGCTTGCCGAGCGGTCCGACCAGGTCGAGGATGGCGTCGCCGGCGCCCAGCATGTTGAGCAGCTTCGTGGTCTTGCCGATCCCCTGGACGATGATGTCGATCGTGCCGCGCCCCGGGTCGGAGTCGGCGATCGTGAGGGGGATCCGCTCGCCGTGGGCGTGCAGCCGGAGGATCACGAATTGCCCCGCCTTCCGCTTCCTGGCGATGCGGGGGGCCTCGATCGTGAACCGCTTGATGTCGGGGGCGAGGGTCTTGGCCTCGAGAATCGGGAACATCGGCACAGGCCTCGAATACCGGAAAGGGGCGGCGGGCGGAGCCGGGCCCGGAATCCGCGAGGAGGACTCGGCTCCTTCGCTGAGTGCGGATCCCCGGCCTGAGATCGGTCCAACCCGGCGACCATAACCTACAAAAATCTCAATAAGGCCGCAATCTGAGGAAGACATGCATCTGGCATGATCGCAGGAGTGCGTCGGACGCCTAGCCCGCGGCGAGCTCCAGGGCATCTATCCTCTGGCGTCCCTCGGATCGCGCCCGCCTCCGTAGTCGGGATACCAGATGGACTTGTCCAGCAGGGGATCGATCGCGGCGTCCGGGAAGAGCCGCCCGACGTTCAGCGAACGCGCCTCGCGGATCACAGCTGCGGCGATCGTCCGCGCCACCCGGCGGAGCTGGCCCTGCTCGGGGAAGATCCGGCCGGCCGCCAAATCCTGCTCGCCGACGCACGAGGCGAGCGCCTCGGCGGCGACCAGGAACATGGAGTCGCTGACCACGTTCGTCTCCGAGAGGATCGCCCCGAGCCCGATCCCCGGGAAGATGTAGACGTTGTTCGCCTGGCCGACCTGGCGGAGCGAGCCCTCGTACTCGACGGGCGCGAACGGGCTGCCTGTGGCGATGAGGGCCCGCCCCTCGGTCCAGTGGATAGCCTCGTATGGGCTGCATTCGGTCCGCGAGGTCGGATTGCTCAGCGGCAGGATGATCGGGCGGTCCACGTGGCGTGCCATCTCGCGGATCACGGCCTCGCCGAAGACGCCCGGAGTCCCCGTCGTGCCGATCAGCACCGTCGGCTTCACTCGCGTCACGACCTCGAGCAGGTCGAACGGGCCGTCACCCTGGAAGCCATACGCCTCGACGTCCGACCAGTTCCAGCCGAACGCCTTCTTGTAGGGGTCGCGCTCGTCCTTGCGCTCGAAGACCAGGCCCTTCGAGTCCACCATCGCCTGGGCGCGGTGCACAATCGCCGGGTCGGCGCCGGCCTCGAGCATCCCGGACCTCACGAGCCGGGCGATCCCCACTCCCGCCGCGCCGGCTCCCAGGTAGACGAGCCGCTGCTCCGAGAGCTTGCCCCCGGTGATCCGGAGGGCGGAGAGGACGCCGGCCAGCGTGACCGCGGCGGTGCCCTGGATGTCGTCGTTGAAGCTCGGGCAGCGCTGGCGGTAGCGGTCCAGGAGCAACAGCGCGTTGTTCTTGTGGAAGTCCTCCCACTGGAGCAGGGCATGTGGGAAGACTCTCCGGACGCCGTCCACGAAGGCCTCGATGAACTCCTCGTAGGCCTGACCCCGGAGCCGTCGCTGCCGGTAGCCGCGGTAGAACGGGTCGGCCAGGAGCTCGACGTTATCGGTCCCCACGTCGAGCGAGATCGGCAGGCAAAGCGACGGGTGAATCCCCGCGGCGGCGGTGTAGAGCGCGAGCTTGCCGATCGGGATGCCCATCCCGCCTGCCCCCTGGTCGCCCAGCCCGAGGATCCGCTCGTTGTCGGTGACGACGATGAGACGGACGTCCTCGTTGGGGGCGTTGCCGAGGACCTCAGGGATGTCTCCCACGTCATCGGGCGTGATCCAGAGGCCGCGGGGATTGCGGACGATGTGGCTGTAGCGCTGACAGGCTTGCCCGACCGTCGGGGTGTAGACGATCGGCAGCAGTTCGGCGAGGTTCTCGATCAGGACGCGATAGAAGAGGGTCTCGTTGCGATCCTGAAGCGCCGCCAGGCCGATGTATTTCTCCAGGTTGTCCGATTTCGCCCGGACGCGCTCCAGCTCGAGGGCGACCTGCTGATCGATCGTGAGCTCGGCGTGAGGGAGCAGGCCGCGAAGACCGAGCCGTCGCCGCTCGTCCCGCGAGAACGAGGCCTCCTTGTTGAGCAACGGGTCCCTCAACAGCCTCGTGCCCTGTGGCGGCTGCCCCGCGTCCTCGCTCTCGTGATACGACCTGGGCTCAGGGAACTTCCTGGACAGGGACATTCATCGTCCTCCGAGGGCAGCGTGCCCGGCGTGCGAGGCTCCGCCGGGACTCTCAGGCGACCGGCGGCGGGTCATCCGGTGCCCTCCCGAGGGCGCCGGGCACCGTCCTCGAGCTCCGCCACCCGCTCCTCGAGCTGATCGAGCACGGCCTGGCCGGTCTTCACCGACCGGGGGCCGGCCACGGCCGCCCTGGCCGGCTCTGCACGGACGGGGGCCGGAGCTGCCGACTCCGGCGCGGCTGGGCCTTCCAGCCGTTCGAGCCGCTCCTCCAGCTCCGAGATCCGGAGGGCGAGGTTGTCCGCGAGCGGGGCCGAGGCCGGCGGCTCCGCGGCTCGCGGCGGCGAGAACGGCAGCGTCGTGGGGATCATCGCCCTCACCCAGTCGATCGGCGTCAGGAACGGGTTCAGCGGCGCCGTGGGCTGCTGCATCTGCTCGAGGACGGCCAGCGACTGCCGGAGGTAGGTCCGCAGGAACTCGAGGACGAGGTCGTTCGCCTGGAGGATCCCGTGGAGCATCGCCACCGGAAACATCTCCATCTTCTCCGGATGACGCTCGAGCAGGATCTGGGTCAGGATCGCGCGGGTCAGGTCCTCCCCGGTACGGCTGTCCCGGACCTCGATCTTCTTGCCGCCCGTGACCAGGTCTTCCAGGTCCTGAAGGGTGATGTAGCGACGCGATTGGCGGTCGTAGAGCCGGCGGTTCGGGTAGCGCTTGATCGTGATCGTCTCGGGTGCGTTGGTGCCCATGTTGCGACCTCCCGATCGGCCGGGCCGAGGTCCGGCAGGAACTCGGGATCCCGCGGCGTTGCGCCGCGGGCCGGATCGGTCGCTTCCGATCCATCCCGACGGGGTCCATTCTAGAGGAACCCATGATGCAATCGCAATAAGCGAGCTGACCCGGGTACGCGCCCGCCCGGTAATTATCGGGATGAAATGGCCGCGAGCCCCCCCCGCAAACGCAGCATGGCCCGCTTGACAGGACCGCCTTAGCAGGCGAAACTGGACGTACAACATCGGTATGCGAGCAGGGTCGCTTCCCCCCCGATTAGACCGACCGATGATCGGAACCATCGCAGGGGTGAGGAGGGATCGGCAGCGACTCCCCGAGAACGGCTCAGCAAGGGGAGATGGGTCATGTTTGAACAGATCTTCGACGAATACCGAAAGGCCGTCGAGCAGTCGTTCCAGATGCAGCGCGAGATGTATCGCCAGTGGATGAACGGCTGGCCGATCAAGCCTCCCGAAGTTCCCGACGGTGCCGTCGCCCGGGAGGTGAAGGACCAGATCCATTCCTACCAGCGCAAATGGAGCCGGACCCTTTCGGAGACGATGGACCGCCATCGCGAGTCGCTGAACGCCCAGTACAAGAGCGGGATCGAGGCGATCCAGTCCGCCTTCCGGACCACCGAGGCGAAGACGCCGGAGGAATACTGGAGGCTGACCCAGGAGTTCTGGCGCAAGAGCATCGATTCCTACAAGACGGCCTATGAAGCCCAGAGCAAGTACGTCCAGTCGCTCGCCGAGATGTGGCTGGAGATGATCACCCGCGGGAAGGTCTGATCGTCCGCAAGACCGGCCCGACCGCCGCGCCGGACGGGGCGTGTGGCCCCGCGGATGCGGCTGCGGTCCCGGCCCCGACCCTCGACCCTGGAAGCCGAATCATGAACATGCAAGGGAAGTGCGCGGTCGTCACCGGCGCGGCCTCGGGGATCGGGCAGGCGGTGGCGATGGAGCTGGCCGAGCGGGGAGCCCGGGCGGTCGCGCTCGTGGACCGCTCGGAGGACGTCCTGCGGGTCGCACGGATGATCAACGACCGGATGGAGACCCCGCTTGCCGAGGCCCTGATCGGGGACACGACCGACGACGCGTTCCGCGCCAGGACCTTCGACCTGATGTGCGCCAAGTACGGCCCCCCCGCGGTCTGCGTCCCCGCCGCGGGGATCACCCGCGACCAGCTCGCCGTCAAGCTCGAGAAGACCACCGGCAAGGCCGAAATCTATCCGATCGAGAACTTCCGCTTGGTCCTGGAGGTGAACCTCGTCGCGCCGATCTACTGGGGGATCGAGATGGTCGCCCGGATTGCCGAGCATCGCAAGGCCCACGGGAAGGGTCGGTGGGATCCATCCGAGGGGATCCAGGGGACAATCATCTTCATCGGCTCGATCTCCAGCTCGGGCAACCCGGGCCAGGTCTCGTACTCGGCCACAAAGGCGGCCCTCGAAGGTGCGGCGGCCACCCTGGGCAAGGAGGCGATGTATCACGGCGTCCGGTTCGCGACGATCCACCCCGGGTTCACCGACACCCCGATGGTGCGGGCGCTCGGCCAGGAGTACATCGAGAAGAACATCCTGCCGTACACACAGCTCAAGCGGCTGATCGACCCGGCCGAGATCGCCGACGCCATCTACTTCATGATCTGCAACTCGGCCGTCAGCGGCGAGCTCTGGGCCGACGCCGGCTGGCACCCACCGGCCTGAGGCCGGAGGCGGCCGGGACCTGCCCGCTCCGGTCCGCTTAGCGAGCCTCCTGAGCGGGAGGGAGCCCGCGTGAATCGCCGACCGTCGCGGGACCCTCGATCTTCCCGAGCGCGCGGTAGATGTTGATGAGGGCCCGATTCATCAGGGCCTCGCCGGCGCCGGCTTCGACCGGGGAGACGCGAGCGTCGGCCCCATAGCCTCCTTCCGACACCGCCTCGATCGTGGGGAAGTAGAGCAGGTGTCCGTTGCAGTAGCCGAACACCAGCGCGTGAGGGAGATAGGCCCGCTCGCGGAGCCGCAGGGCGTGCTGGCAGAACGGCTCGCCCGGGATCCCGACGATCGCGAGCTCGCGATTGAGGACCACCGTGGTCAGCTCGGCCGTCATCCCGCGCTCGAACTCGCGGACGAAATTCCGGATCAGCTCGGGGAAGAACGCCCGCGAGTAGAGCGCCGAGGTGATGGCGCTGCGGAAATTGACCCGCGAGGAGAAGTGCAGCTCCTCGGTGAAGCTCGCCAGCGCCGGCTGCTCCGGCGTAGCGGTCGAGATGCCGCGGGCCAGTGCAAGGGCCCTCTCGCCGAGCAGCTCGCCGTAGAGCCTCGGATCCTGGCGGCCCTGCGGGGGGGCCGGGCTCTGATCGCCGGCGGCGCCCTGGAAGAAGAGGCAGGGGACCTTCAGCTCCCGCTCGACCCGGGCGCGCAGGGCACCGGGATAGTCGGCCGAGAAGGAGAGCGTCTCCGCGGGCGTCATCACCGGGTGCGCGGTGTAGTGGACGAGCACGGCGAGCGGACCGCCGTCGCGGCGATCGATGCGAATCACGCTCATTCGCGGATCCGTGGGCCTCGCCCGCCGCCTGGTGTGGCGATTTCGGTTCAGGCCGACATCCGCGGCGGCGATGCCGATCTTCGCGGGCTCCAGGCGGCCGTCGGCGTCCAGGATGAGCGCGATGAGCTTCTCGGGGAGCGACTGTGAGTAGGCGACCGCGTCGTCGAACTTCCCCTTGCCCGCCCCGTCCTCGTCCGTCAGCTCGATCACCGGGCCGTGATGCGTATGGCTTCCGCAGATCAGGAGGGCGTCGATCCCCCGGGCCGCGATCTTTTGGCGGATGCGGGCCATCATGGCCGGCGTGGGGCCTCGACCCAGGTCCATGGCCACCATCGCGAGCTTTCGACGGCCGGCCTGGACGACGATGGCCTTCGCCCGGAGTGGATCCAGGACCCCGCGCGAGAGTCCGTCGTGCCTGGAGCCGTAGCCCCACATGGGCAACGGCCGCCCTGGGGTGATCTCCCGTTCAGATACCCCGACCTCGAATCGCGGTGGATCCTCCGCATCCGACCGGCCCGCCGAACAGGCCAGCAGAAGTCCCGCACCGAGGATCCATTGAAGGCACGAACCTGTGAAGATTCGATGACGACATGACCCTGTCATCTCACACACCCTCACAACCCCAGAGATCGGTGGGGTCCACCGACCCGCGCCGACGCGTGCGCGGCCGATTTTTCGAAGAAACTGAGGTGCCGGAGGGATTCTCCGGTCCGTCGAAAACTCCGGAAGCCCATCACGACGTCTTGCGTCCGGGACTCGCTCGTGTAGAATACTTGCACCAGTTCAAGAGAGGCACGTCTTTGTCACCGAGCTCTCGGTAATGACGGCTATCGGCCCTGGACTCTCGCAGGTTCCGCCTGCGATCGTTTTCGATCACGTGAAGGACCCGCTCCCGCGTCTCACCTCGGATTCGAGCGACCGCGGGGCCCGGAATGGGCCGCGGTGAGGTTCACCCGACCAGTTTGCGGTATGCAACGGCTCGCCGGCCCGGGGACGGACAGACCGGGCGGCGACGGCAGCGACTTCGGCGGAGGCCAGCGTTCATGTCGGACAAGGTGTCTGAGTCCCCGGTTCGGATCATCGGCAGTCGCGAATTGCATCAGAATCTCCCGGGCATTCTCAGAGAGCTGGAAAACGACAAGGTGCGCTACGTCCTCACCGTTCATGGCAAGCCGCGGGCGGTGCTGATCGGTGCGGAGCCCTACCTGAATCTCATGCGCGACGGCAAGCGTTCGAGCGAGGCCCTGGTCGGCCTCCAGCTCACCGCGCTGCTGGGAGGCAGCCTGGAGTCCCACTCGCTCGACGATCTCGAGCGGGCGCTCGACCGGGGCGTGGAATGATCCCCGGCCCGGCGATCGAGCCGCAGCCGCTCCGGTTGGTCACTCGTTAACGTCCGACGGCTTCGACGGGTCGGCGCGTCGCGCCCGGAGGAATCCCACCGCGGCCGGCAGGACCGAGATCACGATGATCGCCAGGATCACCAGCTTGAAGTTCTTCTGGACCGCCGGCAGCCCGCCAAACCACCAGCCCCCGAGCAGGAAGAGCAGCACCCAGGCGACACCGCCGGTGATGTTGTAGAAGGCGAACTTGGCGTAGGTCATCTTGCCGATGCCGGCCACGAACGGGGCGAACGTTCGGACGATGGGGATGAAACGCGCCAGGACGATCGTGATCCCGCCGTAGGTCTCATAGAACTCGTGCGTCTCGCGCAGGTGCTTCTTGTTCAGGAGCCAGGAGTCCTCGCTCGAGAAGACCTTCGGCCCCAGCCGGCTGCCGATCACGTAGTTGACCGCGTCGCCGAGGACGGCCGCGATGATCAGCAGCACGCACGTCCAGCCGATGTCGATCGGGGATCCCGGATTCGCGGCCACGGCGCCGACGGCGAACAGGAGGGAGTCGCCCGGCAGGAATGGCGTGGCCACCAGTCCGGTCTCGGCGAAGATGATCGCGAAGAGGATCGCGTAGAGCCAGGGGCCCACGGACTGGGCCAGCGAGTTGACCGACTCCGGGCTGAGATGGACCAGGGTGTCAAAGATCTGGCGTATCAATTCCATCGAGGATTCCGTGATCTGGCGGGCATCGCGGGACGGGCGATCGGAGCCCGGGATGACCCGGATGCTCCCAGGCCGTTCAGCGGGGCCCGGTCTTGGTGGTGATGGTTCCGGCCTCGCCGCGGGTCCGCACGGGAAGGCGTACGTTCCGGATCCCCGCCGAGTCGCAGACCGAGAGGACGTCCGCGAGGTCCTGATACGCCAGCGAGGCCTCGCCGCGGATGACGACCCCCTGGTTGGCGTACCGTCGGCCGGCTTCGCGGAGCAAGGACCCGAGGCCGGAGAGGTCGTAGGCGGCATCCCCGACCGTGACCTTCCCCGGCCGCGCGATGGTCAGCACGAGGTCGTCGGGGGCTGCGGTCAACGGGGCCGCGTCCGAGACCTCGGGGACACTGACGACGAATTCGTTCTCATCCCAATCATAGAGCCGCGTCGCCGCCATGAAGAAGACCAGGAGGCAGAGGATGACGTCGACCATGGGCGTCATGTTGATGTACGGCAACTCTTCCTGCTGGTGATGGTTGGACAGCATCGATCAGTGGCCCTGTGACCCGCAGGTCCGTGTCATGCGAATGACCGACCGCCGCATCGATCCGCATGTTCTCGGGGGGCGGTTCCTCATTCAGTAGACCCGGGTCTCCTGCCTCAGGGGCTCGGCGGCGGGGAGCGAGGGATGGCGCCGGTCCGGGCCGGCGGGGCGGAGCGACTCCGCCGAGACGAGGTCGATCACCCGTCGGGTACGCTCGTCCAGCTCGCGGACGAGCACGTCGATCCGGTTCATCAGGTAGTAATAGGCGGCCACGGCGATGATGGCGACGACGAGTCCGAAGGCCGTGGCCACGAGCGCCAGGCTGATTCCCTGGGCGAGGATCTCGCCCCGGGACGGCCCGATCCGGCCTCCGAGAGCGTCGAACGACATGATGATCCCGACGACCGTGCCAAGCAGCCCCAGGAGCGGCCCGAGCGTCGCCATGCCGTTGAGCACGCGGAGGTTCCGCTTCAGCTCGATCAGTTCGCCGGCCGAATCGTGGCTCACGATCTGGCGGATCGAGAGGGCGGGCTGTCCCCACGACTTGACCGCCAGGGCGAAGATCCTCGCCGCGGGACTCTCGTTGGCCCGGCAGAGCTCCAGGGCACGGTCGCGGTCGAGCTTGCCGGCGGCCAGCCGCTCCAGGAATCGATCCACGAACTCACCGGGGATGACGCGGCGTCGTCGCAGCGCCAGCCAGCGTTCGAGCACGATCCCGAGGGTGAAGATTGAGCAGGCCCCGAGCGGCCAGAGCATCGGGTTGGCACGGAGCAGGAGCTGGAGGACCGACCCGCGATTGACGCCCGGCCGCGCCGGCGTGGCATCCGTCCCCGGCTCGGCTTTCGTCGCGGGGGCGCGGGTCGGCGACCGTTCCTCGGTGGGGTCCGGCGGGGGACCGTTCGGCGAGACCGACTGTGCGAATCCGGATGCGTGCCAGGCCAGTACCAAAAGGGCTGCGGCGAGACTGACCATCCGGGTTGACGATCGATCCATGCGACGAATCCCGATCATGACCCGCCGGGCCGCTCGATGGGCGGCCCTGGCTCTGGCGTCGGACCAGGCAGGCGAGGAACCCCTGCCGGAGACGGCCCAGTATGTCGTCTGATTCTAGTCTTCCCCCCGGGGGTGTCAATCGTGGGCGGAGGCCCCGCCGGGAAGCAGAAGAGGCCGGACCAGGCCCGCCACCACACCGCGGGACCCGGCCGGCCTCTCCTGACACCACCAACCAACGCCCCCCTCAGAGCGTTGCTTCGCTGTAGACCTTATCCTTCGCGAGACTCCTCAGTTTCTCCAGAGCCGCGGATCTGCCGGATTCGCTCCTTCGGAACCTCCAGGACCTCGCCACCTCGCTCGGGGAGTGGCAGGACTGCCCGCCGGGGCCGTAGCGGAGCTGGAGGACGACCTGCTCCCTCGGCTGACTCCTTCATCATCACCAGGAGGTACTCATCAGCTCGGCGGCGGGCGATTCGTCGGCAGGCCGGGTACGTCAGCAGGCCGAGCAACGGCCATGCCCTCATCAGCCCGGAGGTTCGTGTTCAGCGAGACCGCCGGCCGGGTGGCCGACTGGATCTGCCGCGGCGGCCGCTTGTCCCCGGGATCAGGGCTTGCGTCAGGCTTGCACTGCGGTGTCCAGTTCGGGGTTGCTCTGGGCGAGCTGCTGCAGGTGCCTCGGGTTCAGTCGGACCGGGTAGGCCCCCGCGGCGACGGCCCTGCAGGAACGCCGGATCCACCAGACCGCGTACGAGGCCAGGCGCGTCGCAGGTCGGCTCGAAGCGATCGATCGCCTTGAGCGGGCCGCGAAGCCTTCCCTGGAGCAGGTCGGCCGGTCGAGATCCCCCGGTTGCGGTACTTCTTCGCGACGTAGGCCACCAGCCTCAGGTTGGCCATGGCGAGCCTCGTGCGAAAGCTCGTTGTACCGCCTGGCCGACCGCCAGCTCGCTGGCCTCCTCGGCCTGGGGTGCCGACGGACAGGGCGGGTCCCCGGACGATATCCTGGATCTCCTCCCCGTCCTCCTCGTCGCCGAACCCCCCGGACGGCTGGACCTGACGGCCTTCCGTCAGGGCTTCTTGCAGCCGTCGAGTTCCAGCAGGAGCTGCCGCTCCTCCTCGGCAGCTCGGGACCGGACGTCGGGCCAGTTCAGGAGCGCCCGCGGCTGGTCAGGTCGTAGTTGCCAGATCCTCGGTCAACATGGTTAAATCCTTCCCGCGATACTCGCCACGTATGGTATGAAAGCACGATCGACCGTCGGGACGGGCCTCGTCCCGCAACCCTATTCATTTCTTCATGCCTGAACTCCGGGGTGATCGGGCCCCAGGAGGGGCCGTTCGCGCGGGTCCGCAACAGCGCGGTCCGATCAGGACCGGCGAGCTCCGTCATGGCTCCTGACGCCCGGTCCCGTTCCGGGTCCCGAGCGACGGATCGTCTGGCCGGGGATCGGCTCAGATCCGCGAGGAGCCCTGCGAACCGCCCGGGGACACGTGACAGGTTTCCGGGAGGCCGCAAACAGCGGGATGAGCCGATACCGACCGATGCCTAGCGACCCGGTGGTCACCAGTCCGGCCGCGGGGAGCCGAAGCCCCTCGTCGAGCGACCCGAACCCAGTCCCGCGATCTGCGATGCCCCGGCAAACCAGGCGGTTGCCGAGGAAGGGGAGAGTGTGAAGCGGACAGCGGAGCCGACCCTGTCGCACGTCGTCTCGGATCGAAGTCGTCATGGTCAGGACTCCCGGAGTGAGCGAGTCGGGCTCCCATTCTCAACCGCCATCGCTCTTCCCACCTCCTAACACGGCGTCGGGGTTGTCTCATGCACCCCGTGTTTTTTCCACCGCAACCTGGCCGCGTGGTAAAGAGATCGGTGGCTCTCCGGGCCGAGGTGGTGCAGAAGTGTTGCGTGCCAGGAAATTATGTCAAGGAGTGGCGGCCGTGAAGGACGTCGAGGTCGAAACCATCGAGAAGGACGCCAGACGCGGGCCGGCTTCCTCGACCCAGTGGTCCGATGCTCACCAACGCCTACGACACCTCGACCGAGGAATTCGATCGTGCCGTCCGGTTCCAGACCGCTGCGGTACCTCGGCGCGTGCACCGTTACTTCCTCAAGACGGTGCGGGATCCCGACGTCATGGCCGACCTGAACCAGGAATTCGCGGCGAAGTTCCTGGAGGGGCGGCTTCTTCGAGTTCGACCCGAGGCAGGGCCGGTTCCGCGATTACCTCAAGCGGTCGGTCCGCAACCTGATGATCGACCATCATCGTCGCAGGGCCAGGACGCGGCACATCGACGACTGGGAGCGCGCGATCATCGACGACTCCGCCTCGGGCTGGACGACCAGTTCACCGAGGCCCTGGAGGGCGAGATCCTCGACCGCGCCTGGAACTCGCTGGAGGACCTCCAGCGTCAGACCAAGGTGCGCATACTACGATCCTCAAGCATCGAGCCCAGAGGCCGAGCCAGACCTCCGAGCAGATGGCCGAAGAGCTCGGCAAGGTTCTGGGTCAAGAAGCTCACGCCCGGCGAGTCCGTCGGCGACTCCAGCACGCCCGCGAACGCTGGGTTGAGTTCATCATCGGGGAAGTCAAGCTCAGCCTCCGGAGCAACAAGCGATCGGTCGTGGAGGAGGAACTCGCCGACCTGCGTCTGCTCCATCTCTGCAAGCCGGTGATGAACCGGCTCAAGCTCGACCTCGAGGAGGATTGAGGGGCCGCGACGAAGCAGGTCGTCCGGAGGAAGTCCCTACCGCCGCTCCCCGACCTTCTCAACCCGCGCGCTGAGCAGAACTTGAACTCGGGGATCTTGCCGAAGGGGTCGAGTGCTGGGTTGGTCAGGAGGTTGGCGGCGGCCTCGGCGAAGCAGAGAGGGATGAAGACCAGGCCCTCGGGGACGTCGCGGTCGGCGCGGCGGCCAGCTCGATGGAGCCGCGCCCGGGTGCTCACCCGGACCTTACCACCCGGCTTGCGCGAACCTCCAGGCGACGCAGCTCGCGGGGTGAGCAGGGCGACCGCCTCGGGCTCGATCGCGTCGAGGACGCTCGCCCGTCGGGTCATGGCCCCGGTGTGCCGGTGTTCGAGCAGGCGGCCCGTGCTGAGGATCATCGGAAACTCCGGGTCCGGCACCTCGTCCGGGCGGAACCAGCCCGGCGGGGACCAATCGGCCGCGGCCATCGCCGTGGGGAACCCCGTCGCCGAAGATCACGTCCTGGCCCGGGCTGATCGTCCCCGGTGCGAGATACGTCACGGCTCCCTCGCGTTCGAGGGGCGTCCCCACGAGATCCCCCGGAGAGACGGCATCAGCCCGGCTCATCTCCGCGAAGACTTCCAGGGATGGCCGTACGACCAGTCCAGGCCGGGGCAGCGCACCGGCTTCCTGGATGATCCACCAGTCCTGGCGGGCCTCGCCGGAGGCGGGATCGCCTGCCGGCCGAGCTGAACCCGGCGGTCGGTGTTGGTGAACGTCCCGGTCTTCTCCGGAAAGGCCGTGGCGGGCAGGACCACGTCGGCCAGCATCGCCGTCTCGGTCAGGAAGATCTCCTGCACGACCAGGTGATCGAGCTCGGCGAGCGACTCGCGGGCATGGTTCAGGTCAGGATCGGACATGGCCGGGTTCTCGCCCATGAAGCATACATGCCGTGCACGCCGCCCCGCCCGGATCGCCTGGATGATCTCCACCACGGTCAGCCCGGGGCGGGTCGAGGCATCCATCCCCCAGGCGGCCTCGAATACGCTCCGCACCGGATCCGGAAGGGCGACCGACCGGTAGTCCGGATAGACCATCGGATCAGCCCCGCGTCGAGGCCCTGGACGTTGTTCTGCCCGCGGAGGGGTGAAGCCCGCTCCGGGCCGGCCGATGTGCCCCAGCTGATCAGCACGCCCAGCGCGATCAGGCGCCGCGAGGAAGTTGTCCGTGCCGTGGACGTGCTGCGGGACCCCCATGCCGAGAAGATCATCGCGGCCCTCGCCCCGGCATACGCCCTCGCGACCTCACGCAGGGGTCAGGGCGTCGATGCCGCAGATCAGCGCCCATCACCTCGAGCTGAACGTCGATCTCGACCAGGCGGTCGAATCCTCGGTGAACCGCTCGATGTACGCCTCGTTGTGAAGACGTTCCTGGATGATCACGTGGATCAGGGCGTTGAGCAGCGCTACGTCGCTGCCCGGCCGGAAGGCCAGGTGCCGCCAGGCGTGCCTTCGAGCGCTGCACCGGCGCGGGTCCATCGATGAGTTTCGCCCGGCAGGCGGCCGTTCTTGATGAACGTCGCGGCGACCAGGTGGTTCACCGTCGGGTTCGCCGATGACGATGATCACGTCGGTTGGCACACTCGGAGAACGAGGCCGCTGACCGCCCCCGATCCGATCGTCTCCATCAACGCGGCGACGCTCGAGGCGTGGCAGAGCCGCGTGCAGTAATCGCGTTGTTGTTGCCGAATCCGGTGCCTTTCCAGCTTCTGGAAGATAGGCCTCCTCGTTCGAGCCCTTCGCCGAGCCGAAGCCCGCCAGCGAAAATCCTTTGCCGCACGCGTCCCGGATCGACCCGCAAGCCGGCCGCGGCCAGTCGAGGCCTCGTCCCGGGGAGGCCTCCCGGAAGTGCGTCCAGGGTTCGACGGATCCACGGCGTCGTCGGCCCGCTTGGAACTCCTTCCTTTCAAGATCAAGGGGACGGTGAGCCGGCCGCGATGGTGGACGTAGTCGAATCCGTACCGCCCCTTCACGCAGAGCCGGCCGCGATTGGCCGGACCGTCGCGGCCCTCGACGAACAGGATGCGATCGCGCTCGACGTGGAAGGTGAGCTGACAGCCGACGCCGCAGTACGGGCAGAGGCTTTCGACCCGGCGGTCGGGCTCGTGGGCGGGCTGTCCGGCCTCGTCCAGCAATGTGGTCGGCAGGAGCGCCCCGGTCGGGCACGCCTGGACGCACTCGCCGCAGCCCACGCAACTGCTGCTCCCCATCGGGTCGGCCAGGTCGAAGACGATCCGCTGATGGGCCCCGCGCCCCATCATCCCGATCACGTCGTTCACCTGCACCTCGCGGCAGCCCCGTGTGCAGAGCCCGCAGTGAATGCACGAGTCGAGCTGCACCGCGATCGCCGGATGACTCCGGTCCGGGGGCACCGGGAGTCGCGCCGGGAATCGACTCCCCTCGACGCCCAGCCTCTCCGCCCAGGTCCAGAACTTCGAGTCCGGGTCGTGGGCCTTCTCCCGCGGCGGCTGGTCGCCTGCCAGCAGCTCGAACACCAGCCGCCTGGCGGTGTCCGCGCGGGTCGAATGGGTCGTCACCCTCATCCCCGGCGTCGGCTTGCGGATGCACGAAGCCGCGAGGACCCGCTCCCCCTCGACCTCGACCATGCACGCCCGGCAGTTGCCGTCGGGCCGATAGCCCGGCTCGGGCGAGTAGCAGAGATGTGGGATCGCGATGCCGCTCCGCCTCGCCACCTGCCAGATCGTCTCCCCCGGCGCGGCCTCGACCTCGCGGCCGTCGAGCTGGAAGTTCACGACTCCATGATGGTCCTGCATATCAGCCCCCGGAGAACGCGGCGATCATCGGGCACTTCGGAGACATCCCGTTACCTCCCGCTTGTGCGGAAATCTTCCGGGAAGTAGCGGAGCACGCAGAGCATGGGGTTGGGCGCGGCCTGGCCGAGCCCGCAGATCGAGGCGTCGCGCATCACGACGCTGAGGTCGGTCAGCAGGCCTTCGTTCCAGGTCGGCTGTTCCATCAGCATGCGGGCCTTCTCGGTGCCGCAGCGGCAGGGCGTGCACTGACCGCAGCTCTCGTCCTCGAAGAACCGCATGAGATTGAGCGCGGCGGCCCGCACGTCGTCCTTGTCCGAGAGGACGACCACCGCCGCCGAGCCGATGAAGCAGCCGTAGGGCTCCAGGGTGCCGAAGTCGAGCGGCACGTCGCCGAGGTGGGCAGGCAGGATGCCACCCGACGCCCCGCCGGGCAGGTATGCGTGGAAGGTGTGACCGTCGGCCATGCCGCCGCAATGCTCGTCGATCAGCTCGCGGACGGTGATCCCGGCGGGCGCCGTCTTCACGCCGGGCTGCTTCACCCGGCCGGAGACCGAGAAACTCCGCAGGCCGTGCCGCCCCCGACGGCCGTGGCCCTTGAACCACTCCACGCCGCGGTTGACGATCTCTCCCAGCCAGTAGAGCGTCTCGACGTTATGAATCACGGTCGGCCGCCCGAACAGGCCCACCTGGGCGGGGAAGGGGGGCTTGTGCCGTGGCAGCCCGCGCTTGCCCTCGATGCTCTCGAGCATCGCCGATTCCTCGCCGCAGATGTAAGCCCCCGCGCCTCGGCGGAGGTGAACCTTCGTCGCCCTGGTCAGGCCCTCCGCGTCAAGGATCGGGATCTCGCGGAGCAGGATCTCGCGGACCTGCGGATACTCGTCGCGGAGGTAGATGGTGACCTCGTGGGCCTCGACGACCCACGCCGCCAGCAGCATGCCGGCCAGCACGCGGTGCGGCTCACGCTCCAGGTGGTAGCGGTCCTTGAAGGTTCCCGGCTCGCCCTCGTCGGCGTTGACGACCATCAACCGAGGCAGCGGCTGCTGCCTGACGAGCCGCCACTTGATCCCCGAGCGGAACCCCGCACCACCCATCCCGCGGAGCTCGGCCTGCTCGACGGCGCCGACCAGCGTCTCCCGGTCGTGCTTGCCGTCCAGGCACTCTCGGAGGAAGCGGTATCCGCCCTCGACGTCGAAGGCCCGGAAGCTCTGATAGTTCGGAATCACGGCGGCGGACTTCCCCGAGCCGACCGCCTCGACGACCCGGGCGGCCGAGGCGCCGTCGATGAAGTGTTCGCCCACGCAGGCGATCGGGGCGGTTTCGCAGCGGCCCATGCATGGGGCGCGGAGCACCCGGGCTCGCCCATCCAGCTCCCGGGCCAGGTTCGAGAGCAGTTCGTCGCCCCCGAACAGGGAACAGGTCAGCCCGTCGCAGACCCGCACCGTGACCGGTGGCGGCTCGGGATCTCCAGCCCGGGCGACGTGGAACCGGGCGTAGAACGTGGCGACCTCGAAGACCTCAACCGGGGCGAGGCCCAGCTCGTCGGCCAGAGCAACCAGGTGGTCCTCGTGAAGCTGTCGGAAGCGGTCCTGGATCAGGTGCAGGTGCTCGATGAGCAGGTCGCGGCACCGCGGCCGATCGCCGAGGAGGTCGCGGATCTCGGCCGCGGCCTCCGGCGTGGCGGCCCGGCCCTTGGGCTGGGCCAGGGCATGACGCCTCCCGGCCCCCGGATGCCGCGGTCCACGATCGGAAGGCGCGTCCGTTCCACCCGTCATCTGGCCCTTGCCTCTCTATCGCCTCCGGCCGCACGACGCCGGTTGCCTCATCGCGTCGTCTCTGAAACTAACCTGTCAGAGCCGACCGGCGAAGGCAAGGCCTCGGACTCGGTTGACAGACGCGGGCGATCCGGCTACAGTCCGCCCCGCACGTCGCAACCGGGATTGCGGCGGTCGGCATGATTCGGCACCCGGCCCTTTCGACGGCGAGTCTCTCGCACCGCACCGCGGCGCACCGGTCCTGACGCGTGCTCGGGCGATCCCAGGGACGGAGACGCATTCCGGCACGTGTCGCTCTTTGACGGGCGAGGGTTAATCATGGACGATGTCCCCGCCGGTCCGGCGAGCCCGGGGCCGCGGAGGCCGTCGCTCTCGGTGGTGGTCCCCGTGCGCAACGGTGGCGCCGTCCTCGAGCACTGCCTCCTGCGGCTTCGCAACTCCACCTGGACGGATTTCGAGCTGATCGTCGTCGACGACGGCTCGAGCGATAGCTCAGGAGACCTGGCGCGACGGATGGGCGCGGTCGTGGTGGACCACGAGCGCCCCCTGGGGCCCGCCGCGGCCCGGAATCGCGGCGCCCAGATCGCCCGGGCACCGATCATCTTCTTCCTGGACGCCGACGTCGCCGTCCACCCGGATGCCGTGGCCCGGGGGATGGCCCGGTTCCTCGCCCAACCCGGGCTGACCGCCGTCTTCGGCTCCTACGACGACCGGCCCGCGGCCCCCGGCATCCCCAGCCAGTTCCGCAACCTGCTGCACCACTTCGTGCACCAGCAGGGGGCCTTCGTCGACGACGCCCGCCGGGCGCACACGTTCTGGACCGGCTGCGGCCTGATCCGCCGCGAAACCTTCCTCGAATTCGGCGGGTTCGACCCGTTGCTCTATCCCCGGCCGGCGATCGAGGACATCGAGCTCGGCTACCGGCTCACGCGTGCCGGCCACACCATCCTGCTGGCCCGCGACATCCAGGGGACCCACCACAAGCGGTGGTCGCTGACCGGCATGATCCGGACCGACATCTTCTGCCGCGGCGTCCCGTGGATGCTGCTGCTGAAGCGGAGCGGGACCGAGGAGACCGACCTCAACGTCAGCCCGGCCCAGCGCATCTCGGTGGCCCTGACGGCGGTGGTCCTGCTCGGGCTGCCGGCCTCGACGCTCAGCACCGCTGCCACGGCCGTGACCCTGTTGGCACTGGCGGCCATCGTCGGAATCAATCAGGCCTTCTACCGTTTCCTGCTCGAGCGCCGAGGCGCCGCCTTCGCGGCCGCCTCGTTGCCCTGGCCCCTGAGGTACTTCACATGCTGCGGACTGAGCGTCATGATCGCGCTTTTCCAGTGGCACATCCTGCGTCCGCTCTCGGCGTCGACCGCGAGGCGGGCCGCGCGCCGGGATGGCGTGTTCCACAGGGCCGAGTCGATCCCGCGGCCCTTCCTGACACGCCTCTCAGGGAGACTCTCACGATGGACAAGCCGGTCCAGGTAGCCGTGGTGCGGAGCGACCGCCGCCGCGGAGCCGTCGCGGAGGCCCTGAGCCTGATCGCCCCCGATCTCGGCGAGTGCGTCGGCCGCGATCCCAACCCGGTCGTCATCCCGGACCTCGAGCACCCGGGCCGTCCCTGGTCGTGTACCCACCGCGACACCCTCTCGGCCGCTCTGGACGCGATCCTGGCCGCGGATGCGTCCTCGGTGAGTATCGTTGGGGGCCCCGCCTCGGCACAGGACGAAAGCGGCCATCCCGTCCAGAAGCTCGGCTACTCGGGAGAGTTCTGGGGGAGGTACGTCCGTTTCGCCGGACTTGATCCGGCCAACGGGCTCTGGAGTACGATCCGCTGGATCGGGCCCGGCGGGGAGCCGTTCTCCTTCCGGGCCAATCCGCTGGTGGCCGCCTCGCGCTGCCGGATCTCGCTGGCCGTCGCCAAGACCCACGAGACATTTCGCCTGGCACTCGGGCTGGCGAACTTGGTCGGGGCCATCCATCCCGAGGACCGCGCGAGCGTCGTCCGACGACGAGCCGGATCAGGGCCGGGGATGGGCAGCCGCGTCGCCGCGATCCTCGAATCGGGACGCGGCATGCTCGTCGATTCGTGGCTGGCGCTGCGGTCGGTCTCCGGTGGCATGCGGCTCACCGGCCGCGAGCGGCGGCACGTGGACGCCGTGGAGCAGGCGACCGGCCGGCTGGCAACCCTCGCCGCCTTCCTGAAGCCGGCGGTCTCGGTGGTCGACGGGTTCTCGGCCATGCACGGAGAAGGACCGCGACACGGACGAAGGGTGGCCCTCAACACGGTCGTCGCCGGGACCGATCCCGTGGCCGTCGATGCCGTGGCCGCGACGATCATGGGGTTCGAGCCGAACGAACTCGCCCTGCTCCGCGAGGCCCAGGCCCTCGGCCTGGGGACGGCCGACCTGGCGCGGATCACGATCGTGGGCGATCCCGTGGCCCGGGTGCGGCGAAAGGTCCGGCCCCATTCCGCCGACCCGCTGTTGCGGCTCGCGGGGCGGACCGAGGCCGGGCAGACCGCCGTGCGTCGGCCCCACTTCGGGCGGCAAACCGCCCCCAGACGAGAGGGCCTCGATGCGCATCGGCATTGACGGCGGCTGCCTGTCCAACCGCCGGGGTTTCGGCCGCTTCTCGCGGCGAATGCTCGACGCACTCGCGAAGGACCGCGGGCCGCACGAACTCGCGGTGATCCTCGATCGCCCGTCTGCCCCGCAGGTCTCGCTGCCGGGAGGGGTCGAGCCGATCCTCGTCGACGTGATCGCCGCGCCCTCGCGGGCCGCCTCGTCGCAGGGACGCCGGAGCCTGCGAGACATGCTGGCCATGGGCCGCGCCGCGGCCCGGGCGAGGCTCGATCTCTTCTATTTCCCGGCCACCTACACGTTCTATCCCGTCTGGAATGTCCGCCGCGTCGTCGTGACCATGCACGACACGCTCGCCCTCGCCCACCCCGGGCTGGTCTTTCCGAGTCGAGCCGGCCGGCTCGCGTGGCTGCTGAAGGAGTACGCCGCGGCCCGCTGGGCCGACCGGATCGTCACCGTCTCCGAAACGTCGCGCCGCGATCTCCAGTCCTGGTTCCGTCTTCCTCCCGACAAGCTTCGCGTCGTCACCGAGGCTCCCGACCCGGTCTTTCGCCCCGAGAGTGGCAACCCCGCCGGCACCGCGGTCCTGCGGCGGTACGGAATTCCTCACGGGTCGCGCTACCTGCTCTATGTCGGCGGCCTCAGCCCGCACAAGAACCTGCCGAGGCTGATCGAGGCCTTCGCCTGGGCGGCGGACGGGACGCTCGTCCTGGTGCTCGTCGGCGACCTCAATGACGTCTTTCACACCCAGATCCCGGAGATCCGCGCGGCGATCGAGCGAGGCGGGCTCGGCGGCCGGGTCCTGCTGCCCGGCTTCGTGCCGGACGCGGACCTGGTCCACCTCTACAGCCGGGCGTACGCCCTGGTCCAGCCATCCCTGATGGAAGGCTTCGGCCTGCCGGCCGTGGAGTCCATGGCCTGCGGCACGCCCGTCGTCTCCAGCAGGGCCGGATCGCTGCCCGAGGTGGTCGGCGATGCGGGGATCTTCTTCGATCCCCTCTGTACTTCCTCCATCGCCGGGGCGATCGACCGGATCTCCGCCGACCCGGACCTCCGCGCGCGGCTCGCCGACCGCGCCCTCGCTCGGTCTCGCGAGTTCTCCTGGGACCGCGCGGCCAGGCTCTTGATCCAGTGCTTCGAGGAGTTCGATCGCCGGTCGGGCAGGGGGGCCGCTCGCCCACGCCAGCCCGGTCCACGATCGGCATGGCGCGGGGAGAGCCGTCCGGGTCGCTCGACGAAGGTGAGGTGACGGAGACGCCCTTGCGCCCGGTCCGTCGGCGACGATCCGAGTCTCAATGGTGGACGAATTCCGGTTTGCTCCGCTCCTTCCACGCGAGCGTCTTCGTGTCGTAGACCCAGTAGACGGGACTGCGGTCCGACGGCTCGTCCCGGACCAGCAGGCCCTTCGCCTCCTCCAGCAGAGGTTCAGGTTCGCTCGCCTCGAGCGGGGCCAGCGACTCGGCCACTCGGACGATCTCAGCGATCTCCGACTCCTCGCACGTGATCGGTTCCCCTTATCAATGGCGTGGTTCAGACGCCGCGCCGACCTTTGGATCAGGGGGTGCGCTCATCAGCTCGATCTTGCCCAGCGGCACGGTGCCGAAACCCAGGATCGGGACTTGCACCCCGGTCTTGCCCCGGGGACGATGAGGCAATGGCATGGGGCAGCCCTCGCTTCGACGGTGCAGTGACGATGGCTCAGGGCGGATTGGTTCCGCAATCCCCATACCGCAGCGGGCCGACCGGTGCACGTCTCGCCAGGTTGGTACCCATGTCGAAGTCCGGCTGTTCTCCCGCGGGCGCTGGCGACGGCGGTTCGCCGCCTCGGCTTGGTGCGCAGTTTGCTTTGATGATGAGCAGGCTTTTGTTGCAGGAACGGAGATCGGGCATGCACTTTCAGGTCCGCACCGACAACCACATCCAGAATTCCGAGGCTCTGAGCGACGGCCTCCGGTCTGAGGTCGAGTCTGCGCTCTTCCCCAAGTTCGAGGGTCGGATCCGGCGGGTGGAGATCTACTTCCAGGACATGAACAGCCACAAGCGGGGGACCGACATCCGCTGCGCAATCGAGGTCAACCTCGCGGGACATCAGCCGATCGCCGTCAGCGATAGCGCCAGCAGCCTCGATGCCGCGGCCAGCGGCGCCATCGACAAGCTGACGAAGACACTGGACCGAACGATCGGCCGCATCGAGGATCGCCAGGGGCGTGTCTCGCAGTCCGGCGAGCCGACCTGAAGCGGGGATGATGTGCCGGGCTCGTCGGTCGTTGGCCCCCGGGCGCCGTGCGGCGATCCGGCGGAGGAGCCGGAGATCAGGGGCAAGCCCGGCACCCCGGCCGAGGTCCTGGAAACGTCCGCCGGGGATTTCCCACTGCACGAGTACTACTCCGGCAGGGGGGCCGGGAGTGGCGCATCCTGCACACCGGGACGGTCCTGTCCCGGAAAGATGAGGACCGATTGCTGGGCATGCAGGTCGATGGGCTGCCCTACGGGGTCGCCCTCTGGCCCTCATCCATCACCCTGGGGCGCCAAGCGGACGGGTCCTCCTCTCGGATCCCTTCCGGAACGCGGGCATCCGCCTGCTGGAGGCGCTGGAGCACGCCGGTTGGGGGATTACCCTGTCCAGGTGGGATGTGGGGAGGGAGGCACCTGCCGCCCAATGGGCGTCTTCGAGCTCGGGCCCCCGTGATCGGGCCAGGGCACGCCTTCGCGAATCCGAGAATCCTCGACGGAGGCCGCTCTAACCCACGGCGATCGGGCAGGGCAGAACGCAGCTTAAGGATTCACGGTTCGCGGACGCCTCGCGACCGTCCTGCTGGGCGGCGGGAATTTGGCCCTTTCGGGAATTCCTGACTACAATAGCCGGGGCGGTCGGCGTCTGGACTTCCCCGACCTGAGTTTCTGACCTGATGCATTGCCTCTGACGAGGTCCCTGATGCAAGCCGATGGAATCACGACCATCCGCGTCGGGCACAGCCCCGATTCGGATGATGCCTTCATGTTCTATGCGCTGACCCACGATCGACTCGACACGGAGGGCCTTCGGTTCGTCCACCAGCTCGAGGACATCGAGACCCTCAATCGGAGGGCCCTCAACGGCGAGCTGGAGGTGTCGGCCGTCAGTATCCACGCGTTCGCCCACCTCGCCGATCGCTACGCCCTGCTGGCCTCCGGGGCCAGCATGGGCGAGCGCTATGGGCCGACCCTGATCACGCGCGATCCGAAGACGCTCGATGAACTGAGGGGGCAGACGATCGCCGTCCCGGGCAAGCTGACCTCGGCGTTCCTGACGCTCCAGCTCTGCCTGGGCAAGGACGTGCCGGTTACGGTGATGCCGTTCGACCGCATCTTGCCCGCGGTGGCGTCCGGGGAGGTCCCCGCGGGGCTCCTTATCCACGAGGGCCAGCTCTACTACGGGGACAGGGGCCTGCACAAGGTCCTTGACCTCGGCGAGTGGTGGTTCGAGCAGACCGGCCTGCCGCTGCCGCTGGGCGGGAACGTGGTCCGGAAGGACCTGGGCGAGGGGCGAGTCCTGAAGATCGCCGCGCTCCTTAAGGAGAGCATCCGCTACGCACTGGAGCACCGCCAGGAAGCCCTGGATTATGCCCTCCAGTACGCCCGCGACCTCGACCCGGCCCTGGCCGACCGGTTCGTGGGCATGTACGTCAACGAGCGGACGGTGGATTACGGTCCGGAAGGAAGGGAGGCCGTCCGGCTGCTCCTGGGACGTGCGGCGGAAGCGGGTTTAGTCCCCGGCCCGCTTGACATACAATTTGTGGGATGACTCCCGGACAACACCGGAGGGCGGCCTCGAGGAATGGCCGCCTCGCGCTGGGCCCACGGCTCGCGTCGCTGCGCCGGGCGTGCCCGGCCCGGCCCCGCTCCCCCCTTGACCGCCCAAGGACCTTGCCATGAACAAGTCGTTCCAAGCCCTCTCGCCCCTCGACGTCGACGGGCAGACATACCACTACTATCGCGTGGGCGCCCTGGCGGACCACGGGCTCGACGTCTCTCGGCTGCCGTTCTCGCTCAAGGTCCTGCTGGAGAACCTGCTCCGCTTCGAGGACGGCACGACCGTCACCGCCGACGACATCCGGGCCCTGGCGAGCTGGAGCCCCTCCGCCGAGCCCGAACGCGAGATCGCCTTCCGGCCCAGCCGCGTGCTGCTCCAGGACTTCACCGGCGTCCCGGCGGTGGTCGACCTCGCCGCCATGCGCGACGCCATGAAGCAGATGGGGGGCGACCCGCGGAAGATCAACCCCCTCCAGCCCGTCGAGCTGGTCATTGACCACTCGGTGCAGGTGGATGAGGCCGGCACACCGCGGGCCTTCGCGGTCAACGCCGACCTCGAATTCCAGCGGAATCGCGAGCGTTACGCGTTCCTGCGATGGGGCCAGAACGCCTTCGAAAACTTCAAGGTCGTCCCGCCGGACACCGGTATCGTCCATCAGGTGAATCTCGAGTACCTCGCCCGCGTGGTCTTCACCGCGGAGGATCCCGCGAGCGGCAAGTCGGTCGCCTATCCCGACACGCTCGTGGGGACGGATTCCCACACGACGATGATCAACGGCCTGGGCGTGCTCGGCTGGGGCGTCGGCGGCATCGAGGCGGAGGCCGCGATGCTCGGTCAGCCGGTCTCAATGCTCGTCCCCCAGGTGATCGGCTTCAAGCTGACGGGCACGCTCCCCGAGGGGGCCACGGCCACCGACCTGGTCCTCACCGTCACCCAGATGCTGCGGAAGAAGGGGGTCGTCGGGAAGTTCGTGGAGTATTACGGCGACGGCCTCGCGTCGCTGCCGCTGGCGGACCGGGCGACGATCGCCAACATGGCCCCCGAGTACGGGGCCACCTGCGGCATCTTCCCGATCGACGCCGAGACGCTCCGGTATCTCGAGCTCTCGGGCCGGCCGAAGGCGACGATCCGGCTGGTGGAGGCCTACTACCGCGCCCAGGGCATGTTCCGCGAGCCGGGTACGCCCGAGGCGCACTACACGGACACGCTGTGCCTCGACCTGTCCACGGTCCAGCCGAGCCTCGCCGGCCCCAGGCGCCCGCAGGACCGCGTACCGCTGGCCGAATCCAAGGTCTCGTTCCACAAGTCGCTGCAGGAGATGCTGGCCACGCCGACGGCCAAGGCGAAGAAGGCGCTCCAGATCGCGGCGGAGGCCTCGGCCTCCGGCGGCGTGGCCGTCGCCGAGGCGCCCGACGCGGGAGGCAGCCACGCGGCCGAGCAGCTCAGGCACGGGTCGGTGGTGATCGCGGCCATCACGAGTTGCACCAACACGTCGAACCCCTCGGTGATGCTCGCGGCCGGGCTGCTGGCCAGGAAGGCCAGGGCCAGGGGCCTGGAGAGCAAGCCCTGGGTCAAGGCCAGCCTCGCTCCCGGATCAAAAGTCGTCACCGACTACCTTCAGCAAGCCGGCGTCGACAAGGACCTAGACGCCCTCCGGTTTAACCTCGTCGGCTACGGCTGCACGACCTGCATCGGCAATTCGGGCCCTCTCCCCTCGCCGATCTCCGAGGCGATCCAGGACCACGACCTGGTGGCCGTGGCGGTCCTCAGCGGCAACCGCAACTTCGAGGGCCGGATCAACCCCGACGTCCGCGCGAACTACCTGGCCTCGCCGCCGCTGGTCGTCGCCTATGCCCTCGCCGGAACCATGGATATCGACTTCGCCACCGACCCGATCGGACACGACGGCCAGGGCCAGCCGGTCTACCTGAGGGACATCTGGCCGAGCCAGCGAGAGATCCAGGACGCGGTCCTGAAGTCCGTCCAGCCCGAGATGTTCCGGTCGAAGTACAGCGAGGTCTACGCCGGCGACCCGCAGTGGAGCACCCTGCCTGTCCCGCAGGGCGACCTCTACCGGTGGGATGACTCGTCCACCTACGTGAAGAACCCACCCTACTTCGTGGGCATGCCTGCCGAGCCGCCGAAGGTCCAGCCGATCGCCGGGGCGCGCGTGCTCGCGGTCCTCGGCGACAGCATCACGACCGACCACATCAGCCCTGCGGGCTCGATCAAGGCGGACAGCCCCGCGGGTCGCTACCTCGTCGCCCACGGCGTGCCGGTCTCCGAGTTCAACTCCTACGGCGCCCGGCGGGGCAACCACGAGGTCATGGTCCGCGGCACCTTCGCGAACATCCGCCTGCGGAACCGCCTGGCGCCCGGGACGGAAGGGGGCTGGACTCGCCACCTGCCCGACGGCGAGGTCATGACGATCTTCGACGCCTCCGAGAAGTACCGGGAAGAGGGCGTCCCCCTGGTGGTCCTCGCGGGCAAGGAATACGGCTCGGGCTCCTCGCGCGACTGGGCCGCCAAGGGCCCCCGCCTTCTGGGCATCCAGGCCGTGATCGCCGAGAGCTACGAGCGGATCCATCGCTCGAACCTGGTGGGCATGGGAGTGTTGCCACTCCAGTTCCAAGACGGGCACAGTGTCGAGAGCCTGGGCCTTAGCGGCGAGGAGTTGTACTCGGTCGAGGTCCCGCCCGAGGGCCTCTCCAGCCGACTCGCCGCGAGCCGCCGCCTGAATGTCTCCGCCGAGCGGCCCGACGGCACGATCCTCACCTTCCCGGTCACGGTGCGGATTGATACCCCTCAGGAGCTGCTCTACTACGAGAACGGCGGGATCTTGCCGTACGTGCTCAGGCAACTGCTACGTTCCTGAGTCCGGGCGCTTGGATCGTCCCAGTCGAAAGGCATGGCGCGCCGCTTCCGCTCGAGGCGGCGCGCCGTCCGCCTCAGCGCCGTGGCGATCCCGGTAATGCGATGACCGGAATCCCGTCCGCCGGCGAATCCAGCATCACCCGGATCACCAGGGCGGCGGCGTCTAACTCGGCCGCGGGGAGAATGATGTTCATCTTTCCCCCCTGGCTCCCGGTCTTCACCTCACGGCCATCGAGCGTACTGGCGGAGACGACCCTCGCGGGAAGCTCCGGCAACACGAGGGGACCCGGGGAGCCCTTCAGCACGATCAGGTAGACGACGTTCCCGCGTCGGGTGCTGGCCAGGTTTTCCGTGGGGAGATACGGGCCGCCACGCGTCCCGTAAATGCTCTCACCGTTGCGCTCCAGCCACTTCCCGATCCCGCGGAGCACGTCCGCCTGCCTGGGTTCGATCTGCCCGGTTGGCATCGGGCCGACGTTGAGCAGCAGGTTCCCATCGCCCCCCGCACAGCGGGCCAGGATGCGGACGCACTCGGCCGTCGACTTGATCCGGTCATTCGGCTTCCAGGACCACTGCGACCCCAGCGTCATGCAGGTCTCCCAGGGCCGACGGTCGTCGTAGTTCCCGACCCGCTGCTCGGGGGTGTAGTAGTCGGCCTGGGGCGCGATCGGCATCGCCTCGTACTCGGACATCGAGCCCAGGTCCAGGCGGTTGTTGATGATGATCTCCGGCTGGAGGCTGCGGACCAGGCGATACGTCCGCTCCTGGTCCCAGGGTGCCGGGCAGCCGTCCGTGTCGAACCAGAGCAGGCTGATCGGCCCGTAGCCGGACAGCAGCTCGCGCAGGTGTCCGTGCATCCGGGCGACGTACGCCGCGTTCCGCTCGGTCCGGCAATCGGGATCCCGCCAGTCCATCGGCGAGTAGTACCAGCCGATCCGCAGGCCCTGCTCGCGCGCCGCCTTCGCCAGCTCGGCGCAGACATCGCGACGGAACGGCGTGCCGGCGATGGAGTAGTCGTCGATGCGGGAATTCCAGAGGCAGAAGCCGTCGCAGTGCTTGGCAGTGAGGATCATGTACTTCATGCCGGCCGAGCGCGCCAGGCGGGCCCACTCCGTCGCATCGAACTGCTTGGGGTCGAAGTCCCTGTACAGGTTGTCGTAGACCTGGACCGGGATCAGGCCCTTGTTGGGATGCGCCGGGTTGGAGTTCGCCCGGGACCAGCTGATCTCCGTCCCTTTCAAGCTCACCGGCCCCCAGTGGATGAACATCCCGAAGCGGGCCTCCCGCCACCAGGCCAGGCGGTCCGGCTTCGCCGGTTGTGCCGGCGGCGATGCGGGGCAGGGGGGCAAGAAGAGCAGCACGCTCGCAGCCGAGATCAGCGGTAATCGGACCGACGATCGGGTCGCCATGATCGTCTCCTCCAGGGGAAATGGAATCCGGTGGGCACGAGGGGCGGGGATGATCTTCGCTCCGGAGAGCCCCATCAATGGAGCGCGGGGGACAGGCCGGAGGCAGGCCGGTCGAGTTCCAGGCGGACGACCGTGTCGATCGGGTTGTGGCGGTCCTTCTTCACGGTCACGATCAGCCCGCCAGCGGACTGCTCGACGGCGGCAGTCCCTTCGGGGAGGACCTTCGCGGCCACGACCTTCGCGTCGATCCTCGGCACGTTCAACTGCTCGCCGTCCCAGCGGAAGACGTGCAGGTAGATCGAGTTCCCGGCCCGGGTGCAGGCATAGTCACGGCTCGGCCGGAACGGGCCGCCGCGAGTGCCGGAGATGCTCTCGCCGAGGGTCTTCAGCCACGCACCGATCTCGCGGAGCCGGGCCGCCTGGCGCGGCTCGATCTGCCCTGTTGGCATCGGGCCGACGTTGAGCAGCAAGTTCCCGTCGCCCCCCGCACAGCGGGCAAGCGTCTGGACGCATTCCTCGAGCGACTTGATCCGGTCGTTCGGCCTGTAGGACCACTGGGTACCGAGGGTCATGCAGGTCTCCCACGGGCGGTCGAGCTGGAAGCCGCCGATCCGCTGCTCCGGCGTGTCGAAGTCCGAGGGGGGGCCGTTGCGGTCGTTCAGGACGATCTGGGGCTGCAGCCGGCGGACCAGCTCGTTCAGCGCGGGGCCGCCGTATGCCTTGAACCCGCCTTCGGGCGACAGGCCGTCGAAGAAGAGGTAGTCGACCGTCCCGTAGTTCGAGAGTAGCTCCATTAACTGAGTTTTCAGATACGTCAGGTACCGATCGTGCCGCGGGGTAAATGCGTCGGGATGGTGCCAGTCGGGCTGGGAGTAGTAGAGGCCGAACCGCATGCCCGCCCTGTGGCAGGACTCCGCCAGAGAACCGACGATGTCGCGGCCATGGGGGCACGCGGGGCTCGTGACCCTGTAGTCGCTTGCCTTCGTGTCGAACATGCTGAAGCCGTCGTGGTGGCGAGACGTGAGCACGACGTATTTCATCCCGGCGTCGCGGGCGATCGAAACCCATTCGTCGGGGTTGTAATTCGTGGGATCGAACCTCGTGTAGAGCGCGTCGTAGGTCTCGACCGGGACCTCCTTCCCCGGCCCGTACGAGTAGCCTCTGCGCTCGCCGGCCCTCGACCAGCCGATCTCGGTCCCCTGGATGCTCACCGGGCCCCAGTGGACGAACATCCCGAATCGGGCCTCCCGCCACCAGGCCAGGCGGGCGTCTCGCTGGGCCGGCGTCTCGGGCGGGCCCTCGTCCGATCCGGCGGTCGTTGAAGAGGTGACAGCCAGCGTCAATGTCGCGCACATCAAGAGTCGTGCGACCATGGCAACCACTCCTGGGGGGGCGGAGCGGAGCATCGGGTGGCGGGCACGAGCGTCGTCGCCGGGCTCCGCTGGAGTCTTCGATTGTAGCGGACCCGGCTCGAGGAAACCTCCGGGAGGTGGTTCGCCCGGTCTGGTCGCCCCAGTCTCTGCTTGCCAACGGGTGGTCCTGCATGGAGAATCACTTCCTGACAGGAAGGTCATCCGCGGTTGGCACCTCCCTCTCCTTGCGCGGCTCAAGACGATGCGGCACAACCTCAGCGTTCTCCTGCTCGCGTTCGTCAACCCGGCGGGCATGGCCCACGCTCTCGGGCAATCTCCCTCCAGACTGCCGCCCCCTGCCGAGACCAGCGCGAACTTCTCGGCAAATCCGATGAATCAGGATGTCGCCATGGGGATAACGAGCGGCATCGTCCCGCCGGATCCCGGGCCAGTGCCCGCGTCGGGCAAGGCGGACGATCGCGGATGGGAGGCGAGGCTGCGCCGATGGAAGAAGTGGCTGCGCCTCCGATCCCGGCGCGAGGCGGCCGAGGATGGCCTGCGTGAGGTGGCCGATCCGGCGGCGGTTCGCGCGGTCTGGAACGTCTTCGTGACCGGGCGGGACGCGGAGCCAATGCGGGCGGTCACGCTGCTCGGGCAGATCCCCTCGCGTTCGGCCTCGCGAGGCCTGGCGCTGCTGGCCGCGTGCGGTTCGACCAATCCGGTGCGCCAGGCTGCGATCCAGACCCTCCGGTGGCGCGATCCGATGGACTTCGCCGACCTGCTCATCGGCATGCTCCGGGATCCGATCCGGTACGATCTCCATCCCGTGGGCGGGCCGGGCCGGGCGGGCTCACTGACGCTCCGGGGGCGGGATCACGACCTGCGGCTCATCTTCGCGCCCCCGCCGCCTCCTGACCTGCTCGTGATGCCTGGTGAGGACGTCCTGCTCGACCCGGAGGGCGGGCCCATCCTGTTCCGGCACACCGACACGACCGGGCTGCCGTTCGCCTGGGTCGACGAGCACGGATTCGTCTTCGCCAGCGGCGCCTTCATCCCGCCGCACGTCCCGGTGACGATCGCGCTCGGGGACATGTTGCGCGAGAACGCAAAGGCGGCGGCGGCCGCGCAGATGCAGTTGCGGAGCCACGCCGTCGCGCTCCAGGCCCGGAACGCGGCGATTCACTCGGCCAACAGCCGGATCGTGCAGATCCTGACCGAGGTCACCGGGGAGGCCCTGCCCGTGGAGCGGGAGGCATGGGAAGCATGGTGGTCGCGACGTGCCGGTCGCACCCGCAGACTCGAGACCGATCGGCCTCGACCCGTGTTGACGGAGGTCGTGCCGCCGGTGTACTTACCGGGGGTGGTCGGAGGGCTCGCCTTCGATCCCGTCCACGGCTATTTCGTCCTGGCCCCCATCAGACGGTGATCGACCGATCCGTCGAGCCGCGCGAGGTCGGCGGGCGACGATTCAGGGCTTACGCCACTGGTTGGCCCGCTGGTTGAGGGCGGCCAGGCGAGCAGTCTCGGCGACCCGCCTCGCCCGGGTCTCGGGCCTCTTCGCCTGGACGATCCACTCCAGGATCCCGCGCCTGACCGATCGCGGGAAGGCCTCGAAGTGACGGCGCGCGTGGGGCTGCTTGCCGAGGGCGACCTCGAGGTCGGGAGGGAGCCGCAGGTCCTCCACGTCGTCCAGCCTGGACCACGAGCCGTCCCGCCTGGCGGCCTCGACCTTCGCCAGCCCGGCCGGGGTCATTCGGCCCTCGGCGGTCAACCGGGCGACCCGCTCCTTGTTTGACCGCGACCAGCCGGTCCGCGGCCTCCTCGGGGCGAACCAGAGCATCGACCGTTCGTGATCGAGGGCGTTCACCTTGCTGTCGACCCATCCGAAGCAGAGCGCCTCCTCGACCGAGTCGTCGTACTCGACCCTCGGCTTCCCAGTGGCCTTCTTGAACGAGACGAACCAGACCCCGGCGGCGCGCGAATGATGATCCAAGAGCCATCGCCGCCAATCGTCCCGCGTCAGCGCGTGGACGGAGTTTTCGGGAGGCTCGGCCATCGGGAGGACCAACGATGAAAAAGGTGAGAAATCGAGCTTCATCAGACTTTACAGCGAAGTCCCCGATCAGGAAAATAGCGGATTACTCGCTCGTGGACGACAATGCCCGTGGGGACGGAGGGACTGCCGTGCATGAACATGACGACGCGATCCGCAAGGCGGATGTCCTGATCGGGGCGCTCGGCTATATCCGCAAATTTCACGGCCGCTTCACCGTCATCAAGCTGGGCGGGTCGGTCATGGAAGAAGCCGAGTCGCTCCGCGCCTTGCTGGTCGACATCGTGTTCATGCAGACCGTCGGCATGCGTCCCGTTGTGGTCCATGGCGGCGGCAAGGCCATTACCGTCGCGATGGAGAAGGCCGGGCTGACCCCTCGCTGGGTCAAGGGTCGGCGCTACACCGACGAGGCCACCCTCGACATCGTCGCCCGCGTCCTGGCCGAGGAGATTAACGCCGACATCGAGCGGCACATCAGCAAGTTCGGCGGCAGGGCGTCTGGGCTGCACCACAAGACCCACCAGTGCCTCTATGGCCGCAGACTGGCGCTGCCCGACGAGGACGGGTCGATGATCGACCTCGGCCGGGTGGGCGAGGTCACCGAGGTGGACATCACGCCGATCGAGAACCTCTGCCTGGCCGGGGTCGTCCCCGTCCTCCCCTCGCTGGCCGAGGACGAGGACGAGGAGGGCAAGCTGCTGAACGTCAACGCCGACACCGCTGCGGCCGCCGTCGCCCAGGCGCTGCACGCCGAGAAGCTCGTCTTCCTGACCGACACGCCGGGCATTCTCCGCGACCGGAACGAACCCGCCAGCCTGATCTCGGGTCTGACACCCGACGAGTGCCACGACCTGATCGCGCGCGGCGTGATCGACAAGGGGATGATCCCCAAGGTCGAGGCCTGCCTCAGCAGCCTGGAGGCGGGGGTCCGCAAGACCCACATCATCGACGGCCGGCTCCGCCACTCGCTGCTGCTGGAGATCTTCACCGTCAGCGGCGTCGGGACCGAGATCGTCAACGACGAGAGCCCCGATCCGGTCTCCCCCGCGGGTCGGCGTCCCGTCCTGGTCCGCTGACTCGCTCACGCCCAACGGCCCCGCGACCATGGGATCGCGGCCCTTCCTTCTCGTCCTGTTGCCAGGGAGCTCCCGAATTGGCCCACGCCGACCTGATCCATCAGAGTTCGCAGGAAACGATCGAGCAGTTCTCGCGCTACGTGATCCCCAACTATCGCCGCTATCCCGTGAGCCTCGTCAGGGGGGAGGGGTCCTGGGTCTGGGACGCCGAGGGGCACCGCTATCTCGACTTCTTCCCGGGCTGGGGATGTAACCTGCTGGGCCACTGCCCCCCGAGGGTCGTCGAGGCCGTCCGCGAGCAGGTCGGCCAGCTCATCCACGTGCCGAACACCTGGTACATGGAGCCCCAGGGGGCCTTCGCCCAGGCGCTCGCCGAGCGTTCGCTGGGCAGCGACGAGCAGCCGGGCCAGTGCTTCTTCTGCAACAGCGGGGCGGAGGCCAACGAGGCGGCCATCAAGCTGGCCCGCGCCTACGGCCATCCGAGGGGCCGGTACAAGATCGTGACCGCCGAAGGTGGTTTCCACGGCCGGACCTTCGCGGCGCTGACAGCCACCGCCCAGCCGAAGTATCACGCCGGCTTCGAGCCCATGGTCCCGGGGTTCGTGTATGTCCCCTACAACGACCTGGATGCCGTGGCCGCCGCCCTGGACGACCAGACCGCGGCGGTCATGGTCGAGCCGATCCAGGGGGAGGGCGGCGTCAACGTCCCGTCGCCGGAGTACCTCCCCGGTCTGCGAAAGCTTTGCGACGAGCGGGGCGTCCTGCTTATCCTGGACGAGGTGCAGACCGGCATGGGCCGGACCGGCAACTGGTTCGCCTACCAGCAGTATGACGTGGACGCCGAGCCCGATATCCTCACCTGCGCGAAGGCCCTCGCGGGAGGTATCGCCGCCGGGGTGATGATCGCCCAGCCCCGGGTGGCCGAGGCCCTCAAGCCCGGGATGCACGCATCGACCTTCGGCGGCAACCCGATCGCCTGCCGGGCGGGGCTGGCCACTATCGAGACGATTGAGAAGGACGGGCTGCTCGAGCGGGGCCTGGAGATCGGCGAGCGGTTCCGCGCCCAGTTCGAGGCCCTGGCCGCCGAGCTCCCCCGGCACATCCGGTCGATCCGGATCCGGGGCGTGATGATCGGGCTAGACCTCACGTTCGACGCCACCGAGGTCGTTTCCGAGTGCATGAAGCGGCGGCTGCTCATCAACGCGACCCATGGTCATGTGGTCCGACTCCTGCCGGCCCTCACGATCGACGACGATCAGATCGACGAGGGCTGCGCGATCCTGGCGGCGGTGCTGCGGGAGATGGTGGCTTGAAACGGCGAACGCGGCGTTCGGATCGGGGTCTCGAGGTCGAGACGATGGCTGGAACGCGGAAGAAATCGAGTCGGGGCGGGACCCTCAGTGTGGCCAACGGGACGTCAGACGGCGCGTCCACGGCTCGCGGGGTCCGGCACTTCACGTCGCTGTTCAGCCTCAACGCCGAGGAGGCGAAGGAGCTCCTCGATCGGACCCTCCGGTTGAAGGCGGGCGAGCTCAACGACCACCGGACATCGCTGCTGCTGGGGCGGACGCTCGGGTTGCTCTTCGAGAAGCCCTCGCTCCGGACCCGCGTCAGCTTCGAGGCCGCGATGGCCCGGCTCGGCGGCAATTCCATCTTCCTCAGGGGCAAGGACGTCGGCCTGGGCGTGCGGGAGAGCATCGCCGACTTCGCCCGCGTGATCAGCCAGTACGTCGACGTGCTCGCCGTGCGGACCTTCGCCCAGTCCGTGGTGGAGGAGCTCGCGCAGTACGCGACGATCCCCGTGATCAACGCCCTCTCCGACGCCTCGCATCCCTGCCAGGCGATGGCTGACATGGTCACCATCCACGAGCATCGCGGGAAGCTCGCCGGACAGAAGCTCGTCTTCGTCGGGGACGGCAACAACGTGGCGCGATCACTGGCCGTCGGGTCGGCCCTGCTCGGGGTGGAGTTCGTGCTGACCTCGCCGGCCGGCTACGAGTTCCCCGCCGAGTTCTGCAAGCGCTTCGCCGCCAGGTTCGCCGGTCGCGAGCCCGCGCAGGAGCGCGACCCCCGCAAGGCGGTCAAGGGGGCCGACGTCGTCTACACCGACGTCTGGGCCAGCATGGGCCAGGAGAACGAGGCCGACGCTCGCCGCGAGGTCTTCCGCCCCTATCAGGTGAACGAGACACTGTTCGCGAAGGCCCGCGCGGACGCGATCTTCCTCCACTGCCTGCCGGCGCACCGGGGCGAGGAGGTCTCGACGGGTGTGCTCGACGGCCCACACAGCCGCGTGATCCCTCAGGCCGCCAACCGGATGCACTTCCAGACTGCACTCCTCCTGTGGCTGCTGGGGCACTGAGCGCCGCGTCCCGCGCGCACTCGCGTCTCAACTAGGAAGCCGATCCCATGGCAAGAATCGACGGGCGTGCGAACCATGAGCTCCGCCCGGTCACGCTCGAACGCGGCTTCGTGGCCAACAGCACGGGGAGCGTCCTGTTCCGCGCGGGGGCGACGGCTGTGCTCGTCACGGCCCAGGTCGCCGACTCGGTGCCGCCGTTCCTGGAGGGCAAGGGGGTTGGCTGGCTGACCGCCGAGTACGCGATGCTCCCAGGGAGTACGCCGGGACGCAACCGACGCGGGGCCGACGGGCGAGCGACCGAGATCCAGCGGCTCATCGGCCGCAGCCTCCGCGCGATTGTCGACCGCAAGGCGCTTGGTCCCTGGACCATCCACGTCGATGCCGACGTGATCAACGCCGACGGCGGCACGCGGACCGCGGCCATCACCGCCGCGTACCTCGCCGTGGCCGACGCGGTCCGCAAGCAGTTCGGCGAACAGGCGGGCGGCATCCTGCGCGACAGCATCGCCGCGGTCAGCGCGGGGATCGTCGACGGCGAGCCCATGCTCGACCTGAATTACCACGAGGACTCCCGCGCCGAGGTCGACTTCAACGTGGTACGACTGGGCGGCGGGGGGCTGGTGGAAGTGCAGGGGACTGGAGAGGGGGGCGTCTTCTCGCGGCCCCAGCTCACGGCATTGCTGGACCTGGCCGAGGCCGGGATCGACGAGTTAACTCGGCTACAGCGTCATGTGCTGGCGAGGGCTGAACGCTGATCCCCGCTGGGTCATGTCAGGAGGATGTTAGTCACTCCCGTGGTGGCGATCGAGCCCCGGAAGATGAGCCCCACCGAGCCGGTTCGGGAAGGGATCTTCCCGTCGGGCCGGTAGCTCACATCGAGCGTCCCCTGGCCGGTCGCATTGCTAAACGTGCCGCCGCTGGAGCCGTCGACCGTCCAGGTGAACCGCGTCGGCCGCCCGGCCCGGTCCAGCGAGGATGTGTCCCCCTGGAGGTCTAGGACGAGCAGGTTCCCCGAGTTTGTGACGTTCTTGACAATCAGTACCGCCAGGCCTGATGTCTGGGTGCCCGGGGCGACGGGGGTGAAGGCCGACATCTGGACGTCACCGTGGAGGAAAGCGGTGGAGATACCTCCCCCCTTGATGAAGACCTGGGTCGCCTGGTCGGTGTAACGACCTGGTCCGGTGCGGAACGAGCCCGAGAACCGGGCGTGGAAGCGTTGCCGAACACGCTCGTGCGGAGTCGGCACGCCTTCGGTTTCCTGGAGGGCCTGGACCTGCGACGGCGAGACAACGGGGCGGACAGCGGCGACTGGCCCTGCCAGAAATCCTGGCGCCGTGGGCAGGTCCCGCGGTTCGAGCCGTTCGAATCCGAGTCGGAGTCGTCGCCACGGTTTCTCGATACCCATTTCCCGAGCCATGAGAGCCTGGCTCCTTTCTCGAACCGTCAGGGCAGCACCCGGATGCCGACGGCCGTGTTCAGGTCGAGCATGCTCCGCCGATGCCGGACCAGGGCGTCGCGGTACTGCCGGACCACGTCGTTGTACTGCCTCTGGGCTGCCAGGTACTCGAGCGCGCTGGTCTCGCCGCCCTGGAAACGGCGAAACGCCGCGTCCCTGACCCTCCTCGAAGCCGGCAAGACTTCCCGCTCAAGTTCGATCACCGCCTCACGGCTCAGCTCGAACTCGCGGGCGGCCTCCTCGGCCTGGTTGGCGATCGCCCTCTCGATCGCCGAAAGCTCGACGCGCGACTGCACTGCGTTGGAGCGGGCCCGGTCGATGTTCCCCTGATTCCGATTGTAGACCGGGAGCGGAACCGTGATGCCGACCGCCCAGGATGTCGGGCTCTTGAGCCCGTAGGGCCGGTTGTCCTGGTAGGTATACGGCTGGGCGAGCAGGTAGACGTCGGCGTAGCGTTCCGCCCGGGCGAGCCTCACGTCGGCATCCGCACGGGTGACGCCCAGTCGGTACGCGGCCAGGTCCGGTCGAGAGTCCATGGCGGTCCGGATGATGTCATCGAGCGTCATGGGAAGCCGGCGAACGTCTCTGAGGGTGGCCCGCAGGCGCAGGGACTCGGCCTCCTCGCGCGGGATGTTCAGGATCACGGCGAGGGCCCGCCGGGTGCGGCCGAGTGCCTGGACCGCCTCTCGCACCTGGAACTGGGCCTGCTCGACCTGGGCTCGCAGGGCGTCGGTGGTCGCCTCCGTGATCTGGCCCTTCTTAAGCAGCTTGAGATTGAGGTCGAGCAGCTCCGTGATGCCGGTGGCATAGGCCCGGCTGTAGCGGAGCGTCTCCTCGGCGGCGACGACATCGACGTAGGCAGTGTAGAGGTTGTCGATCTGGAGCCGCACGGCGTCCTGGAACTGGGCCTCGGTGACCCGCCTGGCCCGTACGGCCGAATTCGTCCTGGCCTTCCGCTTGCCGCTGACGTCGATTGGATACGTGATATTGAGGTCGTACTGGGTCGGCCCTCCGGGACTCTCCCGACTGAAGCGTCCGTAGGGGACGAACTGCGTATCCGCGTAGAGGGCGGGATTCGCGCGCAGGCTGGCTGTCAGCACGTCGGCCTGTGCCTGGTCGATCTCGTGCCGCAGCGCCAGGAGGTTCAGGTTCTGGTTGACCAGCCGCTCGACCGCCCTGTCGAGGCTCAGGCCGGCTTCACCGGTCTCTTTCTCCTCCCTGGCGGGGAGCTCGAGCTCGCCATAGGTGGGGACCTCCGCAGGCTCGAGCGAGGGCGGACGAAATGGCGCCCTCGGCTCCCGGATCGGAGCCGCGCTCGTGGGCGGGTTCAGGGCGTCAATCGGGGCGCGGCTCACGGATGGCCCGGCCCGTCCGCCAAGTGGCCGGTCCTGAGAGCCGGGGGTCGTCTCGAATGACGAGATGCCGGCCGAGCCGAGCGGAGGCCCGAGCCTGCCCTGTGCCTGGGGCAGTCCGGGCGGCCCCTGCACATCGACCGTCGGCCCCTGGCAATAGCAGGCCGGTCCGCCCCGGATCAAGGCCAGGGCCCCGAAGGCGAAGACGGCGAGATGGGTCCTCCCGACAGGCTTCATCCCCGGGCCTCTCCCTGCGAATCGGGCTTCAGCAACGGCGCCGGGTCAGTGCGACCGCGCGTGTGATCCCGCCGGAATACCCGTAGTATCGGCTGTCCGACTGCTGCGGGTCAGGAAAAGCTGCAGGGTGATACGGGTCAATCCGTTCGAAGGGCACCGGTCTCGGCGACCCGCAGGTCCTCGTAGACCTGGGCGAGGATCAGGCCCCCGATGGTGACCACCTTCTCGCCGGCTCGGAGCCCGTCGCCGATGACGACCTGCGATTCGGTCTCGTGGGCGACGCTGACCGGGCGCCGTCTGAATCGCCCCGCAACCTGATCATCCTCGACGAACACATGGGCCTCCCGATCGCCGACGATCATCGCCGAGCGCGGGACGACGACCCGGCCCGCGACCGGCGGGACCTCGATGATGCCCCGGACGAGCATGTCCGACTTCAGCCGCCCCCCCTCATTGGGGATCGAGGTGCGGACTCGCACGGCGTGGCTGGAAGGGTCCACCCGATTGGAGATGTAATCGACCTTGCCCCGGAACGTCTGCCTCAGGAATGGGAAGTGGATCTCCCATGACTGTCCCAGCTCCACGAGATCGAGGTCCCGCTCGAAGACGTTGCCCCACACCCAGAGCCGGTCAAGTGGAGCGATGACCAGGAGGGTGTCGTTCTCGTCATACAGGTTGCCCACCGCGACATCCCGCTCGATCACGATGCCGTCGGTCGTCGAGCGGAGCGTCAGCCGGGCCTTCTCCGATCCCGACTCGTGTTCCACCCTCTCGATTTCGGCCTCGGTCAGCCCGTAAACCAGGAGCTTGTCCCGCGCGACCTCGAATTCCCTGCGCTCCTTCATCTCGTTGTTCCTGGTCTCGTCGTAGAGCTGCTGGGAGACTGTCTTCGACGCGAGGAGCGACTCGCGGATCTCCAGCAGCCTCTTGTCGTAGAGCCACTGGATCCGCTCGATCTCATAGGCGCTCTTCGCCTGGGCCAGCTCGGTGCTGAAGAGGTCGATGAGGGGCTCCCCCTTCTGCACCGGCCTGCCGACCGTGACATGAACCTTGTCGACCCTCCCCTTGAACATCGGCCGCACCTTGGTGAGGGTGTCCGAGATGTATTCGGTCGTCCCCAGGAGCTCCAGTCGGAGGGGTTCGGCCTGCGGTCTCGCCGCCTCGGTCTCGACTCCCAGGGCCGCACGGGCCTGGGGCGTCAGCGTGACGGCCCCATCCCATGGCGCGCGCGAGGCGAGCGTCTCGGGAACGCCCGAGGACGTATCAGCCTTCGCGGGGGCCGGCTTCCCGGCGACCCCGCGGATTGACCTCCAGAGAACCTCGACCTCGTGCGGATATCTCCAGACGGCCAGGACCGTCGCCGCGAGGCTGACCAGCAGGAGGACGGCCCCCACCAGTCGACCGGGTCTCGAGCGACGCGGCTGTCCCGACGGCCGCTCCGAATTGCCGGATCCACCCGCGAGATCCAGGCCGGCGGTGGTCTCAGGATGTGGCTGGGTCATGTCCCTCTCACAGGTCGATCCCGGACCGCGGTCCGCGGGCGGGGAAGTACGTGTACAGGATCGGGATCAAGAACTGCGGCAGGACCATCGCGACCAGCATCCCGCCCACGACCACGATCGCGAGCGGCCGCTGCGCCTGCGAGCCGACCGACGTGGCCAGCGCGGCGGGCAGAAGCCCGAGGATGGCCGTCAACGAGATCATGACGACGGGCCTCAACAGCGTCTCCGACCCCCGCAGGACGGCCTCTCGCACCGGATGATCTTGCGCCCGAAGCGTGTTGAAGTCGTTGACGAGGAGCACTCCGTTCTGGACCACCACGCCGAAGATGGAAATGAACCCGACGGCGGCGGAGATGCTGAACGCCGTCCTGGTCAGGAGCAGCGCCCAGATCCCGCCCATCAGCGCCGTCACCACGCCGGCCATGACGAGCAGGGGGTCCTTCATCGACTCGAACATGGTGTAGAGGATGACCATGATCAGGATGATCGAGAGCGGCACGGTGAAGATCAGGCGGCGGTTCGCCTCCTGCATCTGGGCGAACTCGCCGGACCACTGGACGTGATAACCCTCCGGTAGCCTGGCGCCTCCCTTCGGGTCCTCGACCCTCCGCCGAGCCTCCTGGATCGCCGACGACAGGTCCCGGCCCCGCACGCTGAACTTGATGGGGATGTATCGGCGATTGTTCTCGCGGTAGATATACGAGGCGCCGGGCTTGTGGGGGTCGATCGAGGCGAGGTGAGACAAAGGGATGCGTGCCCCCGGCTTGCCGTTGCGGCCCGGCACGTCGATCGGGATCCGGGCGATGTCGTTCGGATCGTCTCGCAGGTACTGGGGGAGGCGGAGGACGATGTCGTAGCGCTTCTCGCCCTCGACCATCTCCGAGAAGGCGCGGCCGCCGATCGCGACCTGGACAACGTCCTCGACGTCCTCGACGTTGATGCCGTAGCGCGCGCAGGCCCTGCGGTCGATGCGGATCTCCATGCTCGGCTGGCCGACGATGTGGAAGAGCCCCACGTTCTCGATGCCGGGGATCGTGCTGAGGACGTTCACGACCCGCTGCCCCACCTCCTCCAGCCCGTCGAGCTCGCCCCCGAAGAGCTTGACGGAATTGGCCCCCTTGATGCCCGAGAGCGCCTCGTCGATGTTGTCGCGGATGAGCTGGGAGAAGCTGAAGGACAGGCCGGGGAAGTCCTTGAATCTCTCGCTCAGCTCCTCCTCGATCTTTTGCCGCGTCATGCCCTCGCGCCATTCCTCCATCGGGCGCAGCGGCACATTGAACTCGAGATTGAAGAAGCTCGTGACGTCGGTCCCGTCGTCGGGGCGCCCGACGTGCGACATCACGCCTCGGACCTCGGGCACGGAGGCGATGACCCTGCGGAGCCGGGGCGCCATCCGGGCCGCTTCCTCTCGCGAGGCCGTGCGCGGCATCAGCGCCCGAATCCAAAGGTTGCCCTCCTCGAGCTCCGGCATGAATTCCGCACCGAGGCGGGGCAGGAGCGACGCGGTGTATCCGAGGGTGCCGGCGATGAGCAGCAGCACGACGCCCCGATTCGCCAGGGCGGAGACGAGGGCCTGGCGGTAGACCCACTTCATCGCCCGGTCGATGAGCGTCTCCTTCTCCTCCTGCTTGTTGCCGAAGAAGAAGGAGCAGAGTACCGGGGCGAGCGTCACCGAGACCAGGAGCGCTCCGAGGATCGAGAAGGCGTAGGTCGCGGCCATCGGCCCGAACAGGGCCCCGGCGGGGCCGCTCATGGAGAACAGGGGGAGGAATGCGCAGACGATGATCATCGTCGAGAAGAAGATCGGCCGCTCCACCCCGTGCGAAGCGTCTGCGATCCGATCGATGAGCGGCCGGGATCTGTCCGCCCCGGGCTCGGTGACGTGCCTGTAGATCGTCTCGACGATGATGACCGAGCTGTCCACGATGATGCCGAAGTCGACCGCCCCGATCGATAGCAGGTTCGCGGATTTCCCCTGCGCGTAGAGGACCGAGATGGCGAAGAGCAGGGCGAGGGGGATCACGATGGCGACGATCGCCGCGCTGGTCAGGTCGCCGAGGAAGACGAAGAGGACAGCGATCACCAGGCCGATCCCGACCGACAGGTTGTGCAGCACGTTGTGCGTCGTGACGTGCACCAGGTCCGTCCGCTGGTTGAAGACCCGCAGCTTCATGCCCTTCGGGAGCAGCTTCTCGCGCTCGATTTCGTCCATCTTCTCGGCCACGGCCACGGCGGTGGGGAGGGATTTCTCCCCCTTGCGCATCATGACGATGCCCTCCACGACGTCGTCCTCGTCGCCGCGGCCGACGATGCCCAGCCGGGGCCGATGGCCGACCACGACCTGCGCGACGTGGCGGACGTAGATCGGCGTGCCGTCAGGCGCGGTGGAGATCATCACGTCGCGGATGTCGTCGAGCTTCTCGGCCTCGATGGCCGCGGCCTGCGCGACGTTGGCCGGGTCCAGGGGGTCCTTCCCGCCACCCAGCAAGCCCAGGGCGCGGACGTTGTGGGACTGGGTCCCAAACGTGATGATGTCGCCGCCCACGTTGGCGTTGGACCGTGCGATCGCGTCCTCGACGTCCCGCATCGTCACTCCGTACTGCCGGAGCAGCCGCGTGTCCAGGAGCACCTGATATTGCTTCTCGGTACCGCCGAAGCCGACCACGTCGATCACGCCGGGCACCTGCTTCAGGGTCCGGTTGATCACCCAGTCCTGGACGGCCTTGAGCTGATTGGTGGTGTAGCCGGGCCCCTCCAGGACGTAGCGAACGATCTCCCCCGTGGGGCTCCAGGGAGAGAGCCCTGGCCGGACCCCCGAGGGCAGGTCGACGCTAGCGAGGCGGTTCAGGACTTCCTGCCGGGCCGCGCCGAAGTCCGTGCCGTAAGCGAACTGGCACTTGACGTCGTTCAGCCCCGAGATCGAGGTACTGCGGAGATACTCGAGGCCAGGCATTCCGTTGAGCGCGGTCTCGATCGGGATGCCGACGAGGCGTTCCATCTCCTCCGGGCTCGACCCCGGGCTCTGGGAGATCACCTCGACCAGCGGCGGCGTCGGGTCGGGATACGCCTCCACATTCAGGTTCAGGGCCGAATAGCCCCCGACCCCGATCAGGGCGAGCGCCCCGAGGACCACGATGAGGCGGTTGTGCAAGCTCCAGGAGATGATCGCTCGGACCATTGGGAGACCGCGATGCAGCAGGCAGGTAGTCGAACCGTCCGGGTCGTGGAGGCCGACTCGAGTCGGCTCTTCCACTTAGTTTTATCCATTTGCGCCCCGGAGCAGTAGTCACCTCTTACTGGCTTTCCCGATTCGACACGTTGCAGGAGGAGCCACAGCCCACAATCGGTTTTTCATCGCGAGAAACCGGCAGAACCGCTCTGGGCACGTTCCGGCGCTTTTGCTAAAGTCCCGACCGAATATTGCCGGGCTACCGGCGACACGAGCGGGCCGCGCCTCGGGTTCGCGCGACCCGGCCGGCCGGCCTCGAGCACGAACCCCGAAAGGGACGCGGGGCTCCCACACAGATCGACCCGTCCCGAACACCGATGATCCGACAAGGAAGGGGATCGTCCATGAAGACGCCGATTGCCACCATGGCCGTTCTCGGCACGCTGGCGGCCAGTTGCGCCTGGGCCCAGACGGGGGGCCCGACTGCCGGCGGCCCGAAGCCCGATTCGGCCCCGACGGCCGCTCGCGACGCCAAGGACGCCGGCGGCGGGGCGGCCGGCCAGGGGCGGAAGATCTTCCCCAACGCCACGTCACTGCCCGAGCCGACCCCGGCCGACGAGATCGCCGCGCCTTCCATCGAGCTGCCCAACGCGCCGATCGAGCCGTGGCTGCTCACCAAGGAAGCCGGCCCCTTCATGGTCCTGGCCAAGACGTTCCGCGGCCCGGAATCGGAGCGGATGGCCCTCGCGCTGGCCATGGAGCTGCGCAACAGGTTCGGACTGCCCGCCTATATCCTCCGGAGCAAGGACTTCCCGGGCAGGAGCAACATCCGGGGCATCCCTCCGACCTCCGACCCCCAGGTCGTGCAGGCCAGCGTCTCGGTGCCCGAGAAGTACCGGACCTACGACGAGGCCGCGGTGCTGGTCGGAAACGAGAAGACCGAGAAGGACGCCGCCGTTCTCCTGCACAAGGTGAAGAAGATCAAGCCCGATTGCCTCAACGGCATGCCCCACCTGTTCAAGTGGCGCGAGGGCCTGAGCATGGCTCTCCGGACGACGAATCCCTACATCCCCGCGCAGCAGCTCTATCCCCACAAGCACGACCGCCTGATCGTGCAGATGAACCAGGGCCCGCGGAGCATCGCCCACTGCCCCGGGCAGTTCAGCCTTCAGGTCGCCGAGTTCACCGGACGCTCGACCTTCAACGACAAGGACGATCGGTTCCTGGGGCTCACCAGCCTGAGCCTGAAGAAGAGCCCGCTGGCCACGGCCGCCGACGACGCCGAGCGCCTGGCGGACAAGCTCTCGAAGAATGCCGAGTTCCAGAGGCTGGGCCAGCCGGTGTATGTCTACCACGACCGAGCTGCCAGCCGCGTGTACGTCGGGGCCTTCTCCAGTCACAACGACTCGAACGCCGTGGACGTCCGCGACGCCCTGCTGAAGATGGCGATCCCTCTGGTGACCGCCGAAAAGAAGAAGGCCGCGGTCCTCGATACCATGATCGTCCCGGCGGGTGTTCTGACCGAATTGAAGGACATCAAGTCCCACTTCGAGCAGTGACCGCGTCCGTTCCGGAAGCCCCTTTCCGGACCGAATAATTCGGGAGACAATCGAAACGGCGTCCCCGCCCCCGCGCCAGACCACCGTGGCGCGGGACGGAGACGACCGTCGCCGATTCCCCGGGCCGAAATCTCGCAGCGAAGCCGAATCACCATGAGCGCCGCCCCACCCCCGGCCGATCCGCTGATCCTCGTCCTCGGCTCGCGCAACCGCAAGAAATGCTCGGAGATGGCCACGCTGATCCGCCCTCCCTGGGAACACACGCGGATCCTCGACCGTCTCCAGATCCGGTCGATCGACGAGTTCCCGGGCACTCCGGACGTCCATGAAGACGCCGATACCTTCTCCGGCAATGCCCGCAAGAAGGCGAGCGAGCTGGCCCGGGCGCTCGGTCACTGGGTTCTGGCGGACGACTCCGGCCTCGCCGTGGACGCACTACGGGGGGCGCCGGGCGTGCTCTCCGCCCGTTACGCCGGCGAGCCCTGTGACGACCGGGCAAACAATCTCAAGCTCCTCGAAGCTCTTCAGAACGTTGCGGAAGAGCGAAGGGGGGCGGCGTTCCGCTGCGCGCTGGCCGTCTCCGATCCCTCGGGACAGATCCGTCTTGAGGCCGATGGCGCCTGCCGGGGGCGAATCCTCCGCGAACCCCGAGGCAGCCTCGGATTTGGCTACGACCCGTTGTTCCTCATCCCCGAGTACCACAGGACGTTCGGCGAGCTGAGCTCGCTCGTGAAACACCAACTCAGCCACCGCTCGCGCGCATTCGCCCACCTCAGATCTGGGCTCAATGCTCTCCTCGTTTCGATCGCTGATTGAGGGGATCGGTGCCGAAGTCAAACCCGGCAGGAGTTGGCCCAGCCATTGATAATTGGTCGCATGCGCATGTTGCGAACCGGGAAAAGACTCTCCTAAAAGACTTGAAAAGGCACATCAAGCTTCATATCCTTCCGTCAAGTGCCGTCTCGCATGCTCACGTGGATCGATGGCCCCTGACCTCGAAGTCCGAGGGCAGTCCCCACATACCGGGTGGACGCAAGACCGTGCCTGTCCACGGATCCGATCCGCGTCCACCCAGCGCTTCCCCGCCGCCGGGACTCGACTCGAACTGATTCGGTTGGGGGCGACGCCCCATCGCTGCAATCGCTGCTGCTCAGCAAGGTTGCGAACCGACCACGAGAACCGAATCCCTGAGGAGCGATCATGCCCCGGATCCCGCAACTGCTGAGTCTGCCTCGTATTCGAAAGCCTAGCAGTCGGTCCGCCCAGAAGGCGCGCCCCCGCCTGGAGTCGCTCGAGGAGCGTGTCGTTCTGTCGGAGTTCAATTTCCCGACGCCCCTCGACACTGCCATCCCGTCCGCCCCGGAGAAGAAACAGGTCCTCCTGGATAAGGCCAAGGGGCCGTTCACGGGGAAGAATCCCCAGCTCGTGTCCCAGCTCTCCTACGCCTCTTTGAACCCGGACACGGCGGATTTCCGGCTGGACGCCGTCTTCCCTGCATACTTCAGCAGGCCCTTCAACGACCTGCCGATCAACGTCAAGGCGAGTGGCGATCTGTACACTTACGCCAAGGCCGACGGACATCCCAGCAACCGGAACGAGTACTGGGTGGACTTCGCCAATGCAAGACTCGGTGGCGGCGTCTTTGGCAACGGCTTCGCGCAGGAAGAGGTGATGTTCCTGGAGACTCCGGAACTCGCCAACGCTTCAGCCTTCGGGGTCCAGACCCGGGTGCCGAATGGAACTCAGGGGGATGTCCAGGCTCCGCTCAACGGGAGCCCCCAGCCTTACATCTTCTTCGACGTCCACAAGACGATGACCATCGACCTCCTGGATCCGAGATTGACGGACAAGTCGCCCGGAGACCTGTATTCCAAGGTGACAAAATCGGACCTGGATCAGCTCTCGCGGCTGGACGCGACCCCGTACAAGTTCCACGTCCTGGCCATGGCCACACCGGACCTGAGCCACACAAGCTTTTCGCCGACGGATCCGCGGGTGCTCCAGGACGCGTTCAATACGTTCGTGGCGGGCTTCACCCTGGCCAAGGGTGAATCTCAGAAGCATGGGTTCTCGACCCCGCTGATCGATACCGGAAAGATCGGGGCGGGTGCCTTCAAGAACGATGTCGTGGCGATGTTCGTGATGCAAGAACTGGCGGCGCGGCAGGTCGGCGTCGATCTCAAGTTCTGGTACTTTGACAAGGACAAGCCGACCGAGAACATTGATACGCTGGACGCCCACTACGTTCAGCCGATCTTGCATACCTATCGTTCGCTCCCGAAGGCGGACCAGGACGTCACCAGGTTGCTGGAGATCGCCACCGACTACCTGTCGGGAGCGCCCAGGATCACCGGCGCCTCTGTCGTGACCGTCCGCGTCCAGCAGGGCCGCCAGATGCGGCCGATGCTGGGCTTTGCCTTCCAGTTCAACAAGCCGATGAACACGGCCTCTCTTGCCAACTCGGCGATCTACCAGGTCAGTTACGCCAGCCAGAGGCGTGTCGGCCGGCAGTTGGTGACGCGATACATCCCGGTCCGGGTTCTCAAGGTCAATCCGGCCGATTCGTCCGTGGTCGTGGCCACGCGTTCGCAGGCCAGCAACTATCCCCAGGGCGGCCGCGTGATCGTCGGCGTCAGCGGCCTGTCCAGCAAGTACGGCATCGGAGGTGGACAGGACGTCACGTTCCAGGTCTCCCCAGGGCGAGGAGCATCGGCCTCTAACCGGCTCGCATGGACGATAGCCTTCCCTGGGGTTCTCTCGTTGATCAGCGGGTTCATCCTCAAGGCTGCCGACCGCAATGCCGTGATTCAATCGTCGTGTGTGCACCTGGATTCCCGGGACATGAGCCACGTGGTACCGCCAGGTCACGTCAAATTCTGCTTCATGTAGCTTGATTTGTGCCGAACTTGCCACCGAGCTTGAAAGCTGGCTCGTTCAGGCATACTTTGTCCTTGTGCCAGACCTCATGCTCGCGTGGAATGAAGCGAGCGCCTTCCATCACGGAACCTGGGACGGATGTCCGAGGATCAAGGGCTCTCGGTCGCTCTCGCCGATCGGGCCTCGATCCTCCTGAGGCCGCTTGAGCGCAGCAGCCGCTGTCGCGGCGGATCTACGGGCCCGACGCCAAATGGCTGGCCAATCCGTCTCCTGAACGCTCAGTCGTAACGCATCATGGAGCTCCGAGGACCGATCATGCCCCGAATCCTGAGCCTGCTCACGCGTCCATTTCGCACCGAAGCACTGAGCCGTACCGGGTTGAAAAGCCGGCCCCGGCTCGAATCGCTCGAGGAACGCGTGGTCCTCTCTCAATTCGGCTTCCCCAAGCCGCTGGACGATCGAATCCCCAATGTCCCGGCGAAGAAGCAAGTCCTGCTGACGAAGGCCGAGACGCCGTTCCAAACAGGCCAGCAGGGCCAACCCGCAAAGTACACATCGGAGCTCTCATACAGCGTTTTCGATCCGGACACCTATCACTTCCGGCTTTCGACCGCGACGACTCCGGATTACTTCAAGGGTCAGTTCAAGGATCTCGACACGAAAACGACCGCGACCGACGCCCTCTACAATTATGTGAAGGCCGACGGACACCCGAGCCTCAGGAACGAGTACTGGGTGGACTTTTCAAATGCCCATCTGGGCGGCGGCGTCTTCGGAAACGGGTTCGCCCAGGAAGAGGTGATGTTCCTTCAGACTCCGGAACTCGCCAATGCCGCAGCCTACGGCCTGAAGCCGCGGGTCGCCAACGGTTCGGTGAGCGAGAGCGACGTCGGAAAGCCCTTTCAGGGGAGCCCCCAGCCCTACATCTTCTTCGACGTCCGCAAGACGATGACCATCGATATCCTGAATCCGAAACTGACGAAGAAGTCGCCGGGAGACAACTACGCCAATGCGACCGTTGACGACCTGAAGCAGCTCTCCAGTCTGGACAACCCGACGCTGAAGTATCACGTGATCGCCATGGCCGCGCCGGACCTGAGGAACTCTTCTTACGCCAAGACGGACCCGTCGGTGCTCGCGGACGCCTTCAACACCTACGTCGCCGGCTTCACCCTCGCGCGTGACAACGCTGCGGCCGCCCACGTCACCGGACCGATCGTGATCAACACGGGCAAGATTGGGGCGGGGGCGTTCGGGAACAGCATCGTCGCGGCCTATGTGCTCCAGGTCCTGGCGGCGCGGCAGGTCGGTAATGTCGATCTCAAATTCTGGTACTTCGACAAGAGCAAGCCGACCGAGAACATCAACACGCTCGATACTCAGTACGTCCAGCCCATCCTCAGCGCCTATCGCAATCAACCGGACAAGACGGTCGCTCGCCTGCTCTCGATCGCGGAAGCGTCGCTCAAGAACGCACCTGCCGTCACCGGCGCCTCCGCCGCCACTGTCCCGATTTTGCAGGGTCGAAAGGGCGGGGCCATGCTCGGATTCACGCTGAATTTCGATCAGCCGATGGATGCGGCGTCGCTGGCCAATCTCGCCAACTACCAGGTCAGCTCCATCTCCCAGAGGCGCGTCCGGGGCGCGGTCCTGACGCGGTCCCTCCCGATCCGGGTCCTCTCGGTCACGGTCAATCCCGGTGAAACCTCGGTGGTGTTGAACACGCGATCGCTTCCGAGAACTTACCTCCAGGGGGGGCGAATCAACGTGGGTGGACTTCTCAGCAGCTCCGGCCTGGGGCTCGAGGACACGACATTCGTGATCGGCCGCGGAGCCAGGACGGTCAGCGTTTCCTGAGAGGCGGATCCTTCGCCCCTGCTCGCGTACGATTTGAACCCGAGGGAGCCGCCCGCCGGCTCGCTCGGGCTTCTCTTTCCCGCCGAAGGGTCGGATAAGCCGCATCAGGCTCCCGGGAAGTCGCGGAGGAAACGGTCATACAACAGGGGCAGGTCGCGTCGCCCGACGATGTCCGCGAGCCGTTCTCGGAGTCGCGAGTCGTGCGCCTGCACCTTGAGGGCTGAGATCGCCGAAATCGCTCGCGCCTCGGGCTCCCGGTCCACAAACTCCACCAGGAAATCGGTGGCCTCGGGGAGACGCAGCATCGCCAGGGCCAGGAGGACCGTATCACGAAGGCTCGCCGGGGGCTGTCGTTCCGAGCAGTCCTTCAGGGCCTCGAACGCTTCCGGCAGGCGCGAACGGCCGAGGGCGAGGATCGCCGCCTCGCAGGATTCCTCACGCCGGAAGTCCAGAAATGATCGGACGAAGTCGAGGCTCTCCCGAGGTGCGCAACCCAGCAGCCCCGCGAGGCACTCGGAAAGCACCTCGGATTCGGGATCGCCGATCCGGGCCTTGAAGCTGCAGCAGGAGTGCCGCGGCCTCGGATCCCTCGTACGCGAGCCGCTCGGCCGCGGCGACCCTCACGTCCTTCTCACGATCGATCAGGGCATCGGCCAGGACCAGCCGGACTCCCGGCTCGTCGAGCCTCGCCAGGGCACGCAGCGCGGCGGCCCGGAGCGGGGCGGCGGTGTCTTCACTGCCTCCGTACACGGGCTCCAGCTGGACATGACGCGCCGCCTGGAGGAAGACATCCGAGCGTCGGTGTTCAAGCTTGTCGAGTGCATGCACGATCGCCAACTTCGCCCGGCAGAGCTTGTCGGTCTTCACGGGGTCCTCGAGGTATCTCGTGAAGCCCGACTCGAGATCGCCGGCCAGCTCGACGATCCCCCGGTCTCCCGCGACCGCGGCCGCCGCCGCCACGACGAAGTTGGACCGATCCGCGAGCGCCTTCTGGAGCTCCGCCGTCAAGGCCGGTCCGGGTTCCCGGGATCGCAGCCCGCGGATCGCCGCCAGCTTGTCGTCGAGGGATGACCGCTTTGCCATCGCGCGTTTCCGGCACGGATCCAGCTTGGTCCAACCTCGTCAGTGTCCCAGAAATGCCCGGCGGCCGGTAGCAACGGGAGGCGTCACGTGGCAGACCGCCGCGCCACATGAGACAAAGCAGACGCCCCCCGGCCAAGGTCAGCCGGGGGGCGTCTGCGGTTGCGGGAGCGCCGAGAGTCAGTGCCGAAAACGAGGATCAGGAAGTCGATCCTGTGCTCAATGGTGCAACAGGCCGAGCCGCCGTCCGAAGAACGGGTGACGGGCGTCGCAGGGGTCGCAAGGGGGGACCGTGGTCACCGGGAGCTGCGACTGGGCCGACGCGACGACGCTCTGAGACGAGGGCAGGACCACCGGATCGCAGTGGGTGACGACCGGGACCTTCACGCACACCTCGACCGGAACCTGCTTGCACACCGTCCGGGGCACGCAGACCGTCTTCGTCTCGGCCACCTGCTTCTGCACGGTCACCGGGCACATGACGGTCTTGGAGTCGACGACCTGGTTGCAGGTCGTGTAGGGGACCTTGCGCACGCATTGAACGGCCTGCATCTCGCAGATCGTCTGGGGCACGATCTTCACGCAGGGATCGGTGACGATGTCCGTGACCGTCGAGCAGACCTTCTTGACGCAGGGCTCGGCGACCGTCCGGCAGGTGGTCACCGGGACCTGGCAAGAGCGGGTCTCCTGGACCATCCGGCAGGTCGTCACGGGGATCTGCTTGACCTGCTGCTCGGTCACCATCCGGCAGATGGTGATCGGCACGCGCTTCACGCACGTCTGAGGCACCATGCGGGTGACGGTGCAGGGGACCTGCTTGCTGCGGACCTCGCGGACCATCCGGGTGACGGTGTACGGCACCTGCTTCGTCTGGGTCTCGGGCACGTAGCTCGTGACGGTATACGGATCCTGGCGGAACGCCGTCTTGTTGCACATCTTCGTGACCGTCGTCGGCACGCACCGCATCACGGTCCGGGCCTCGGTCGAGCAGACGGTGTACGGGACCGTCTTGGTGCAGGTCTCCTGGACCATCCGGCAGACGGTCACCGGCACCTGCTTGACCATCTCCTGCGGGACGTACTCGCAGACGGTGTAGGGGACCTGCTTGGTCATCGTCTCCTGAATCGTCCTGCAGACCGTGACCGGCACCTGCTTGACGACCTCCTCGGCCACCATCGTGCAGGTGGTGACGGGGACCTGCTCGGAGACGGTGGTCGGCACCTGCTTGCAGACGGTGACCGGGACCTGCTTGCGGATGGTCTGGGACTCGTAGACCGTGCAGTTGACGTTCTCGACGACCGTGCGGGGGCACCAGACCTTCTTCTCGCAGACCGTCGGCGGACACTGCACGAGGCAGCCGTTGACGCAGACCGTCTTGCCGGGGACGGTGTACTGCGTGGTGACCCACTCGCCGCACTCGCGGGTGACCTGCTTGGTCACCGTCCGGGGCACGCAGACCGTCTCGCACACGTCGCGATACTGGGTCTCCTGAACCGTCTGGCAGACGGTGCGGCAGACCGTCTTCATCGTGGTCGTCTGGACCGGTCGGCAGACCGTGTAGCGGCACTCCTTCATCACGGTCTCACGCACCGGGCGGCAGACCGTATAGGAGCAAGTCCTCATCTCGGTCCGCTGGACCGGCACGCGGACGGTGTAGCGGCACTCCTTCATGACGGTCTCGCTCACCGGTCGGCTGACCGTGTAGGCCACCTGCTTGTAGGCCGTCTGGCGGACCGGGACCATCACGGTCGTCGGCACGCTCTGCATGACCGTCGTCTGCACCGGCACCTGGACTGTGTACGGCACCGAGCGATAGCACACCTTCTGAACAGGGCGGCTGACGGTGTAGCAGACCGTCTTGTAGCAGGTCTCCTGCACCGGGCGGCAGAAGGTCTCGTTGACCGTCTTGAAGTAGGTCTCCTGCACCGGGCGGCTGACCGTGTAGGTCACGTCCTTGAACGACGTCTCCCGGATCGGCCGGCTGACGTTGTACACGCAGGTCTTGATCGTCGTCTCGCGGACCGGGCGGCTCACGGTGTAGAACTTCGTCTCGTAATGCGTCTCGCGCACGGGGCGATAGACGGTCGTGACGACGTCCTTCCAGACCGTCCGCGTCACGGGCCGCTGCACCGTGTAGTGCACCTCCCGGTTGACGGTCCGGTAGACCGGACGGTTCACCGTGTAGGCCTCCTCCCGCACGTGGTGCTGGACCACGTTGCGGGTGGTCGTGATGGTCCTCGGCTGCATGACCGTCTCGCACACGGTCCGCACACTGGGGACCTGCTGCGTCTCGTAGACGGTCTCCTGCACGTTCCGGAGGACCGTCTGACGCTGGAGTTGATACTGGACGTGCCCGCTGCACTCCTGGGGCACTGGACAGATTCGCAACGAGGCACCACCAGCGTAACTCGCTGCCTGTGCCGGGCGCGCGGTGCCCGCGAACCCCAATCCCAGGGTCACGAGGGCAGCCAACGTTAGGTTTCGCAACATCGGACGCTCCACGAGTACACTCCCGACTAACTTCGGCGCTCACCGGTCGACGGACGCTGAGACTCCGCCTCGTGTCCGGGACCGACAACTCACAGATAGACTTCGTCACGCCAAAGCGAGTCGCTTCAGGAAGTTTCTCCAAATTTCCCAGTAATCCGATTCACCCAAAACGCAATCTTTTCCCAGGTAATACGCCGATGACTCAAACTGCCCCTACTACCAGTAAATGTGTGCGAGAACGCAGCACGGGTACGAACCTCACGACCTGCACAGTTGTCGGGACCCTGCGGACCGGCTCGTGGGATCGGAACCTCGAACTGCTTCCCGCGCCGACGGGCATCCTGTACGCTGTCGATGATTCCCCGGCCGCCGAGCGGGTTGGGCGTCGCGGACCAGGGGCCTCGAGGAGGTAGACGGCCATGGAACGCGTCCTGGATCGCTTCCGACTGGACGGCAAGGTCGCGCTGGTGACCGGCGGGGCGAAGGGTCTGGGTGCCGCGTTCACATCTGCCCTGGCGTCCGCCGGGGCCAAGGTGGCGCTCACGTCGCGCCGACTGGAGCAGGCCCGCCAGCAATGCGAGTCGCTCGGTCAGGCCCACGGAGGGGAGCACCTGGCCATCGCCGCGGACGTGTCCCGGCCGGACGACGTGGCGGCGATGACCGCCGGGGTCCTGGACCGTTTCGGCCGGCTCGACATCCTCGTGAATAATGCGGGCGTGAACGTTCGCGGGCCGATCGAGCAGCTCCGCGAGGAGGACTGGGACCTGGTCCTGGACACGAACCTGAAGGGCCCCTGGCTGTGCTGCAGGGCCGCGGCCGAGCCGATGAAGCGTCAGAGATGGGGGCGGGTGGTCAACGTCTCGTCCATGATGGGCGAGATCTCGATGCCGAATCGCACGCCCTACGCTTCGAGCAAGGGAGGTCTCACCCTCCTCACCAAGACCCTGGCCCTGGAGTGGGCGGCCCACGGCATCAACGTCAATGCCCTCTGCCCGGGTCCGTTCGCCACGGAGATCAACCTGCCGCTCCTGAACGACCCGGCCGCCCGGGCACAAATTGAGACGAATGTCCCGCTGGGACGCTGGGGAGATCCGGCCGAGCTCGGGCCCGCCGTGATCTTCCTCGCCTCCGAGGCATCCAGCTTCATGACCGGGGCCACGCTGTTCATCGACGGCGGCTACACAGCCCGCTGACGCGGCCCCGGGAAAGGCAACAGACCGATGAGCGACCAGAAGCTGATCATCCCCGAGGGATTCCGCGCGGCGGCCGTCAAGGCGGGGATCAAGCCCTCGGGGGGGCTGGACCTCGCCGTCCTCGCCGCCGACGGCCCGTGCGCCGCGGCGGGAACCTTCACGACGAACCGTGTCTGCGCCGCGCCGGTGCGATGGTGCCGCGACCGCATTCCCGCCGACGACATCCGTGCCGTGGTGATCAACGCCGGCAACGCGAACGCCGCGACCGGCCAGCGAGGGGCGGCGAATGTCGAGCGGACCGCCGCGACCGCCGCGAGGGCACTCGGGTGCCGGCCCGATCAGATCCTCGTGGCCTCGACGGGCGTGATCGGCCACCAGTTGCCGATGGATCGCCTGGAGGCTGGGCTCGGCCAGGCCCTCGGCGCGCTCTCGCCGGACGCCTCGGCCTTCCGGACCGCGTCTCAGGCGATCCTCACCACGGACACTCGACCGAAGGTCGTCTCGCTCTCGCACCGGGGCGAGGCCGGAGCTTTCTCCCTGCTCGGAATGGCCAAGGGCGCGGCCATGATCGGCCCGCGGATGGCCACGATGCTGGCGTTCCTGCTGACGGATGCTCCGCTCTGGCCGAACGATCTCCAGCCAATCCTCTCCGACGCGGTCGAGCAGACCTTCAACTGCGTCTCGGTCGAGGGCCACACCAGCACGAACGACACCGTGCTGCTGCTCTCGAGCACCGCCGCCAGCCGGCCGGTCCTTCATGGGGATGACCTGACGGCCTTCGCCGGGATGGTCGGGGACGCCTGCGAGACCCTCGCCCGTATGATGGCGGCGGACGGCGAGGGATCGACGCACTTCGTCACGATCGACGTGGAGGGCTGCCTGGACCGCGAGGAGGCCCGGACGATCGCCCGGGCCGTGGCCGAGAGCGCCCTGGTGAAGACGGCCATCCACGGGGCGGACCCCAACTGGGGCCGGATCGTCTCGGCCGCCGGATACGCCGGGGTGCCCTTCGAGGAGGACGAGGTCTCGCTGTGGATCAACGGCGTGGCGGTTTATCGGCAGGGCTCCCCGACCGACTTCGACGCAGCGCGACTCTCCGCCGACCTCCGCGCGCACCGCGACGTCCAGCTCCGGCTGGCGTTCCGGCGAGGAGCCGGCTCGATCCGGTTCTGGACCTGCGACCTGACGGCCGAGTACGTGCGGCTCAATGCGGACTACACCACTTGAGGCCGGCGACGCCGGGGACCGCCGCATGAGGGAGCTGAGCACCGATCGACTGACCCTGCGCATGTTCACGGAGGGCGATCTCGATTCCTACGCCGAGATGTGCGCGGATGCCGAGGTCATGCGCTACCTGGGCGGGACGACCATGAGCCGCTCGGAAGCGTGGCGGAGCATGGCCATGGTGGTCGGCCACTGGGCGCTGCGAGGATTTGGCCTCTGGGCCGTGGAGGAGCGGTCGAGCGGCGCGGTGGTCGGCCGCGTCGGCTGCTGGCAGCCGGAGGGCTGGCCCGGGCTCGAACTCGCCTGGACGCTGCGCAGGGCGTACTGGGGCAAGGGCTACGCCACCGAGGCGGCCCGGGCCGCGCTTGGAGTGGCGTTCGGGGAACTGGGCAAGTCTCACGTGATCAGCATGATCCACTCGGAGAATCAGGCGTCGATTCGGGTCGCCCAGCGATTGCGGATGCGACTTGAGGGTCGGACCGAGCTGCTGGGCCATCCGGTCCTCGTCTACGGGATCCGGAGCTCGCCCGCGAAAGCGTCGCGAGGCTGAGCCGGGGCCGACGTCCCGGGCCGTCCGCGATGGCCACTGGGTGCCGGGAGGGGAGGTCGCCGGGGTGCCGTTTTTTTCGCATTTTTCACTATCACTGAAGTCGACTGATCTCTATACTTAATTCGGTTGGAAACCGAATGAGTGCGTGTCGTGAGTCCCGCTCTGGAAGCTTCTCGCCTGCCTCTTCCGCCTTTCCACCGGTCGGGCACTTCGTCCCGGCATGACAATGGCCAGTTCATTCACTTCTGTAGCCGCCCGTTTCAGGAGTTTGAAGGTGGGCAACAAACTGTACGTCGGGAATCTCACCTATCGCACGAACAGCTCCGACCTGGAACAGCTGTTCTCGCAGTACGGGACCGTGCAGAGCGCGGAGGTCATCTCCGATCGGGACACGGGCCGCAGCAAAGGTTTCGGTTTCGTGGAAATGAGCACCGATGCCGAGGCGAAGGCCGCCATCGACGCGCTCCACGATCACGAGGTCGACGGCCGCCGACTCACGGTGAACGAGGCCCGTCCGCGTGAGCCACGGGGCGGTGGCGGCGGTGGCGGCGGCTATCGCGGTGGCGGTGGCTACGGCGGCGGCGGTGGTTACGGCGGTGGCGGCGGGCGCTCCGGCGGCGGCCGCTCCGGCGGTGGTGGCGGCTACGGCGGGCGCTATTGAGGCCCTCCGCAAATCGAAGAAGACGACTCGAGGGCAGCCGCGCGGGCTGCCCTTGAGGTATCGATCTCTGGGTGCACCCGGTGCAGGATCCGAGGAGGTCAGCCCTCGGACTTCTTCTGGGCGGCTGCCAGCGGCCGGAGCACGGCCAGCATCGTGTTCAGGTGGGCCAGTGCGGGCCGAACCGATCGACGAAATCGCTGAGCGCGAAGTCGCCCTCGATAAGGTTCTCGTGGTTCTCTTCCACATAACCGGCCATCTCACTCATCAAAGACGCATGCACCTGTTCGAGCTTCCCAAGCGTCTCGCGACAGGCGTCGATCACGTACTCGTGACCGGCCTGCCAGCGCTCGAGCTCGGCACCCTGGCGTGAGCGCTGTTCCCGACTGACCTGCACCATCTCGCGAGTGAACTCGAGCTGTTGCCGCTGGACCTCGAACGTCTGCCGGATGACCTCGAGCGTCTGGTTCTGCAGATTGATCATGAGGTGCAGCAGGCTGACCGGATCATTCGGGTTCGGAATCGCCGCGGCGGGACCCTGTCCGGTGGGGGAGACTTCCATGCGATACGTCCACTCCGCCGAAGAAGGATTCTCGCGAGATGACACTCGGACCTCCGATCCGGGATGGGCGACGAGCTTGCCGTCGACGGACCCGGTGAGCATGCCACCGGTCATGTCACAACAAGCTTAGTTGATGAAGTATAATCAAGGTGGAGGGCATGGCCTAGCCCACTGGCGCCGCGATTCGGCACATCCCAGGGCGGCGGTCATCCACAGTCCCCAGTCAACAACGGACAGGAAGCACGGACGTTATCCCGGATCCCCCTCAGTGTGGCCGAGTGGAGTCTGTTTGATCCCCGTCCGGGCCGTCGACGTCGACGGCGTAGTCGAGGGCGTCGGGGATGGCGTCCACGATGTCGCCGGCGATCATGCCCCCGACGCCCGACTGGTCTCGCGCGATGTCGCCCGCGAGCCCATGCAGATAGACCCCAAGCTGGGCCGCGTGGAACGCAGGCAGCTTCTGGCCCATGAGCGCCGCGATCATCCCGGTCAGGCAGTCTCCCGCCCCGCCGGTGGCCATGCCGGGATTGCCCGTCGTGTTGACGTAGGCGCGCCGTCCGTCGGTGACGACCGTGCCGGCACCCTTCAGGACGACGACGAGGGGTTCCGACAGCGCGGCCAGGCGGGCCGCGGCTTCGCGATCCGATCCTCCCGAATCGCGGACCCCTCGAGTCCCGTCGGCGAGGAAGAACTCTCCCGGGTGGGGGTGAGGACTACGGCCTCTTCTTCAGGGACTTCAGGATCGAGATGTCCCTGGCGAGCACGTTGAGCGCATCGGCGTCGATGACCAGCGGGCGGTCGTTCGATTCGATGAGCCAGTGGACCAGCCCGCGGATGTCTTCGGATTGGCCAAGGCCGGGGCCCACCGCGACCACGTCGGCCCTGTCAACGAGCCGGCCGAGAGCCGGGATCGCGGCCTGGAGCCGGATCATGCCCTCATCAGTCGCAGGGCAGGGGATAGGTCATGTAGCTCGGCTCGAAGCTGGCCACGGTGGGCTGGACCTCCGCGGGCGAGGCGACGCGAACCAGCCCCGCCCCGGACCGGAGGGCCGAGGCACCGGCGATCGCGGCGGCGTCGGCCATCCCTCGGCTGCCGGCCACGACCAGGATGGACCCGAACTGCCCCTTGTGACTGTCGGCCGACCGGCGAGGAGGCCTGGCATGGACCGGACCACTTCGAGCGTCATGAACCGCGCTCCTGGGGACTCCTCCCCGAAGATCAGTGAACCGGCGAGGCCGCCGGGAGGGCTGATGCCCCGTGGCCGGTCCGCGCACCGCCTGGGACGGGGCGGCCGACTGCCGCGTGCCCCGCCCGCCGGGCGATCAACCCCGCGATGTGGCCGCCGTTGAATCCGGCGTCAATATTCACCACCACCACGTTCGAGCGCAACTGTTGAGCATCCCCAGCAGGGCGGCGAGGCCGTGGAAGTGCGCGCCGTAGCCGATGCTCGTGGGCACCGCGACCACCGGGCAATCGACGAGCCCGCCGACGACGCTCGGCAACGCCCCCTCCATCCCCGCCACGACCACCAGCACGTCCGCGTCGCCGAAGCGGGGGAGCTGATGGAGCAGCCGATGCAGGCCCGCAACGCCGACGTCCGCCACCAGCGTCACCTCGCAATTCCAGGCCTCGGCGGTCACCCGGGCCTCCTCGGCCACCGGAAGGTCGCTCGTCCCCGCCGTCACGATCACGACCCGGCCGACCTTGGGCCCCGAGGCCGACGGCCCCGGGATCCGGAACGTCCGCCCCGCGACGTTGTGCTCGCCCTCGGGGAACACCGCCCTCAGGTGCGCCGCGACGGAGGGTTCCACCCGCGTCACCAGCCCCCCCTGGCCGTGTTCGAGCAGGGTGTGCAGGATCGCCTCGATCTGGGCCGCCGTCTTCCCCTGGCCGAAGACGACCTCGGGGAAGCCGCAGCGGACGCGGCGGTGGAGGTCCACCTTGGCGAACTCGCCGGCGTCCGCGTATGGGCGTGTGCGAATCCTCAGCGCGGCGTCCGCCGCGGTGACCTCGCCGCGCGCCACTTCGTTCAACAACTGCGTCAGTTCATGTGAATCCATGGACCGAGATTCCCCTCCCCGTCAACGTCCCCTCGAGATCCCCGGGCGGCTGCGAGGGGAACTTCTCTTGTAACCGCCCACCACCAGGACCGCAATCCGCGGACCGGACGCGGCGGGCCGGCCTTTTGAACTTTCGAGCGGCGGCGGGGCCGTGGTACGCTCGATCCGATTCATCGCGAGGCGAAGGCGGCGCGGCCGCGGCCGCGGGCGAGTCGATCGCAGGGCCCGCCCCTCCCAGAGGACGCTTGCGGGAAGCACAGGGTCCGGGCATGTCTTCCAGCGCATCGGAACGATCCAGGGCGACCTCGACGGCGGAGCGGGAGGTCCCAGTGGCCGGGCCACCCGGGAGAACGGCGCGACGCGGCCGGCCGGTGATCGAGGTTGTCGGCCCCGCCGACGACGAGTCGGCCGGGGCGGGCCCGTGGACGCCCGCAGCGCTGAAGGGCTGGGCCGGCTCGGTCGGGCTGCACTCGGCGTTGCTCCTGACGCTCGCGCTCTGGTACTTCGCCCCTCCGGTGCGACGGCCGATCCACTTCGATGGCCGGCTCGCCGGCTCGACCGAGGGGGTGCCGGAGGGGCTGAACCTGACGGGCGGCCTGAGCATGCCGATGGCGATGCCCGAGATCATCGGGAACCAGCTCGATCCCGATCCCCAGCCCCTCCTGGAACTGAAGCCAGCCGACCTCGAGCCGATCGCCTCGCCGACGCGCGGGGTGAAGGCCAGCGGCGGGGGCGGGCTCCCCAATCCTAACCCCGGTGCCGGTGAGGGAGACGGCTTCGGCCTGGCACGCTTCGGGGACGGCGGCGAGGTCATCCGCGGCGTGGAGGTGAAGGTCGGCGACCCCCAGTTCACCCTCATCTGGGATACCGACGCGGACCTCGACCTCCATGTGATCGAGCCGGGAGGCAAGGAGATCTACTGGGAGGAGCCGAAAGGGAAGCAGGGGGGCGAACTCGACGTCGATAACACGAAGGGCTTCGGACCCGAGAACATCTACTGGCTGGTCGAGACCGACGTCCCCGGCGCCGCGAAGGTGAAGGGCCCGGGCCCCTCGGGCCTCTATCGATGGTTCGTCGTCTACTGGGGCGGTTTCGGGGGCATTCCCAAGCCGACGCACTGGAAGGTCCGCATCAAGCACGGCGGCAAGACCACGGTCGTCAACGGCAAGTTCCGGGCCCTGAACGAGCGGAGCCGGATCCACACGCTCCAGGTCGACGGTCCTCCGTAAGCCCTGCGTCTCCAGGAAGCGGGCGCGCCGCGGTGACTCGATTTTTCCGTCCCGGGCCGGTCGGTCGGTTGACGATCCGCTAATTGTATGCATAACACCGTCGGGCGAACGCCGGTCGGGTCGGCAACATATCTCACGATCACCCCCGGTCGCTCCGCGCTTCACCCTCGATGCCTTACCCGTTTTCCGATATACTCCATTGAACCGAACCACTTAGTTTGCGTAATGGACCGAATTTCCCAAATTCCACCATCCGCGCTGAGGATGCCCATGGCGAGCACCCTTCGTGACGAACTCGCCTCGCTGAAGATCGAACGCAAGGAGTCCATCCGACCTTCTCGGTCGGCGACCAGCGCCCCGAAGATCCGCAGGAGGGGGCTGGGGCTGCGCCTCCTCGCCTGGCTGCTCTGGCTGATCCCGCTCGGGATCATCGGCGGCGCCGGGGCCGTCGCGTATCGTCAGTACGACCAGATCCGCTCCAAGCCCGAGGTGACCGTCGGGCTGGTTCAGAAAATGACCACCGGAGAGGCCGAGAAGCTGCTCAGTGCAAAGGGTTACCTGAAGGCCCAGAAGCAGGCGATGATTGGTACCAAGATCGCCGGGCGGGTCGAGCAGATGCTCGTCAAAGAACACGACATGGTCGAGGCCAACCAGCTGCTGGCGGTGATCGAACATCACGATGTGGATGCCATGATCGAGCAGCGCGAGGCGAACATGGAGCGTTGCAAGGCTGACCTCGAGGAGGCCAATGCCGATCTTTGGGAGAAACGCCGGCTCGACCAGCGGGCCGAGCGGTTGCTCGCGAAGAAGATGGTCCCCCAGGAGGACTTCGACAAGGCGAAGGCCGCGAAGGAGATGGCAGAGGCCAAGATCAAGGCCCTCCAGTCCTCGATCAAGATGATGGAGGCGAACATCAAGGAGCTGAAGGCCACGGTCCGCTACCAGATGGAGATCCGCGCCCCGTTCCGCGGGACCGTGGTGGAGAAGCAGGGCGAGGTGGGTGAAATCATCTCGCCTATGGCGATGAGCTCCTCGCTCGGCCGCTCGGCCGTGGTCACGGTCGCCGACCTGGAACACATGGACGTGGAGACGGACATCTCGGAGAATCTCCTCTCCCGGATCTCGGACAATCAGCCCGCCGAGGTGTCGGTCAGTGCGATCCCCGACCGGCGCTACAAGGGCCGGCTGCGTCAGGTGATCCCGATGGGCGACCGGACCCGCGGGACGGTGAAGGTGAAGGTGGAGATCCTCGACCCGGATTCGAAGCTCTTCCCGGAGCTGGCCGCGACCGTTCACTTCCTCCCGAAGCGAGACGGCGAGTCCGCGGGGCAGGACGCCAGTCGGGCCTTCCTCTTCGTCCCGAAGTCGGCTCTGTTCCAGTACAACGGGCACGATTTCGTCTGGGTGGTCGGCTCCAACAAGCAGGTCAGGAAGCGACAGGTGGAGGTGGCCACGACCCGCGAGGACCTCGCCCGGGTCGAGTCGGGACTGGAGCCCGGAGAGTCGATATCTTCCTCGAGGAGGTGGAACCGTGAGTGGTCGGGTCGCCCGAGCCATGGCGGGTCGGAGGACGCCGAGGCTCTCTAGCGAAGGCAATCCTTCGCGGGCTGATCGAATCCCTCGATCGTCTTGCGGAATGTGGCCAAGGAATATCGCCGCGACGGAACGGTATCCCCGTGCTTCTCCAGCCTGGACCTCTCGGTCACGGAGGAGATGTCGGCTGCGTGGGTCCTTCGGGATCAGGAGGGAACCACGCTGCTGAACCTGATCGCCGAGGCGCCAGGCCGCGCGACCTCAAGCCACGTCGTCGTGCGCCGATCGAGACCTCGGTGATCTCGAGGCTGAGATCTGCTGCTCGGCGAGGCCAGCAATGCCGGGGTTCATCTCGGACACCAGCCTGATCGTGCTCACCGCCTTGAGAACGTCAATCCCGCTTCTCCTGACGCATCTCTCCGCCACTGTGCAAGAACAGCGGTGACGACGCTTGCGGATCATGGGACTGGAATCCAGAGCACCACTACGGCAGCTTTCAGGTGGCCAGGAGCAGCGCGTGGCGATCGCCCGGGCGATCGTGACCGGACCCCTACTGCTGGTCGCCGGCAGGCGGCCTGGCGACCTCGATCGGACACGGCGGCGGGGTCCTGCGGACCTCTGCTCGAACTCCTGAACCGCGGTTCCAGAAGATATCGTGATGGTCACGCAGGCCCTGGCCGCCGCGCGGGCATCCGAGGGTCCTGCACCTGGATGAGGCCGACTAGTCGACGATCTCATCCAGGAGCCCCCGCGACTCGGCGTGTCTGAGATGTCCGCCCCGCCCCCGGCCACATCGTCACGGGAGCCCCAGCTCCGGCATCGGCGGGCAACTTCTGTCGCCCTGATCGAGGCGGGGTACTCGTCGCGATGCCGGCCAGCGCGGGATCTTCGCAAGGAGACTGCACGTATTCTCCTTCGAGGCCGGCGACCGTGCTGGTCGCTACGACGACGATCCGCGCATCATCGACATCCTCTTCGAGGCCGCCAGGCGCTCCAGTTCGAACGCCCTCGACCTCTGTTCGTGCTGCCGGATCCGGAGGCCCTTCGTCCTGCTGGAGGACCTGCCGTTCGAGGACTGGCGGCGTGTGGTGAACGTAAACCTTACCGCGGCGTTCCTCTGCGCGGGCCGCCTTCCGGCTCGAGAAACTATCCAGGATCCATGAGGCGGCCGCATCATCAACAACGGCTCCATCCTTGCAGCTCCGCGGCGGGTCCGCCCGTACACCACGAAGCACGCCATCCGCAGGACTGGCCGTCCACGGCCCTCGACGACGGAAGTACGACATCGCCTGCGGCCAGATCGACATCGGCAACGCCGACACGGATCTGGCCCGGATGAAGGACGAGATCCTCAATGGCGAACGGCGAGGTAGTCGCCAGGCCACCTGGACGTCGCTCATGTCGCTCAAGCCGTGCTTTACGCCAGCTGCTTGCCGCTCGACGCGAACGTCCTGTTCTTAACCGTCATGGCCACGAAGATGCCGTTGTGGGCCCGAGGAACAGGACCCGCATTCCGCGCGTGGCGATGATTGATGCCTCCAGCCAGGACTCATTTGCCCCGAGGACGCCAGCCGGGCCACTCAGGTTACCTCAGGCTGGAGGTCGGGGATGGTCGCTACAATTCCGGAATCGGTATTGACGACCGTCCGCACGCCGCCGCTCGATCCGCGGAGTTCCGTTCAGAGGAATCGATCCTTGCCCGATGCACGCGGCAAGCGAACTGGCTCCGCTGTCAGTCCAGCGAGACCCCCGGTGAAATTCCAGGGAGTTTCTGGAGATCCAGGGCGAAACTGGCCGCACCTCAGGGCTGTCCTGGTGCGCCACATCTTTGCGTCCTCATAAGCACTTCGATGCGGATGAAGCTGGTCCGCGAGTTGCACGACGCAGGGCATGCTGTCGTCCAGGGGCACCGTCTATCGGACGCTTCGCCTGCTCATCGAGACCCGGTCTCCTGCGCGAACTCGGCTCACCAACCGGAGCCTTTCACGAGGCACGACTACGGCTTTACCCGAACCCGACCACATGCATTGCACCGTGTGCAACCGGATCAAGCCGGAATTCCGCGGCGAGGAAATCCTGAAGCTGCGGGATGCCGTTAGCGGGCCCATAACTTCCGGCCCTCGGGCCATCGCTTCCTCATCACCGGCGTCTGCTCGGCGTGCGGCCGCGCGGCCACGGCCCGACGCCGAGCAGGCCTGATCTGAGACCGATAAGCCGGACCCGCAGGTCCAGTTCGATCTCAACCCGCCGCGGCGGCGGGCGGCTGAAGGCGATCGGCGTCTGCTCGTGCCGCCAGTTCGGCAGGTCGAGACCTCGAGGTATCGGCCAGCACCGCCAGCGAACAGTAGGTATCGATGCGCCGAGGTCGCCCAGCATCCAGGAATGCCTCTTCTGCGTCGCCTGCAGGTATGGCCGGCGGTGACCATCAACGCCACGAGAAGCCGTGTTCGTGCGCGAATCCTCGCAGCTCGGCGAGGCCAGGCTCGGCTGTTTGACCATCAGCCGATGAGGCACGTAGCCAGGCGTGCACGAAGATAGGCTCTCGATCTCAGGTAGTCGACGCAACTCCAGGAATTCGACGTGGGCCCGGGGGATCCCGCTCTTCGTCGGGCACGTGGACGCCCCATAAGAACGGAGCGTCGCCTGCCCGCCCTGCTCAGGAACGTGTACATGAGACCCCGAAGGGCGTGGAGGGAACATCTCATCGTGATTCCCCAGGATCCGGGACCAGCCAGCATTCCCGGCCGGTGGATGAGCCTTCGGTACGCTCGGCTGTCGGGCGCGATCGATATAGTCGCCGGGGGTGACGATCAGGTCCCGACTGCTCGGCTCGATGGCCCCGAGCAACGGCGTATCCAGCGCAGAGCGAACGGCCGTGGATGTCTCGATGGCGATCGTCCGCGGCGGTGCGATCATTCCAGGTAGCCCAGGTCAGCCGGCCGTTGCTCCAGGATCGCTTGCTCTTCATCGAGCGCGCTCGAAGGCCAGGCGATGGGGACCCTCGATCTTGTTGCCGGAGTCGACCGGGATGGCGAGGAAGTGGAACCGATCGCGAAACGGAAACCTGCCCGGTGATCAGGCGGCCCTTCAATGTACGGAGGGGATCAGCGGCCGAGGAGAATGGAACCGTCGGAGTCGCATCGATCGGCTTTACGCCGGATCGATCGCCGGCAGGCGCTCCTGCTGCCGGCCAGCGCGAAGATGCCCTCGGCCGATACGTCCCGGCAGGTTGGGATCCGGGCGTGACCCAGGCTCCCCCGCACGGCCGATCGCGTCGGACCGAAATGCGCTTCATCGGGCAGTGCGATGAAATCGGGATACCCTTCCCGGGCAGGAGTCCAGATGGCCGATTTCCGCCAACTGGGATGATCTGGGAAGGCGGCTTCCGCCCGATAAGGGTGGAGGGCCTCGGCGAGGACCTGGGCAGCAGACCGAGCTGGCATCCGTCGATCTGCCTCGGGGTGAAGATCGGGGCCGTGTTCCAGCGGCAGGCCCTTGCCTGGCCGCAGATTCCATGGACCGTACGGCCGTGTCCTGGTGCGGCGAAGGCCAGCGTCCGCCTCCAGTCGAAGGGGAGCTGCGAGCGCCCTGGTCGAACAGGCCCAGGCTTGCCTTGTCGGGTCGTGCCGCAGCAGCACGCCGAGACGCGGAGCCACATCGCGTCCTTGCCAGCCGACAGCGGAGTTGCCCATCGCGCCCCGGCAGGCGTGGGCGACCCCGTAGGGCGGGGATCAAGTTCACGTCCACCTTGTCCCAGGCAGGGCCCGAGCCCGTGGTCGCTGGCGGCCATCACCGCCGCTGCCCCGGCGGTCAGCCCATTCCACAGAGCATGCCGATCGCCACGTCGAGCACGCAGATGACTTCCAGGCGGCCGCGTTCCTCAGGTCGACGGTCGTCCTCGTCCACGTTCAGGTATCGCGGACACGATGCTGGAACGGGTCGAGGTTCACCGGAACTGCACCATGGCACCGACCAGTCCGGCACGTGTCGATCAGCCCAGCAGGCCGCCCTCGGCATGACCGCGGAAGCTCGACCGTGAGGGGCGGCGTTGGTGGTCAGCTCCTCAAGCGACCGAGGGACGTGTTTTCCAGAAATAGCGGGCGGTAGGCCGGGACCTCGGCGGGATCTTCCAGCGAACTCAGGACTCGAGGCCTGGAGGCCTTCAAGATGCGGCGCGTCCATGCAGGACGAAGGCGCCTTCAGGCTCGGCGGTGGATACAGGCCCGGCAGGTTCGGGCAAGCCACCGAGTGCCTGTCGAGCTGCTGCCAGAGCGTCGGCACGCGTATCCGGCCGGGTGGTTGACCTTCATCCGACCGGCGGCCGCGTCGAAATAGCGATGGTCGAAGACGCCGTGACGGTGCGGGTTGCAGCCCGTCATCATGGTCGTCCAGGCGGCCGTTGTGACCGGGGGGACCACCGAGGTCAGCGTCCCGTAGGCGGCCCCCGTCAGCAGGGAGTCCAGGTTCGGCATCAGGCCGCGCCGCCGCATTGGGTCCAGCACGGTCCAGGTCGCACCGTCCAGCCCCAGGATCACGAGCCGATCGATCGTCTTCTTCATGGAAGCCCCTCCGGCGTCCGTCGCGATCGTCCTCGATCCTCGCGACGCCGACCGTCGTGAATCAGCCCGCCTGCGCCAGGGGGGCGCCGGTATCGATGGTGAACTCCGCCTGGTGATAGGCCGCGATCTGGTGCCGCTCTCCCTTGGATCGGTAGATCTGGGCGATCGTCCGTCGGAGCCTGACTCCGACCGGGAGCGACGAGCGCGTTCGCTCCAGCCAATGCTGGTATTCCCCCACCAGCGTGCGAGCCCGCGCCAGGGCGTCCGCCGGGGCCGGGGCCTTGATGCCCACCGCCATCACCGAGTGCGGGAACGAGCGGTGCCCCTGATATCCGGCGACCCGCATCTCGTAACAGGACATCATCCGCCGCAGGCAGTTGGGCGTCAGCCGCCAGTAGTCGTCCGGGTAGCCGTGGATCCGGAAGTTGAGCGGCGTGGTGATCACGAAGACCCCGCCGGGCTTGAGGACCCGGTACACCTCATCGAAGGCGCGACGCACCTCGAAGACGTGCTCGAACGTCTCGATGCAGAGCACCGTTCCGGCGGAGAAATCCGGCAGGCCAATCGCCGAGACGTCCTCGACACGATCGACGCCCGGGCCGGGCCGCATGTCGCAGCCGACGTAGCTCCTGTTCGGGAAGTAGGACCGGAGGTTGGCGTATCCCTCCTGCCCCTCCACCTGGTACGAGCCGAACTCATACACCGGGGCCGGACAGTCGAACGTCTCGGCCACCAGACGGCAGAAAGCCTTGTTGTGGTCTCGCATTGCGGTTGCTCCTCCCTGAGCCGAGCCGGGGACCAGATCTGAAGAGTCTGCATCGGCGCCCATGCCGAGCGCGAAGCCGCCACCCGCGGCGGGATCTTAGCGCCATCCCCGGGAACGGTCAAGCGCAACCGACCAGGTAACAGGCTCCACTGAGCTCCACGTTGCCGCTGTCGGCCCGGACCAAACCCATCCCCAGACGGCGTCGGTCGGCGATCGGGGACCGGCCGCTGGGGTGCGCTCCATATCCGCCACGGCTATAGCGGCCTACAACATCCTCGTGTCGACGTCGAGCCACCGGCCCTAACTGCCCCCGAGGAGGTCATGGTCCCTGGGCCTCCCGCTGAATCCACGCGGCCCAGGCGCCGCATGGACTGGACCGCCAGTCGCCGCGACATGGTCAGGGCCGTCCTGAGCGTGATCCTCGCCACGGCAGGCGCGGTCCATCTGCTCCGGCCGGAGATCTTCCTGCCGGCCATGCCCCCATACATTCCCTGCCACCGCGCGATGATCCTGCTCACGGGTGTGCTGGAACTCGCGGCCGCCGCCGGTCTCTGGGTCCCTTACCTCCGAACGCTGGCGGCCTGGTGCCTGGTGGCGTACTTCGTGGCGATCCTGCCGGCGCACGTCCACGTCTCCAGGAATGCGATCCCGATGTTCGGGATCCGATCCCCGGCCCTTCTCTGGGCCCGCACGGCGTTCCAGGCGGCCTTCGTGGCCGCCGCCTGGTCCTTGACCCGACAGGAGAAGCGATGACGCGACCTGATCCAGACACCCTTCGCCCCGCCTCCCAATGGATGCGTCGCTGGTTGCTCGCCGCAGCGGCTTACAACCTGCTCTTCTGTGCCTGGGCGGTCGTCTGCCCGGACGCCCTGTTCAGGTGGGCCGACATGCCGACCCCTAACTACCTGGAGTTCTGGCAGTGCATCGGCATGATCGTCGGCGTTTACGGGATCGGCTACGCCATCGCCGCCCGCGACCCGTTCCGCCACTGGCCGATCGTCCTGGTGGGGCTCCTCGGCAAGCTGTTCGGCCCGATCGGCTTCGCCCAGGCCCTCCTCCGGAGGACGCTGCCGCTCCGCTTCGGCGCCATTCTCCTAACCAACGACCTCCTGTGGTGGATCCCCTTCGTCCTCATCCTGCTCGGCGCCTACCGGTCGGCCCGGACACCCCGAGAATCCCGACAGGAGACCCTGATTCACTCCCCGTGAAGGGCTCGCCGCCCCGTCGTGCGAGGCGCAGGTGAGCAACCTCGAGTCGGGTTCCCGGCGCGAGCCGCTCAGGCTGAGGTCGGTCCGGCGTACTTCCCTTCAAGGTCATAGGGCCAGCTCATGCCGTGGCTGCTGTAGAAGAAGGCGCACTCGCGGGGGTTGGCCAGGTGCTCGGCGACGCCGTTGGAGAAGGCGGCGAAGTGATCGTCCGACTTGACGCCGGGGTTCTTCGTCGAGTGGTAGTCGTCCTGGCAGCCGTGCTGGAGGCGAGAGATTAGCTCCCTGTTGAGGCCCCGCAGCAGGGCCTCCGCCTCGCGACTGAATCCCACGTGCCGGCTGCCGACGACCGACGACACGAAGACCTTCTTGAGTGCCGTGCCGTCGCGCTTCCAGACGCACATCAGGTCATAGTCGGAGACATAGAGCTTGCCGGCGGCGGACACGGCCACACCGGAGGTGCCGGTCTTCTGCTTCAACGACATGGGCTTGGGCGGGATCAGGCCGTGCCAGGGACGCGCCGTCACCTTCGGGCAGCGCACGACCACCACCAGCCCGCCGGTCTGCGAGGCGTCCCGGAAGACGGACACGTCGCTCGGATTCATGCCGCTGATCCGTGAGAAGCGGAGGTCATCGTCGCGGACGCCCTCCCGCCGCCATCGCTCCTCGCGGTTGTGCTCCCAGAGTTCCTGGATCGTCGCCATGATGCCCTCCGCAGAGCCCGGACCTGCAAACCGCGTCCCTCGCCCATTCCCTCCAACCGACCCGGGCGAAGCGGGCCCTGACCCTGCGTTTTCGCCCCTCCGATCCCCACTTTCTCATACGCCTGGGCGGCAAGGACGTGACCCGCGTCAGTAGCTCCCGGGAGCGGTCTCCGGCGTAGGGCAGCCGTGGAAAACAGGCATCGTGCATCGATGTCGAATGGGTCGATGGCGGCGGATCACTCGGCACGGACTCGCCCCGGGCCTTCAGATCATGATCCCTGGCCGCGTCACGGCTCACACCCGCTTCGGGAGGGCATCGGACACTCAGGATTCGTCGGCGACGACCATGCCGCGGCAAGAGCCGAACCCGACAAGGTCCACACGGTCGCCCCCGCATGCCTCAGCGTGTCGTGCTGGTGCATCCCGTGCGGCGCCTCGCCGAGCAGCACCGCCCGGCAAGGCTGCCGGCGCTTGGTGAGCGGCTCCAGGTCGGCCGGATTGTCCACAGGCACAGGTCGGCAGAGCTCGGGGATTTCATGGATCAGCGACTCGGATACCGGCGATTCTTCCGTCCGCGGGCCCCGCACGACGGCTTTCCCCGCTCCGCCCGGAGCCGGCCGGCCGGGTAATGAAACCCTCGGACCGAACCATGAAGCCACGGTCCTCGATCCGACTCCCTCTCCGGGGAGATCCCACCCCACAGCATCCGCGCCGACAATGCCTCGGACCCACGGGTGTGCTCACCATCTCGCGTCCCGCGTGATCGCGGTTACCGGTGATCAAGGGGGCAGTGTCGTACACATCGAACGGTTCGCCCAGGTGCGCGGCAGCTGTCCTCGGCCCTCCAACCGTGGGCCGAGTTGTCGGGAACCTCGGATGCGAGCACGGCGGCCGTCATAATGCTCGTTGCAGCAGTCAGATCGAGCAATTCCGATGGCCGCCTGGAAAAGCTGAACTAGGGTTCTGAGAGACGGGAAACTGAGCCACCCGCGCGCCGTGAGCGTTTCCTTGATCCCCGGGACGGGGTGACCGAGATGGACGAGGGCAATCGTCGGTCGGGTCCGTTGATCCAGGCCATCAGTGCGATGCGCTCCGAGTTGCTCGGCTGGATCGACGAGCGGCTGGAGGCCCTTCGTCGAGAGCAGGCCCCGGAGGAGACGAGCAGGCCGCCCCCATATCCGGCCGCCGAGCCCGAGGGGTCATTAGGGCCCGCGTGCGTGCCCGAGGCTCCCCCCATCACGGAATCTCGGTCCGAGCCGATCCGCGCCTCGCCGGAAGGTGACGCGCGTCGCCGGCTGGACAATCTGGCCCGTCGCCTCGACGAGCGACTGCGGCAATCCGAGTTCCCACGGACTCGCCTCGACCAGGCCGGTCCGCGATCCCCGCCCGGAGCGTCCTCGTGATGCGCCGCCCCCGCCTCGCACGGAAAGCCGCCCCTGGAGGGTCCGACCAGATGTCCCAAGTCCAATCCTATTGCCTCTTCCGCTCCGGGACGCTGGCCCTGGCCGTTGGCGTCGAGCACGTCGCGGAGGTCGTGGAGACCGACGCCATCGTCCCGATCAGCGGCTGCCCGCCGAGCGTCGTCGGGCTCTGCCCGCATCATCGGCAGGTCATCCCGGTCGTCTCGTTGGCTCCGGCCGGCGACGTGCCGCGCGTCCGGTCCAACCGCTCCGACCGTCGTGCGGTGCTGATCCTGCGGACCGCCCAGGGCCCCTGGGGAATCGACATCAACCGGGACGCGATGACGATCACGACCGGGGTGCCAACCTCGGAAGAGCCGGAGCGCGGGGAGGGAGCCATCGTGACCCTCGGCAAGATCGGCCAGGGCGATGCCGACTTCGCACTCCTGGATCCCGAGTCCACCTGGCAGTTGCTCAGGGAGTCGGTGGTGGAGTGGTATGCCGACACGGCCGACGCCGTCCCGACCGCGGAGTCGGGTCCTTCGGCGAGCGGGGAAAGTTCCGCGCGTCCTGTTCGGCCAGGAGATTCGCAATGAACGTGTCGCCACGATCGATCGTGCTGGGAGCCGTGGTCGGCATGATCGCGGGCGGCCTGACGGTCGGGCTCGTCGCGATGCTCGGATGGCCGCTCGGGGCGCTCGCGGGCCCGCTGCCGGCCTGCCTCGCCGGTGCCGTCGCGGCGGTCGCCGCGGGTCGAGAGGTGCTCGCCAGGGCAGCACGGGAGATCGAGGCCATCGACGCGTCCGAGGGATCCGACGAGGAGACTCGCTCGACCGAGAAACCGAGTCTCGAGCACCGGCTGATGATCCTGCGCGAGCGACTGGAGCGGGCAGGGCAGCTCGAGCGGGACTTCGCGAAGCTCGAACGTGCCGCGCGGACGTTCCTGGTCTCCGGCGGCCTGTCATCAGCCTTTCGAACCGAGCTGGCGGCCTCGAGATCGGCGCCCAGGCTACCCGCGGTGCTGGACCGGCTCGCCGACGGCCGCTTCCATCCACAGGGACGCCGCCTCGCTGGACGATCTGAACGAGCGCATCGCCTCGGGCGCGTCCGACCAGTCCGACGCCGTCGCCCGGACCGCCTCGGCGGTCGAGGCCCTGTCGGAGAAGATCGACCGGATCTCCACGAATGCCGGCGAGGCGGCAAAGGCCGGCGAGCACGCGCGGGAGGAGGCGCGACGCGGCCTGGGCCAGGTGCACTCCGTGATCGAGGGGATGGACCGCCTGCTGGCCCAGATCGAGGCCAGCGGCCGGAAGACGCGGCGGCTGGAGGACCGTTCCGGGGAGATCGGCGCCATCGTCGAGACCATCCGCGGGATCTCCGGACGGACCGACATGCTCGCGCTCAACGCCACCATCGAGTCGGTCCGCGCGGGCGAGCATGGCCGGGGCTTTGCCGTGGTCGCGGAGGAGATCCGCAAGCTCGCCGAGCGGACGGCCACCGCCACCCGCGAGATCGGCACGATCGTCGAGGCGATCCAGGTCGACACCCACGAGAGCATCGTCGCCCTGGGCCAGAGCCAGGCCGAAATGCAGCGCGAGTCGGAGCGGGTCCGCGAGGCCGGGTCGGCGCTGGAGCTGATCAGCCAGGTCGCGGAGGAGTCGGCCCGTCTGGTCGAGGGGATCTCGCGGTCGACCAACGATCAGGTCTCAGCCACCCAGGACCTCGTCCGGGCGATGCAGCGGATCTCGGACGTGACCCACCAGACGCTCGAGCGAACGACGCTCTCGCGGACCTCGCTCCGGGCCCTGGTGCAGGCGTGCGAGCCGTGGCAGCAGCTCGCCTCGGCGACGGCCCCGCCGGAGCCGGGTCTCTCGCGCGAGCCGCCCTCGGGCTCGCCGCTCATCCCGCTGGCGCGCCGCCGGCGCGAGCCGGCCGGCACAGAGAACCCGCGATGAGCCGACTTGAGACGCCACCGCCGCAGGCCCCGCTCAGCGTGCCGGAGCGGCTCAGTGTGCTGGCTGAGCGATCGAGGTCCCTTGCGGAAGCCCCTCCCCAGCCGAGCACGGTCGAGGCGCTCCGGCTGGCGATCGGCGACCTCTCCGACGAGGCGCGCGACGGGCTGCACGACTCCTACTCCCGGGCGCTCGCCCGGCTCGGGGCGCTCATGGAGGTCGGAGAGTGCCTCTCGGCCGAGTCGCGTGAGGCGGCCGGGGACCTCTGGGTCTTCTGCGGTGAAGCCCTGGTCCTGCTCTCCCAGCTCGCACGGTCGGCGGCCCCTCCGGAGGAGGTCGTCGACCGGATCATCCAGCAGTCGTCGTCCTCCTGGGGCGACTACCTGGCCGTGCTCGAACCATCGGATGAGTCCCCCGACGCTTATCCCGTCGACCTGACCGAGGAGCCTCTGCCCGACGACATCCCGGCGTTCGACTCGCAGGCCCTGCTGCGTCTCCTCGCCGGCTCGGGGGAGATCGATGCGGAAAAGGCCGAGTCGTCCGCACCGGAGCCCGACAGCCTTCGGTGGGGCGTTGGGGGGGACGGGCATGCCGACAGCGGGCGCGAGATCGACGCGGAGGCGGAAGCCACGAGGCTCGACGATCTTCCGCCGTCTCACGGAGCGGCCCCGCTCGCGATCCCCGCGCTGCCGCAGCGGATCGAGCTGGACGACGAGCTCCGCGAGGCGTTCCTCGCCGATGCCATGGAGCTTTCCGAGCGGATCGCGGACCTCGTGCTGACGCTGTCGCGCGGGGCCGACCTCGGGGAGCTGCGACGCGGGCTGCACACGCTCAAGGGGGCCGCCGGGTGCGTCGGGCTGGTCGACCTGGCGTTGCTGGTCCACGCCGTCGAGGAGCGGCTGGATGGGAGCCCCGTCGCTCCGGAGGTCGAGGAGTCACTGCACGGGATGCTCGGCTATCTGGACGGCATCCTCGGCCTGCTTCGACGCCCGAAGCGACGTACCGCGGTTGGGCCAGCGGCCGAGGTCCGTCCCGTCGCGGCCGAGGGCTCGTTCGCGTCGGCCTCTGCCCCTGTCCCGGTCGACCAGGCACCCCCGGCCCAGGGAGACGACGGAGAGGCGACCGACGATGGGCCGATCCGCGTGCCGTCGTCGCGGTTGGACGACCTCATGGACCTGGTCTCCGAGCTGGTCGTCCGCCGCCGTCTGTGGTCGGCCCAGGCTGAGGGGCTCAAGACGGTCGCGGCCATGGTCCGGAGTTGCCGGGCCGGGATGCTCCGTTCGATCGACCTGCTGCACCGGGCGGGCCTCGGCCGGGGACGCGGCAGGTCCGGCCCGGGGCCGCACGTCGACGTGCCGGGCCAGCTCCGCCGCCTGGAAGAGCTCGCCGACGACCTGGCCGTCCTGGCCGAATCGTCTCGCGCGGCGTCGGTCCCCTTGGCCGACCATGGCGACGCGCTGGCCCGGCTGTCGATCCAGCTCTGGGACGAGCTCCAGGTCCTCCGCGTCGTGACGGTCCGGGCCCTGTTCCAGAGGCTGACCCGGGTTGCCCACGAGGCGGCCCGGGTGGAGGGCCGGAAGGTCGAGGTGCTCACGCTCGGGGAGGAGACCGGCGTGGATCGTGCTGTGAGCGAGAAGGCCTTCGAGCCCCTCCTGCACGTCGTCCGCAACGCGGTGGGGCACGGGATCGAATCGCCGGAGGAGAGGGCCCACGCCGGCAAGCCGGCGGCCGGCCGTGTCACGCTGGAGGCAAGCGCGAGGCGGGGAACACGCTGATCCTCACCGTGTCGGACGACGGCCGGGGCCTCGATCTCCGGGCGATCGAGTCGAAGGTCCGGCGGGTGGGTCTCCTCGGGGAGGACGAGCGTCCAAGCGCCGAGAAGCTCCGGAGCCTGATCTTCCATCCTGGGTTCTCGACCCGAGCCGAGGCCAACGCGATCGCGGGTCGGGGTGTCGGGATGGACGTCGTCGCCCGCGAGGTCGGCGCGCTGAAGGGATCGATCGAGCTGTCGACCGAGCCGGGCAAGGGGACGAGGCTGACGATCCGGCTGCCGGCCCGCGTGGCGCTGGAGACGACCATGATCGTGCGGGTCGATGGGCAGGCGTTCGCGCTGCCGGTCGCTCAGATCGAGCACGTGCAGGCGATGACCGGCGAGGTGGACGGAGAAGGCCGACCCGGCGAGGACGGACCGAGTTCGGGGACGGTCCGGTTCCGCGATCGGCCGATCCCCGTGCTTCAGGCTAGGGAAATCCTGGGGGTGCACGCCACGCCCGCCCCCTCGTGGCCTAAGCTTCTGGTGGTCCGCCATGGTGGCGGGCCTGTTGGCCTGGCGGTCGACGCCGTCGAGGGGACCGAGGATCTGGTGATCAAATCCCTGGGCAGCCTGCTGGCCGGACATCCGTTGATCTCGGGGACGAGCCTGTCGCTGCGCGGTGAGGTGATCTCGATTCTCGACCCGTCGCGCCTGCATCGCTGGATCCGGGCCGCTTCCCTGCCGGAGGAGGCCCCGACGGCCTGGACCGGGATCGATTCCTCGATCCCGGATAAGCCGCGGATACTGGTCGTGGACGACTCGATCAGCGTTCGCAAGAGCCTGGCGAAAGGCCTGCAACTGTTCGGGTTCGAGGTCGACGAGGCCGCGGACGGGCTGGAGGCAATCGGACAGACGCGGGCCCGGGAGTACGACCTGGTGGTCACCGACCTGGAAATGCCCGGGCTCGACGGCTTCGAGCTGGTGGCTGAGATGCGCCGGGTCGCGACGCTAGCCGGCGTCCCGGTGATCGTGGCGAGCACCCGGTCCGACGAGGAGACACGGCGCCGCGTCCTGGCCCTGGGCGCGAGCCGCTTCCTGGGCAAGCCCGTGAGCGCCGAGGCGCTGGCGGGGGCCGTCTTTGAGGTCCTGACGCCGTCCGGGGATCGGCACGGGGCCGAGGTCGCCGGCGCCGAGGAGGAGCCATGGACAGTCCCTTGATCCTGGTGATCGACGACAGCCAGACGATCCGCAAAATGGTGGACTGCCACCTCTCCCAGGCGGGCTACCGCGTCGCGATGGCGCCCGACGCGGAGCGGGGGCTGGACCAGGCGAGGGACCTCAAGCCGGACCTGATCCTGCTGGACCACCAGCTCCCGGGGACCACCGGAGACGAGGTCTGCCGCGCCTTGCTGGAGGACGAGCGCACGGCGAGAATCCCCGTGGTGATCAGCTCCGCCATGCGGAACCGGGCGTTCGCCCAGTACACCGAGTTCGCCAACGTGGTGGACCAGATCCCGAAGCCGTTCACGCCCGAACTGCTGAAGAGCGGCGTCGCCAACGCGCTCCAGACCGGGGCGATGGTCGTCCAGGCCCAGCGCACCGGCTGCGCGATGCCCGAGGCGGTGGGAGAGGTCGCCGAGCCGGTCCTCGAGGGTCATTCGCGAGCGTTCCCGATTCACTGCGTCCTGGACTTCCTCAACTGCCAGCACGCCGGCGGGCGACTGACCATCGAGCAGGAGAAGGACCGGATCCGCTTCGCCCTCTCCGGCGGACGCGTGCAGGCGGTCTACTCGGGGACGGTCAGTCCGGATCGCCTGGAGCCGGGTCTCGCCCCGGAGCTGGCCGACCTGGGCCCCCTCCTGCCCTTGACCCTGGGCGAGCAGCAGGACCGCTCGATGTCGGGGCTGGTGAAGCTGCTGGAGCGGAGTCTCTCGGATCCGCGCCGACTCCGCGAGCTGCTGCGGTACCAGGCCGCGGTCCTGACCTACATGGCCGTCACGGGGGAAGCCGGCAAGTTCTCGTTCGAGCCGGTCACCGCGCTGCCGCCGATGTTCCAGGCGTTCCCGCTCCAGATCAGCACGTCGGCGCTGATCGTCGCGGGGACGCGCCACCTCCGGCGGGACCTCGATTCCCAGGAGTGGGGCAAAGTGATCTTCGCCCGGCAGGCTCCGCGCGGGGGCGGAACAGATCGCGCCGGCCTGTCCAACGCCGACGTGAAGTTGCACACGCTGCTCGACGGGGTACATCCGCTCTCGGAGCTCGCCCGGCAGGCCGGGATGTGCCTTGAGGACGCCGCCGTGACGGCCTGCGGCATGGAGCTCGCCGGCCTGCTGGAGCGGCGGACGCCCGCGCTGAGCGACGCGGTCCTCGCGCTGGAGGAGGACGCGGAGGCCCTCCGCCTCCTCCAGCGGGTACTCGGCCCCGAGGGGACGAACCACCAGCTCAAAGCCGTCCGGGACCGGGTCACCGCACAATTGCTCCTGAGGCGGCAGGTCTTCAACCTCGTGATCCTGCCGGTCGACCGGCCGGACCAGGAGTCGTTCTACCAGGCCTGCAAGCAGCAGGCGACCGCGGGGACCCGGTTCGTGGGCATCGCCAACATCGATAGCGAGGCGGAGCTGGCACGCCTAGACGCCATCGGACTCGACGGCGTGCTCCATCGGCCGCTGGGCGAACGCGATCTGCTCTGCACGGTCCAGCACCTGCTCTCCCAGCAACCCGGGGCGGTGGCCAGCGTCGCCTGAAGTCCCGCCCCAGGCCGCCTTCGTAACGACGGTCTTAACTCCCTGATCCCGAGAGGCCGAGCATGGCGGAATCCGGATCGGCGACCCAGGAGCCCGAGGCGGAGGATTCGTACCTGGAGACGATTGCGCTACTCCAGGACGAGGTGGCCCGACTGGAGGGCGAGCTCAGGGCCCGGCAAGGGGATGAGCCGCCCGCTCCGTGGGACGCGGCCCCGCCTGCGCCGGAGGCCGGTGAAGGCCCCGACGGCACGGCCGAGCGGGACAGGCTGGCCGCGGAGCTCGGGGCCCGGGACGAGACGATCACGCTGCTGCTCGAACAGCTTCAGCTCGTCGAGGAAGCCGAGCGGGCCACGAGGGCCGAGTGGGAGCAGCTCGCATCCTGGGTGACTGAGCTCGAGGACCGGGTGGACCGGCGCGACCGGGAGGAAGGGCAGGGCCTCTCCGACCGCCTGGCTGGGCTCGAGCAGCAGTTGCGGGAGAGCCAGACCGGCTACGCTCGCGACCGGGCGGCGTGGGACCAGGAGCGCCGCGAACTGCGTCGCGAAATTGAGCGACTCGCGGAGGCGGCCACGGCCGCCGGCTCCCCGAAGGTCGAGAGCCCGCCCGGCACCCGAATGAGGGCTCTCGAGGCCGAGGTCCGCGAGCTTCGCCAGCGGTGCCTCGACCAGGAAGCGAAACACCACCAGGAGGTCCACGGCCTGACCGAGGCGCTCGAATCGGCCCGAGGCCAGCTTGAGGACGCCCGCAGCCAGGCCGCGGCCGTCGAGGACGAGCGTGAGCGGGAGCGGCGTGAATACGAGACCGCGGTCGCCTCGCTCCGCGCGCAGGTGGTGCGGGCGTCGCTGCACGCGACGGGGCAGGTGGGAAACACCGCCCAGCCGAGCTCGGAGGCATCCACCGCCCTCGAGGCCGACCTCCGGATCCGCGAATTCCGCCAGCACCTGAGAGAGATCCACGCCCAGGAGCAGGAGAGCCGTAGCCGCAGTGGCCTCGGCGCGAGGCTCACTCGGCTCTGGAATCGCACCTCGCCGCATCGGACGGGCGACCCAGCATCGGGAGCGCGGCCGTGAGCGAACCTCGGGGCAGATCCCTGGGCATCACCAGAACGTCGCCATCGCCCACGGCGCTGGCCGCGGAGCTGGAGGAGCTGCGCCGATCCGTGATCCGCCACCTGGATTCCCTCGAGACGCTCGCGCTGGAATGCGGCTGCGAGCCCGCTCCCGAGCCGTCCCGTCCCGATCAGGAGGGCACACGCGCCCGGGAGCTGGCGGCGCAGCTCGAGAACGACCGCAGGCTGCTGGCCGCGGCCTGGGAGCGGCTGGAGCGGGAGCGACTCGAGCTGGGCGGACCGCAGGGGAACTCCGCGGCCGCGGCCCCCGTCGGATCCGCCCCGCGGAGCGTGCCCCTCCCGGCCTCGGCCAGAGCTAACCCCGGACTACCGGCATCCGGGTCAACCGCCAGCCCGTGCGCGGAGGCGATCCTCCGCCAGTTCCAGACGCTCTGCGGCGATGTCCGCCGGACGACCGATGCCCGCCATCACCCACGCTGACACGCCAGGACCCTACGCATGGAAGACTCGAGCTACCCACCCGAACTGGACGACTTGAGCTCCGGCGACCCGCCGGGTCCGGTCGTCACCGCGTCGCTTGACCCGGCCCCCTGCCCGCGGGCCCGATCTCGCTGGTTCGGCTGGCTGAGACGGGTGGACCGGGGCCCGAGCGTCCCCGGCCCGCGGGCTTCCCCCGAGGACACCCTGAAGCCCCCCCGAGCGGGCGGCCATGCGGACCCCGGCGGGGTCCACGGCGTGTCCCGAAGGCTCGTCGCCGACGACCGTTACAGCTTCGTCCTGCTTCGCGAGGCCGCGGAGCAGGTGCCCGAGCAGGACGCCTCGTGCGCATGGGAGGCGCTCAATGCACAGATGGCCCTCGTCCCGGGCGGGACCGTGCCGTTGATCCTCTGCGACGGCAGCATGGTGAACGTCGAGCTGCCGGCGCATTACCTGGACCGATTCGCGGTGACCAATCGCCAGTTCCAGCGATTCGTGCAGGCCGGCGGGTACGACGACCTGGAGATCTGGCCCAGTGAGGTGTGGCCGAGTGTGGCCAGGCTGATCGACCGCTCGGGCCGGCCCGGCCCGCGGAACTGGGAGCAAGGGAAGCACCCATCCGGGCTGGCAGAGCACCCGGTCGTCGGGGTCTGCTGGTACGAGGCTGTGGCCTATGCCCGCTGGGTCGGCAAACGGCTGGCGACCGCCGCCGAGTGGCAGAAGGCCGGCGGCTGGCCCGAGCAGCTCACCGGCGGGACCTGCAACCGTTATCCCTGGGGCAACCTCTTCGAGCCCTCGCGGACGAACCTCTGGTCGTCCGGGCGCGGCCAGACCGTCCCGGTGAAGGACTACCCGAGCGGGGCGACCCCCAACGGGATCTACCAGATGACGGGGAACGTCTGGGAGTGGCTGGCCGATCCCCTGGAGACGATCCCCTGTCAGCCGGGCGAGACGTTCCAGCCCTGGAAGCCGCTGCGGCGGATCATCGGGGGCGCCTTCAACACCTACTTCCCGGGCGAGGCGACCTGCCACTTCATCACCGGCCAGGGCGAGCTCGACCGCAGGGACAACATCGGATTCCGGTGCGCCCTGTCCCTCGATCAGCTCCGCCCGCTGCCGTGAACGACCGCGTTGATTGGCCGCGTCGTGCCCCGGCCTGATTCCGACTCCTCCGCCAGACCGAGCCCGAGACCGAAGCCATGTTCAGCAAGCCCAACCTGACCGAGTACAACCGCAGGCCGAGCGACCTGACCTGCCCGCTCTGCGGGGGACATACCTACGAGGGCGAGCCGTGCAGCAACTGCTACCTGCCCTACAAGGTCATCGAGTCGATCCACGCCCGCCCGCACCCTCCGCGGATCGTGCTGGTGCTCGGCCCGACGGCCGTGGGGAAGACCGTCTACCTCGGCATGCTGCTCGACCTGCTCTCTCGGGGGACCGGCGGCCTGAAGGGGCTGACGCGGAGCCCGTTCTCGCTGACCTTGCACCGCAACCTGATCCTGGCGCTCGAGCGCCAGCGATTCCCCGAGAAGACGCCGAACGAGACCGACCGATGGCACTGGCTGCACTGCGAGATCATGCCGAGGAAGGGCAAGAATGCCGTGGACATCGTGACCCCGGACGTCGCCGGCGAGGTGGTGATGCAGGAGATGGAGACGCCGGGTACGAACAAGACCATCCGCACGCTGATGACCTGCTGTGCTGGTCTGGTCCTGCTGGTGGACCTGGTCCAGGTCGTGGCCGACGGCCAGGCGCAGGAGCTCTTCGCCATGCAGGTCTTGAGCTACCTCGACGCCCTGCGGCCGGGCAAGCGGCGGCTCCGGAAGGTGGAGCTCCCCGTGGCCGTCGTCTTCACCAAGGCCGATCTGTTCGAAGAATGGATCACCGACCCCCAGGCGTTCGCCGAGGGGAACCTCGGCGGCCTGCTGGCCCAGTGCCGCTCCCGGCTTGAGCGGTTCGCGTTCTTCTGCAGCGGCGTGGCGGGCTCGACGGCGCGGCTGGTAAACGACGATGGGCAGGAGAGTCTGGTCCCGCTGCGGGTCGAGCCCCGCGGGATCATCGAGCCCTTCGACTGGCTGGTCGGCCAGCTCGCCTGAGCCAACCCCGAGGTGCCCGGATCCGTTCGGCCCGGTCGACAAGGTCTCGCGAACGCCCGGCGGGGAATCAGGAGCCCGAACCAGGTGTGGGTTGAACAGGCCATCTTCACATCGCTGCCGCGGAGGGGACGCGAGGGTTATCACCTGGTCGGCCGATCGTCGTCCATCGAAGAAGTGGACGCGCGGGCGATCACGAGGTGGTGCCCATCCCACGGGGGGCTTCTGCTCGACGCCCACAACCGGGCGAGCGTGAACTTCCACCCGCTCCCCAGCGGCCGTTTCGCCCTCTCGCGGAGCTGCGAGGGCCCGCCCGAGTACAGCGGCCGGGGGGGCTGCCAGGTCTACACTCACATCCTGATCCTGGACGACCGGGCGCTTCAGGCGGCCGGCGGACAACCATTCGACATCTACCGCAACGCCCTCGCGCTCGGGTATCTCTTCCACCAGTTCAACCCGCCGCGGAGCCTCGAGCCGCTGGAACTCCCGACATTCCACGTCCGGCGCGACCGCCGGTCGTGGGGGGGCCTCGCCAGGGACCTCGGCCTGCCGCCGATCGAGCCGTGGCGAGAGCGCCTGATGGCCGGGAGGATCGCGCGGATCGGCTACGACGGCGACCGCGCCCTCCTGGCCGAATGCCTGATCGGGTCGCTCCCACCGGAGGCGGTCCGCCGGGTGAGCTTCGCCAGCAGCCTCCAGCCCTCGGTGGTCCGTCCGTTCGTGCTGAGCCTGGTCGACACGTCGATGACCCAGGGCTCCGCCCGCTGACCCGGCGGGTCGACCGGTTCGGCCCGGCCGGGAACCGAGCGAGATCCTCCCGGTTCGGCTCAGAGTCGGGCGACGCCGTTGACCGCGAGGGCGCGGATGTGCTGTCCGCTCGACCAGCGGCCCTCCTCGCGGACGACCCGATGGTACAGCGTGTCGCGCTCGACGGGGATGCGTCCCGCCTCGGTGATCAGGCGGCGGATCTCGGCGACGGTCACTTCCTGCGGCGTCTCGGCGCCCGCGTCGTGGTAGATCTTCTCGTGGACGACGGTGCCGTCGATGTCATCGGCCCCGAAGGAGAGGGAGACCTGCGCGGTCTTGAGCCCGAGCATCACCCAGTACGCCTTGATGTGGGGGAAGTTGTCGAGCATCAGTCGGCTGATCGCCATCGTCTTGAGGTCCATCACCCCGGACGGCTTGGGGATGTGGGACATCTCCGAGTTGTCGGGGTGGAAGGCCAGGGGGATGAAGGTCTGGAACCCGCCCGACTCGTCCTGGAGCTCCCTCAGCCGGACCAGGTGGTCGATGCGGTGGATCGGCCCGTCGATGTGTCCGTAGAGCATCGTGGCGTTCGAGTGGAGGCCGAGGCGATGGGCCGTGCGATGGACGTCGAGCCAGGCCTCGGTGGAGGCCTTCGCCCCACAGATTTGCTCGCGCACCTCGGGGTGGAAGATCTCGGCCCCGCCGCCCGGGAGGCTCCCGAGCCCGGCGTCGATCAGCTCCTTCAGGATGTCCTCCCGCGACTTGCGGGCGATCTTGGCGAAGAACTCGATCTCCACCGCCGTGTAAGCCTTCACGTGGATCCGCGGCGCGGTCTCCTTGATCCATCGGACCACGTCCACGTAGTAAGTGAACGGCAACTTGTGGTGCAGCCCGCCCACGATGTGCAGCTCGGTCGCCCCGCGCTCGTCGGCCTGCCTTGCCCGCTCGACCACCTGGTCGCGGTCCATCACGTAGGCCCTGGGCGAATCCAGGTCTGCACGGAAGGCGCAGAAATCACAGGTGTAGACGCAGACGTTCGTCGGGTTGATGTGCGTGTTGACGTTGTAGTAGCCGTAATTGCCGTTGTAGCGCTCGCGCACGAGGTTCGCCAGGGAGCCGAGAGTGAAGAGGTCGTTCGAGGCTTCCAGAGCCAATCCATCCTCGAAAGTCAACCTCTGGGCCGCTTCGACCTTCTCCCGAATCCGCTCCAGATTCTCCGTTCCGTCTGACATGCGCTGTTCCCCTCGTCGTCGGGCGGACACTTCGTGCACTGAGGTCGTTAGTTTCGAAATTTTAGTCAGGATTGAAGCCTTCATCAACCTCGGCCGTCCTGTTGAACACGGCATCACACCATGAGGTCCGTCACGCCGAAGATCAGCAGTCCGAGGCTAATGACGACGTTGACGTGGAAGAAGGCCTGGTTCACCCGGGTCAGGTCGTCCGGCCGGACGAGTGCGTGCTCGTAAATGAGCAGCGCGGCCACGGATGCGACGCCCACGTAGTAGATCGGCCCCAGAGGGTACACCACCCCCAATGCGACGAGCGCCGCAACCATGAGGGCGTGGCACGCCGCTGCCAGTCGGAGCGCCCCGGGGACCCCAAGCCGGCCGGGGATGCTGCGGAGGCCGACGCGACGGTCGAAATCCACGTCCTGGCAGGCGTAAATGATGTCAAAGCCCGAGACCCAGCAGAGCACCCCAATCGCCAGCCAGACCGGCGGCCAGGCCAGGCCCGCCCGCAGGGCGATCCACGCGGCGACCGGTGCCAGGCTGAGCGAGGCCCCGAGCCAGAAATGGGCCAGGCTCGTGAACCGCTTGGTGTAGGAGTAGCCGAGGAGCCAGAGCAGGACCGGCACCGAGAGGAGAACCGGCCAGCGATTGGGCAGGAAGAGGAGCGTTGAGGCGACGAAGGCCAGTGCACATCCGGCGGTGAAGAGTCCCACCGACGTCACGGAGAGCCGTCCTGACGGGAGGTGGCGGGACGCGGTCCGGGGGTTCTGGGCGTCGTAGTGCCGATCCACCAGCCGGTTGAAGGCCATCGCAGCCGAGCGCGCCGTCGCCATGCAGAACAGGATGCCAAGCCAATCCTGGACGCGACCACGCCAGCCATCGGGGCTCCAGGCCGCCAGCGCCGCGCCGAGGAGCGCGAACGGGAGGGCGAACAAGGTGTGGTGGAACTTCACCAGATCCAGGTACTCGCGGGCGATCGCCAGGCTCATTCAGACAAACCCTCCATCGTCCGGCCCCGGGCGGGGTCGCCCCGAGTCTGCGGGGTGGTCCGGATGGACTTCCGGGGAGACGGCATCCTCGGCCGCCGGCCCGCCGCGAGAGTGGTCCACGCGGTATCCTCTCGTCACGAGCAGGTCACCGAGCGCCGGCCAGAGCTGGAACAGGGCTCCGAGGGCACGCATCGGCCAGACGAGCCGTCGAAGCACCGAGAGCCTGCGTTTCGGGCGGTCGATCAGCCCGGCGATCCGCAAGGCCACGTCCGCCACGTCGGCCGTCATCCAGGCCGACGGTGCCTCGACGACCGGGTGAGGCCGGGTCCCCTCGCGGCCGAGCCGCGCGAAGGCCTGGGAGAACTCGGTCCTGATCGGACCCGGCTCGACCAGGCAGACGCGGACGCCCTTGGAGTGCAACTCGCGGCGGAGGGCGTCGTTCCAGTAGGCCAGCCCCGCCTTGGTTGCGCCGTAGGCGCCGAGGGCGGAGTTGGCGATCGTCGTGATGGCCGAGCCGATGTTAATGATCATCCCCCGCTCCCGTGCGAGGTGGGGCAGGGCCTGCCGGGTGAGCAGCAGCGGTGCGGTGAAGTTCAGGGCGATCTGCCGCCCGAGGTGCTCCGGCTCGGCGTCGGCGAAGAGGGTCGGCAGCCCGAGCCCGGCGTTGTTGATCAGGAGCCCGAGCCCGCCGAATCGGGCCACCGTCTCCTCGACGACTCGGCTGGCCGCCTCGGGCTCGGTGAGGTCGCAGGCGATCGTCAGGACCTCGACGCCCGCGTCGATCGACCTCAGCTCGTCGGCGAGGGAGCGCAGACGATCCTCCCGCCGGGCCGTCAGGGCCAGCGACCGGCACTTGCCCGCGCGGACGATCGCCCTGGCGACCTCGGCACCCAACCCGGACGAGGCCCCCGTGATCAGGGCGGTAGGGCAGTCCTCTCTCTCGGCGTCTGGTCGAGTCATGAATGTCTCGGAACTTCGGTGGGAGGGTCAGCGACCCTCGGAGTCGGCAACCGGCGTGGCGCGGTCATCCCGGCCCCAGCGGCGGATCAGCTCGTTGGAGATGCCGAGCTGATCGCAGATGCGGCTGACGATGAACTGGACCAGGTCATCGAGGCTCTGCGGTCGGTGGTACCAGCCCGGCATCGCGGGGAGCACGACGGCGCCGGCCCTGGTGACCTGGAGCATGTTCTCGAGGTGGATCAGGCTCAAAGGTGTCTCCCGGGGGACCAGGATCAGCTTGCGACGCTCCTTGAGGTGGACGTCGGCCGCCCGGGTGATCAGGTTCGTGGTCACGCCATGTGCGATCGACCCCAGCGTGCTCATGCTGCAAGGGACGACGACCATTCCGGCGGTCGGGAACGACCCGCTCGCGATCCCGGCGCCGAAGTCCGTGTGATGATGGTAGATCACGCGGCCCGGCCGGAGATCTCCGATCAGTTTGGGGTCGAAACGGCCCACGCCGAGCGAAAGTCCCGTCTCCTCGCGGAGGACCTGGGCGGCGCTCGGGCTGAACGTCAGGTGGATCGTCCGGCCGAGCCGGCAGAGGGTGCGGAGTAGCCCCAGTGCGTAAGGCGCCCCGCTGGCCCCCGTCATCGCCACGACGAGGTCCGGCCCGGGCGGCGACGAAACGGGGTGGGGAACTCCGTCGGTCATCGGCCGTACTCCGGGACGGCCGGGTCGCGGGCAACCCGGGCCGGCTTCGTGCCCACGTAGAGGCTCGCAATCCCGAACGTCAGCGGGAAGCGTTTCAGGTCCGTCAGTCCGCGGGAAGCCAGCAGGTCCAGCATCTCCTGACCATCCGGAAACTGGAGGACGGTGCTCGGCAGGTAGTGATAGGCCTCGTCATCGTTGGGAGCAATCGCCTGCCCGACTCGAGGGAGGACGTGCCGGAAGAACGCGAGATACGCCGTGCCCAGAATTCGGCCGCGCGGGCGCGAGAACTCGAGCACCGCGATCCTGCCCCCGGGTCGCGCGACCCGGATCATCTCGTCGATGCCCCGCACCGGATCGTGCAGGTTCCGCAGCCCGAAAGCGACGCTCACGACCCCGAACGTGTCGCTCGGCAAGGGCAGATGCTGGGTGTCCCCCTCGACGAGGGTCACCTTCTCGGCTGCCCCTTGCTTGCGGATCTTCTGATTGCCCAGGAGCAGCATCGGGCGGCAGAAATCGGTGCCGACGACCGGCACGAGCCCTTGCGACGCACTGTGATATGCGAGTGCCAGGTCCGCCGTCCCGGTGCAGCAGTCGAGCACGGGGACACCCGGCTCCGGGGGGACGGTCCGGGTCGTGAACCCCCTCCATGAGCGATCGATGTTCAGGCTCAGCAGATGGTTGAGCAGATCGTACTTGCCGGCAATGGATCCGAACATCCGCCGGACCCGCTGGCCGGACTTATCGATGGGCACGCCGGATCCCTTGCGAAGGCTCGCGCCGGGAATCTGTGGGGTTGCCGCCTGTTCCCGAGCTGGGCATTCCACTGTCATCGGTCTCTTCAAGTCCATGAAAAATTCTTCAGTCGACCGCCGATATGGCCCGGTGTTGGGCGTCATCGAGAAGCGACCTGCTCCTATTGTGGACGCTGCCCCGGGCCTTCGGCAAGCTCTACAGATCGCTTAACTTGTTTCCCGGGAACGACTCCAGTCTCGACATCGGATCCTCGCGAGGCGGCCCCGGACAATCGGACGACGGGCCGGGACCCACTCGCCGCGTCCCGGCCGGGACGAGCCGCGGCCCTGGATTTTTCTCAGAATCGGCGCTTTTCATTTTCCCGGATCTTGATATAGTTCAATCGGTTGGTCTGACGATTGAGTGAGCGCTTCGGGTTCTCGTTGAACCGGTACCGGCTTTCCCCTCTCGCCTTTCCCACCTCCTGGGCTCCACCTGGAGCCCCTTTCTCAGCGACCCAGAAAGCCTTCCGAGGGGTCGAACGATCTTTGCCACGAGGAGTGAAACTGTGGGAAAGAAACTGTACGTTGGCAATTTGACCTATTCTGTCAGCTCGTCGGACCTCGAGCAGTGGTTCGCCCAGTACGGGACCGTGCAGAGCGCGCAGGTCATCCAGGACCGGGATACTGGCCGCAGCAAGGGGTTTGGGTTCGTCGAGATGGACACCGAGGCCGAGGCGCAAGCAGCCATCGACGGCCTCCACGACCAGGAATACGAAGGCCGTCGCCTGACGGTCAATGAGGCCAAGCCGCGCGAGCCTCGCTCCGGCGGCGGCGGTGGCGGCTATGGCGGCGGCGGCCGCTCCGGCGGCGGTGGCGGCTACGGCGGCGGCGGCCGCTCCGGCGGCGGTGGCCGCTCCGGTGGCGGCGGCGGCTATGGCGGCGGCGGACGTCGCTATTGAGCGAGTCAGTATTCCACGGCATTCGACGGAGGGAGTCCCCAGCGGACTCCCTTTTCGTTTTCGAACCCGTTCGAACGCGAATTCTCGTCTGCTTTGGCCTCGCGGCAGTTCCGGAAATCCATTAATAGAGACGCGAAACGCTTCAACCCGTCGTCCTGGAGCAAGGATGCTCGATGTGACCTCCCGCCGCGCGATTCTCTTGCTGATCGCGGTCTCCTCGCTGCTGAGGCTGATCGCCGCCGCGAGCCTCGGGCTCGGAAATGACGAGGCGTATCACTTCCTGTACGCGGTCCACCCCGACCTCAGTTACTACGACCATCCGCCGATGCTCGCCTGGGTCGAGTGGGTCGGTCTGGCGGCGGCCGGGAGCCTGTTCTCGCCGATCGCCCTCCGCAGCGGCTTCATCCTCCTGGCGGCGGGCTCGACCTGGCTGATGTGGCGGATCGCCGATCGCTGGTACGGCCCGCGGGCCGGCTTCCTCGCGTCGCTTGCCCTGAACCTCACGGGATACTACGGGCTCGCGGCCGGGACCTTCGCGCTGCCGGACGGGCCCTTGCTGTTCTTCTGGCTGCTGACGATCGACCGGCTGAGCCTCGCCCTCCGCCAGCCCGGGCGTGTCTTCCCCTGGGTCTCGGTCGGGGCCGCCTGGGGCTGCGCCCTGCTTAGCAAGTACCACGCCGTCTTCCTGCCCGCGGGTACGGTCCTCTTCCTGCTCTCGCACCCGCCGATGCGGCGATGGCTGCGGAGCCCCGGCCCGTATCTCGCGGTGGGGCTAGGGATGCTCGTCTTCAGCCCCGTGCTAATCTGGAACGAGCGCAACGGATGGGTCTCCTTCCTGTTCCAGGGGGGGCGGGCCCTCGGGGGCCTGCTCCCGAGGCCCGATTACCTGGCTACCGCCCTTGGCGCACAGGCCGGCTACCTCTTCCCCTGGATCTGGATTCCGCTCCTCGTCCTCCTGGCCCGCGCCCTGCGGAACTGGAAGAACGTCGCGAGGGACGAGGAGCGCCTGGCCGTCTGCCTTGCATTGGTTCCCTTCGGAGTGTTCACGCTGGTGGCGTGCTTCCGCCCCGTCCTGCCGCACTGGGGATTGATCGGCCTTGTCCCGCTCTTCCCCGCGCTCGGGCAGACCTGGGAGAGGCAACTTGAACGGCGTCCCACCGCAACTCGCCGGGCTCTCTCGATCGCGGCGGCTTTCCCCGTGATCATGCTCGGCCTGACGGTCCTCGAGTTCCGGACAGCCTGCTTCCAGCGGGCGCCCGGCCAGGGATGGGGGCTGTTCACGGCCCAGCGCGATCCGACCGGAGACCTCTACGGCTGGGATCAGGTCGCCAACCGGCTCCAGCAACTCGGCGTCCTCGACGACCCGAACACGTTCCTGTTCACGCGGACCTGGTTCCAGAGCGCGCACCTCGCCCACGCCACCCGGATGAAGCGGCCCGTGGTCTGCTACAACGTCGAGGATCCCCGCGGATTCGCCTTCTGGAGCCGTCCCGCAGACCGCGTCGGCCAGGACGGGATCCTGCTGATCATCGACGACGAATACATGACCGACGCGTTCCATCGCCGCTGGTTCCAGTCCTCGACGCTGCTGGACGATTTCACGGTGGAACGGAGCGGCAAGCCGCTCCGGCGGGTGCGAGCCTATCGTCTGCGGAACCAGCTTGCGGCCTTTCCGTTCGACTTCTCACCCGAGCGGGCCGCCGCGCGGGACATCATCCGGGCAGGCGGCCACCCCATGGGCCCGCGACGCACTGCCCGGAGGCCGGATGAACCGGGCCGGAGGTCCGGTTAACGCCGCCGAAATCCGTGGCGGACCGATCGGCGCGTGGGTATCCTGAAATCCAACAAGTGAGAAGCAACCCACGGCCCGGTACGCCTTCACTACGCGACGTTGGATCCCTTATGAGCGCCCGGCGTCTGACTCGTTGCCTGTCATTCCTCGTTGCGGCGGCGATGGCCGGCGGGGGGAGCTCGCTGGCCGGACGGCCGGCCGAGAGCGTGGACTATCAGCGCCAGGTGAAGCCGCTGCTCTCCCGGCATTGCGTCTCCTGCCACGGACCCGAGAAGCCGCGCGGGGGGTTGAGGCTCGACACGGCCGCCCTGGCCCGCAAGGGGAACAAGGAGGGGCCCGCGGTCGTCCCCTTCAAGCCCGACGAGAGCCCGCTCCTGGCCGCGGTTTTGGGCGAGGGGTCCTCGGACCGGATGCCCCTGAACCGACCACCGCTCCGGCCCGAGGAGATCGCGGTGCTCCGGTCGTGGATCGAGCAGGGGGCAGCCGCGCCGGTGCTCGAGTCGGCGTCACCTGCGAAGACTGACCGTCACTGGGCGTTCGTCCCGCCGCGACGGTCTCCGCCGCCGGCCGTGAAGCGGGCCGACTGGTGTCGAAACCCGATCGACCGGTTCATCCTGGCGAGGCTCGAATCGGACGGGATCATGCCATCGCCGGGGGCGGATCGTTCGACGCTCCTGCGGCGGGTTACGCTCGACCTGACGGGGCTTCCGCCCGATCCCGTCGAGACGGTTCGGTTCCTGGCCGATCGAGCTCCAGACGCCTACGAGCGGGCGGTCGGCCGACTCCTCGCCTCGCCCCACTTCGGCGAGCGCTGGGGACGTCTCTGGCTGGACCAGGCCCGGTACGCCGACTCCAACGGGTTCAACATCGACGCCCCCCGCTCGATCTGGAAGTACCGCGACTGGGTCATCGACGCCCTGAACGCGGACCTGCCCTTCGACCAGTTCGTGATCGATCAGCTCGCGGGCGACCTCCGACCGGAGGCGACCCGCGCCCAGCGGATTGCCACGGGCTTCCATCGCAACACGCAGATCAACCAGGAGGGGGGCATCGACGTCGAGCAGTTCCGCATCGAGTCGATCGTGGACCGGGTGAACACCACCGGGACGGTCTTCCTGGGCCTCTCGGTCGGATGCGCCCAGTGCCACGACCACAAGTACGACCCGATCACGACCCGCGAGTACTATCGCCTCTTCGCCTTCCTCAACAATGTGGACGAGCCCGACCTGGAGATCGCCTCGCCCGGCGAGTTGGCCGCCCGCGACCGGATCCGTGCCGAGATCGCAGGCTTCTTCAAGGAGCTGGAGAAGCGTTATCCCGACCTGGACGACCGCGAAAGGGCGTGGGAGGCCACGGTCGATCTCGCCTTCAAGCAGGCACAGAACCCCGTCGCGCGGGTCGCCTTCGATGCGCCCAGGGACAAGCGGACGCCGGAGCAGCGACAGGCGCTGGTGGAGTTGATGCTCGCCGCGGGCGGACCCTTCAAGCAGGACGCGAAGAGGCTAGCCCGGCTGCGGGCCGCCGAGCCGAAGTTCATCACCACGATGGTCGTCCAGGAGCGGGCCGCCGGGCACCGCCGCGAGACGACGATTCACCTCGGCGGCGACTTCACCCGCAAGGGCGATCCCGTCGAGCCCGGCGTCCCGGCGATCCTGCCGCCGCTCGCGGAGGCGAGTCCGGGTTCGCCTGCGGATCGGATGGCCCTGGCGCGATGGCTCGCGGACAGGGGCAACCCGCTGACGGCTCGCGTCGCAGTCAATCGGCTGTGGCAGGCGTATTTCGGCCGCGGGCTGGTGGAGACGGACAACGACTTCGGCACCCAGGGATCGCCACCCAGCCACCCCGATCTGCTCGACTGGCTTGCCTGCGAGCTGATGGATCATGGCTGGAGTCTCAAGCACGTCCATAGATTGATCGTCTCGTCCGCCACCTATCGGCAGGCGTCGCGGGCACGCGCCGACGCGGCGGCCGTCGACCCCGACAACCGCCTGCTCTGGCGGCAGAACCGGCTCCGGCTGGACGCCGAGCTGATCCGCGACTCGGCCCTGGCGTGCAGCGGCCTGCTGGAGCGCAGGATCGGCGGCCCGAGCGTCTTCCCTCCCCAGCCGGACGGCGTGATGACGCTGGGCCAGATGAGCGCGAGTGGAAGCCGGATGACGGCCGAATCGGTACCGCCGCGGACTCTACACCTACTTCTGGCGGGCAACGCCGCAGCCGTTCCTGACGACCTTCGACGCGCCCGGTGGCGTGCAGGCCTGCACCCGGCGGCTGCGGTCGAACACGCCCCTCCAGGCCCTGACCTTGCTCAACGATCCGGCCATGGTCGAGATGGCCCGGCCCTCGGGGCTGGCTGCCCGGGTCCTCCGCGACAGCCCGCCGCCGGCCGGCGAGCGGGAACGCCTCCGCAACGCCTTCCTGGTCTGCCTCGGCCGTGAGCCGTCTGACCCGGAGCTGACCGTCCTGGAGCAACTGTTCCGCCGGGAGAACCGGGACGACGGCCTCCCCGGCGCGGGCGGCACTTCCTCGCAGACCGCGGGCTGGACCGCGGTCGCGCGTGTGCTTTTCAACCTCGATGAGTTCGTCACCCGAGAGTGAGCGGGGAGACCTGCGATGAATCACCGAGGCGACCCTCGGCTGGCCGAAGCGGCCCGGCTCCAGGCCGATACACGGCGCCACTTCTTCGGACGTTGCGGCGTCGGCCTGGGAGCGATGGCCCGCGGCTCCCTGCTTCAGAGGGACACTCACGCGGACTCGGGCGCGCGGCCCGGCCACTTCCCGGCGAAGGCCCGCAGCGTCATCTACCTGTTCATGGCCGGGGGACCGAGCCAGCTCGAGCTCTTCGACTACAAGCCTGAATTGGTGAAGTACAGCGGGCAGCCGATCCCCGACTCCTTCATCCGGGGCCGGCGGTTCGCGTTCATGGACATCTTCACGAAGTCGCACCCGAAGCTGCTGGGCACGTCGCGGCGGTTCGCACAGCATGGCCAGTCCGGCGCGTGGGTCTCCGAGTGCCTGCCCCACCTGGCGGGGGTGGTGGACGACCTGGCGTTCGTGCGCACCGTGGCGACGGATGTCTTCAATCACGCCCCGGCGAAGCTGTTCGCCAACACCGGCTCGAGCCAGTTCGGCCGACCGAGCATGGGCTCCTGGGTCTCCTATGGGATCGGCAGCGAGTCGGACAGCCTGCCGGGGTTCGTCGTCCTCCAGTCGGGCCCCCGGGGGCCTCGCGGCGGGGCCGTGAACTGGGGGAGCGGCTTCCTGCCCTCGGCGCACCAGGGCGTCCCACTCCGCTCCAGCGGCGACCCGATCCTCAACCTGGCCACGCCGCCGGGGATCTCCACTGCGAGCCAGCGGCGCACGATCGAGGCCATTGAGGACCTCAACCGGTTCCGCCTGGAGGTGACTGGCGACCCGGAGATCACTACACGCGTCAAGGCCTACGAGACGGCCTATCGCATGCAGTCGAGCGCGCCGGAACTGATCGACCTGGGCTCCGAGTCGCCCGCGACGCTCCGGCTCTACGGTGCCGAGCCCGGGAAGCCATCATTCGCGAACAATTGCCTGCTGGCCCGGCGACTGGTGGAGCGGGGCGTCCGCTTCGTCCAGCTCTACCACACGGACTGGGACCATCACGGCGTCCCCGGTCAGACACTCACTGGTGACCTCGACACGGTCTGCCACGACATCGACCGACCCTCCATGGCCCTGATCCGCGACCTGAAGGCGCGCGGGCTGCTCGAATCGACGTTGGTGGTCTGGGGCGGCGAGTTCGGCAGGACGCCGATGGGAGAGGTGCGCGAGAGCATCGGCCGGAACCACCACATCGACACCATGACCATGTGGTTCGCTGGCGCGGGGATCCGGCCTGGGCTATCGCTGGGCGAGACCGACGAATTCGGGTTCGCTCCGACGGCCGACCGCGTCCATGTCCACGACGTCCAGGCGACGATCCTTGCCCTCCTGGGACTGGATCACCTGAAGCTCACCTTCCGCTTCCAGGGGCGCGATTTCCGCCTGACCGATGTCGGCGGCAACGTGGTCACCAGGTTGCTGGCGTGATCCGGTCAGGATGTCGACCGGGAGGACGCTCGCCGTCTGGCCGGGCTCCTGCCGGGCCGGGCCGAACCGCAAGGCACGGGGCCTTCCGTGCAGATCTCGTTCTCGGCGGCGTCGCAGGCATCAGCGGCCGGCGGGATCAGGGGGAACCAGACCCGGACCAGGGTACCGGTGCCGCCCGTCGAATCCAGCGAGATCGTGCCGCCCAGGCGCTCGGTCAGTTCGCGGCAGATCGACAGGCCCAGGCCGTTGCCCTCGATCCGGGAATGTTCATCGCGGGCGAGGCGAAAGAACGGCTCGAAGACTCGATCGAGCGAGTCGGCCGGGATGCCCGGGCCGTCGTCGCTCACGGTCACCATCCAGCCGGAATCGCCGACACTCGCATCGATCCGGATCCGCCCGCCCGACGGCGTGTACTTGATGGCGTTGGACGCGAGGTTGCCCACGATCTGCTGGCAGAGCGAGGCGTCCGTCATGACCTTCGCCCGGGGATCGTCCACGATGGCACTCCACGACAACCCGTGCGACTCCGCCTGCGGGCGGAACTGGCGATCGATCTCGCCGATGACCGCACCGAGCGAGAAGACCCCCAGGGTCGGATTCCTCGAGCCGTTGACCATCCCGGCATAGTCGAGGTAACCGCGCGTCAGCCTCAGGAGGTCGTCGCACAGCACCCGCATCGTCTGGAGGTGGACTCGCTGGTCGTCGCTGACGGCGCTGGCGGGGTCGTGCAGCAAGAGGTCGAACCCGGCCCGGAGCGAGACCAGGGGCCGGCACAGCTCGTGACTGAGGCTGGACAGCAGGGCCCTCAGCGCGCCTGGGTCGATCGCGGTCGTCACGTTGGTCTCGGCTTCGATCCGATCCGTCAGCGAGTCCGGTCGCATTTCCATTGCAGGCTCTCCCTCTCCGACCCATGGCCTCGGGCAGGGGCGATGGCCCGTCCCGGGTTCGCATCAGAACATCGCCCCTCGACGCCGCTCCCGGGGGTCCCCCGGGCTGAAATGAGCTCGGGCGCTCTGCGCAGCCAGGCCAAGCCGTCGATCCGATCGGTAAAGGCCTGATGAGCAACCGGCTTCGCAGGACTCGCCCCGGGGCTTCCTTGCGACACGAACGGACCAGCTCCGACTGCGGGAGCGTACGGGACCGCCCAGGGCCTTCCGGGCCACCCGACACGCGATGACCGCACCGTCTCGGACTCGGAAGGATCCAGCGTCATGCGAGGTCCTAGCTTTGGGGGTCGATCCCGGCGACGAGTCGACGTCAGCCGACCGTCTGTCGCGAGCGGAAGCCCGCTCGTCCCCCGGGGCCGGCTTCGCGGTTTTACCTCGCCGGATCAGATCGCCGCGGATGACTGCGACATCCTGTAGGGAAATCCTCGAGCCGGGCCGCAGGCAACGATCGAAGGGCGAAAGCCGGTGAGGGAGCCGTCCCTTCCGGCCGTCGTTCCAGAGAGTAGCGACTGGTGATGCCGACGTCAAACACTTATTCGTCGACCGGAGGCTCGACCGGGGGACGACGGACCGGCCTCGCGATCGGCACACCGCCCTGCTGGTTGGACGACTCGAAGAGCTCCTCGGTCTGGATGATCGACTCCGCCAGCTTCGCCATCGGGATCCGGCGATCCTGGCTCTGCCGCTGGAGCAGCCGGAAGGCCTCGTTCTCGCTGAGGTGTCGGCGGGTCATCAGAATGCCCTTGGCACGCTCGATGAGCTTGCGCTCCCGCAGGGTCATCTTCAGATGGTCGACGTTCTCCTGGAGGACCTGGATCTCCCGGGCTCGGGCCACCGCCACCTCGACGGCCGCGTGCAGCCCCGAGTTGGTCACCGGCTTCAGGAGGTACGACACGACGCCGTCCTCGACCGCCTGATCGATCAGGTTGGGGTGGCCGTGGGCCGTCAGGATGATGACCGGGGTCCCCGGGTCCTCGGCGATCTGCCGGGCCGCGGCGAGGCCGTCCATCCCGGGCATTTCAATGTCGAGGAAGACCGCATCCGGCAAGGCGCGCCGGCACATCTCGACGGCCCGCTGCCCGTCGTTGACGACCGCGACGACATCGTAACCGAGCGTCTCGAGTTGCTCCTGCAGGCCCGCGGCCACGGGCTTCTCATCATCCGCGATCACGAATCGGTAAGGTCGAGGCATCGCCGTCCCCCTTCTCCCGGCATGGTCGGCCAACAGGGCACAACGCCTGCTCTCCAGGCGTCGGAACCGGCTCGTCCACGCGGCCGATCCGCAGACCATGGGGGTCTTTTCGGTAATTATCTAGTCAGCTTCGTCGTCCCCTGCACCGGCTTGACGGTCGATGGGGGAACCGTCACAATCCACGCGTCCATCGCAACAAAATCCATACCAAAACCCGATGCGGATCGCGGTTTTCCGCCTAGTCGACCACCGGAGTTCCGGAAGTGCCGCAAGCGCTCGAAGTCTTCACCTTCGATGACCTCAACGTTGGAGATGAATGGGAGAGCCCCGGGCGGACGATCACCGAGACCGACGTCGTCCTCTTCGCCGGACTCTCGGGGGACTACAATCCGCTGCACTCGGACCACGAGGTGTCGAAGAATGGACCTTTCGGACGCCCGGTCGCGCACGGTCTACTCGGGCTGGCTGTCGCGACCGGACTGATCAGCCATTCGCCCAAGGTGGATACCATTGCCTTTCTGGCGATCCTGGAGTGGAGATTCCTTCAACCCATCGCCTTCGGTGACACAATCCGGGTCGTCTCCCGCATCCAGGCGAAGGAACCCCAGGCCAGGGGTCGGCGAGGCATCATCACCTGGGATCGCCGAATCCTCAATCAGGCTTCCACGATCGTCCAGGAAGGCCGGACTCGGACCCTGGTGCGCAGTCGCGGGAAGTCCACGGACGCAATCATCCAGGCGAAGCGGGAGCCGAAATAGCTCACCACACGTCCCGCCAATCTATGCCGATCACGGCACTCTTAACGATACCGTCCGGGGCGGTGAACGATCAACAGATTTCTCTGGCTAGATGAGGGACTTTTCACGCGCCCCTTCTCGTTTCCCCGGGACGGCGCGGCGGCAGGAACTCGGTGCCGCGAATTCGCTTGTGGCGATGACCATGTGAACATTCGTGCTCACGATCGATTCGGCCCTGCCCCGGTTGAGCTAGGCGATCGCCCGACACCGGGGCGGGGCACTCCGCGGAGGGGTGCGGAGAGGTGCCGTCAGCCGACCGACACTCGGGAACCCGAGCGAAGACCGCACCGTCGCCCGCTCCGCTCGGGTCAGTGAATCCCGTGAGCGCTTGATCGCTTCCGGTATCCCTCGTCCGATCCGGACCGAGCGCCGGCCCGAATCTCCGGCGGCCTCGCCCCTGACCCGAGGGTCCGGCGGATGAAGTCGATCTGGAGCCGGGCGTAATGGGGATTGAAAACCCCGTGGCGCGAGCCCGGATAGATCATCAGCTCGAAGTCCTTGTTGGCCGCCTGGAGCGCCTCCACCAGACGCATCGTGTTCCGGAGCGAGACGTTGTCGTCGATGGCGCCGTGGATCAGGAGCAGCTTGCCGTGGAGGTTCCTCGCTGCCTTCACGACCGAGCTACGCTCGTAGCCCTCGGTGTTCTCCTTGGGCAGCCCCATGAACCGCTCGGTGTAGATGGTGTCGTAGTCGCGCCAGTCGGTCACCGGAGCCCCGGCGATCCCGGCGGCGAAGAGGTCGCAGTGCGTCATCGCGTACGAGGTCATGAAGCCGCCGTAGCTGTGGCCGCTCATACCGATCCTCGTGCTGTCCACGTAGGACTTCCGCTTCAGCCAGGCGATCCCGTCCTTGATGTCCTCCAGCTCCTGCACGCCGAGTTGCCGATAGGCCCGCCACGCGGAGACCGCCCCCTTGCCGCTGGCGCTTCGGGGATCGAGCCGGAACACAACGAACCCCTCGGCCGCCAGGGCCTGATCCCAGAGCCGGCCCCCGAACCACCCGTCGGAGGTCATCGGGGTGTGTGGCCCGCCATACGTCGTGAACCAAACGGAGTACTTCTTCTCAGGGTCGAGGTCGGGGGGTAGGATCAGCTCGCCCTCCATCACGAAACCATCGCGGGCGGGCACGCTCACCCGCTCGCGTGGCCCGAACCGGTATTGCTTCAGGCCGTGGGCCGGGTTGCTGTCCAGCGTCCGAGTGAACTGGCCGTCAGCGGCGAAGAGACGCACCCGGGCGGGTGTGTCCAGGTCGGACGACGTGGCCACGAAGCGCTTGCCTCCCGGGCTGACGGCCACCTGGTGACTGCCCGGGCCGTGAGTGAGCCGTTCGATCGGCCCTCCGATCCTCGTCCGGTAGAGATTCGGCGAGATCGGCTCGTCGCGCGTGCCGGTGAATGTGATCCAGCCCGAGTCGGCATCGACGTGGGCCAGCGAGCGCACCTCCCACTCGCCCGAGGTGACCCGATCCTTGAGCTTTCCGTCGGCGTCGTAGTGATAGATGTGCTTCCAGCCGTCCCGCTCGCTCAACCACAGAAACGAGCCGTCCTTCAGGAAGGTGATCGGGTCCTGGTCGGCCACCCAGGCCCTGGTGGTCTCGCGGAAAAGCTTGCGGGGCTTGGCACCCGCCTCGGATGCAGCGATCGTGCAAAGGTCCAGCCAGGTCTGGGTCCGGTTCTGAAGGTAAAGATAGGCGGCAGAGCTGTCGGGCCACCAGCCGACGTGGCTGATCAGCAGGTCCTCGGGCTTCTCGCCCGAGAGGTCGGCCCACCGCACAGGCCCCCCCGAGGCGTCCACGACCCCGATGCGGACTTTCGGGTTCGGCTCGCCGGCCCTCGGATAGCGGTTCTCCTCGACCTTGCGCGGGCTCGCGGTGTCGTTGAGCATCGTCAGGGTGCCCACCGGCGCGTCGTCGAATTCCATGAGCGCCAGCCGCTTCGAGTCCGGGCTCCACCAGAACGCCGGCCAGTTGCGGTTGAAGATCTCCTCGTAGTAGACCCAGTCGGCGATCCCGTGCCGCAGCGTGTCCGTTCCGCCCGTGCTGAGTGCACGCTCCTTCGAGTCGGCCAGCGAGACGACATGCAGATCGAAGCCTCGGATGAACGCGACCGACTGCCCGTCGGGGCTGAACCGCGGATACTGCTCCTGGCCGGGATGGTCCGTCAGGCGGACGGCTCGCGACCCGTCGAACGCCGCGTAGTAGAGGTCATCGTTGTGCTGGAACAGGGCGCCCCGGTTTGCGGGATCACGCTCCAGGTACTCGCCCGAAGCGATCGCACCGGCGATGCTGGGCGGGATGCCCGGCAGCGCTTTCAGCGCCGCCTCGAGGGCCTTGCGATCGACGAGCGGCCGCGACCGGCCGGTCACGGCCTCCACCCGGTGAGGGGTGCTACTCCGAACCTGAATCCAGTGGTCGTCGTCGAGCCAGATCACCGACACGGTCGGCTGGAGGAATGCGCCGCCCCGGCCCCCGCGCACCATGTCAAAGGTGATCGGCAAGTCCTTCTTCCGCGTCTCGGGCAGGGGCTCGGCCGAGGCCAGGGTCATGGGGGCCGACTCCGGCAGGCGGAGGACCGGGAAGTCGCTTCCCGCCTTCAGCCCGGGCAGCAGCCTCCACGCCGCCAGGCCGTCCTCGGAGCGAGGCTCCAGCAGATAGACGGCCAGGTGGCCCAGCGGCTGGGCCGTCTTGACGAGGAGCGACCCGGCGGGCACACGGCGCGACTCGGCCCTGGGCGTCACGTGGAGCTCCTGCATCTCGAACGGGTCCCAGCCGCGGGATGGCCTCTTGCCGAGCTCGTCGATGCGGTAGACCTGCACGTCCAGCATGACGTCCTCGCGCAACTCCTGGACTTCCAGCCCGTGGCGCTGGAGCGTCGCCAGGACATCCCCGGCCGGCGGCAGCAGGTACGCGTAGGGCCGGCTGACCGTCTCGGTGGGGGCGAAATCGTGGAGCAGCTCTGCCGGAAACTCCTTCGGGGTGTCCGTCCGGACCCGTTTCCCGTTTTCCTCGCGCTCCAGGTAGCCCAGAATCGGCTCGGTGTTCGGCAGGACCCTCGCCTCCGAGCGGATCGCCACGTGGTCCTCGTCAGAGAGCGACTCACCGGCCTTCACGACGGCCCGCTCGGCCTCGCCGAGCAGCTTGACGATCTCGTCCTTGTGCGCCGCCGCCACCTTGAGGCACTGGTGCACGAAATCGCGGGTCGCCAGCACGCGTTCCTTGAAAGGGGCGTAGGCATAGGCTTCGGAGAGGATGCCCAGCCGGTTCCGCATCCCCGCGTAGTTCGTGCCGTAGCGTCCCTCGGCCGGGAACGTGGTCCACCGGGTGTGGTCGCGGTTGAAGTTGCCGTAGTAGTAGGCTTGCTGCCCGGTCTGCTTCTCGAACGCGGCGGTGACCTCGGGGAGGAACTGGTTACGCGAGAAGGCGATGATCCGGGGGTCGCCAGCCGGGTTCTTGGGCCCCTCGTAGGTCACGATGTAGCGGTGATGGGAGCCGTTGGTGGTGTGCGTGTCGATGAACAGGTGGGGCTTCCAGGTATTGAAAAAGCGGACCAGCGCCCGCGTCTCCGGTGCCTCGAGCTTGATGAAGTCGCGGTTCAGATCGAGCCCCCGCGCATTGCCGCGCTGGCCCATTCCCTCCTCGGGGCCGTTCTGCCCCGGGCGGTTGTGCTTCGAGACCCGCTCATTGCCGTCGGCGTTGTAGATGGGCGCAAACGCGATCACCAGATCCTTGAGGAGGGGGTGGCCGGGGGTCTCCAGGATCTCCCGGGCGAGCATCGGCAGGGCTTCCTTGCCGCAGACCTCGCCGCCGTGGATGTTGCCGATGGCCAGGACGACGAGCTTGCCGGACCTCGCGGCCTCCTCCGGGGTCCGCACCGGCGGGTCGGCCAGGACCAGCAAGGGCAGGGACCTGCCTTCGGCCGACCGCCCGAGTTCCAGGTTGGTCGCCGCGGGATAGCGCCCGGCGAGTTCCCGGCACAGCGCGACGACATCACCGTGCCGGGCGGTCGCCTTGTAGTCACTCCGCTCGGCGACGGTCCGGAGGGTGTCGACTTGCTGGGGCAATTCTGCCAGCATGGGTAAGGAGACGGCGATCAGCGTCAGCGTGGCGGACATCACCTGAAGTCCTCATCGAGCCGGTGTGCATTCATCGGCGATGGCCGCGGCTGCCGCGGATCGCCCGCGAGCGATCCAGACTAGCGGAGCTTCCGCGACAAAGCGAGCATCCACAGGCGATCCCAACGTGACCGCGACCCCGGCCCGCTTGTCGACTTACCGCGACCGATCCGACGGCCGGCTGGACTCGACCTCCCTGAACCATCTACGAGACGACCATGGAGGCTGAGCCTTCCCCGGGCCGACGGCCGGCCGTCTGGATGCTGACTGCCGCCTTCTGTTTCGCCCTGATGGGGGCGTTTGCGCATCTGGTCGGCCCCGCCTGCGACTGGCTGCTCGTCGCGTATGTGCGGATCCTCTGCACGTTCGTCTCGGCCATCGCGCTCGCCTGGGCCGGCGGCGCGCGCCTGGTGATCTTCAGGCCACGGACGCTCTGGGTGCGGAGCATCGCCGGCACGATCAGCCTGGTCTGCACCTTCTACGCGCTCAGGAACCTGCCGGTCGCCGACGTCCTCACCCTGACCAACACCTACCCGCTCTGGATCGTGCTGCTGTCGCTCCGCCAGTTGAGCCCCTCGGATGTGGGCGTCGACCTCGCCTGCGTCTGCAGCGGCGTGGCCGGCGTGGCCCTGATCCAGCGGCCGTACCTGTCGGGGCAGGGGAACCTCGCCGTGCTGGTTGCCCTGTTCTCCTCGTTCACGACGGCGATCGCCATGCTCGGGTTGCACCGGCTGCGATCCGTGGACGCCCGGGCGGTGGTGGCGCATTTCTCGGGCCTGGCGAGCCTGATCTTGACGGGCTGGATCGGCCTCCATCCCCGGGTGGTTGCCGTCTCCTCGTGGAGCCCGGCCGTGCTGCTGTTGCTCCTCGGTGTCGGACTTACGGGCACCGCCGGCCAGGTGCTCCTGACCAGGGCTTATGCCGCGGGGGCTCCGTCCAAGGTCTCGGTGATCAGCCTCACCCAGGTGCTCTTCGCCATGGTCCTCGACATGGTCCTCCAGGGCCGCGTGCTCTCCCTCGAGACCCTCGCCGGGTTCTCCCTCGTGGTCCTGCCCACCGCCTGGATCACCCTGCACGCCGGCACGTCCGCGACGCGCATCGGCGAGGACGACATGGCGCCATGATGCTGAACTCGGGCCCGCCGAGCGATCGGGGCTACTGAAACGCCCGAGCGAGACAAACTCTCGCGGCTCGGCCGGGCCCGCGACAGCCCAACTGGCACGGCGTCCGTTTGCGCGTGATCACCTCCCCCTCGATCCTCCGTCAGAGCCGATTCGGCGAAGGATCGGTCAGCGACGAGCGAATGAATCCGGAGTCGGCCGGAGCGCGATAATCGATGGCCGCGAGTTCGGGGGTCGCGATCGGGGCGTGGTCCCGGATGCGGCTCTCCAGGACGGCGTCCAGGATGCCGCCGGTCAGGAGTGTCCGCTCCACCGGATAGGGGGCATGGCCGCTCTTGAAGAAGTCCTCGATCCGCAGGACGAGGGGATTGAAAAAGCTCGCGCCGGGCGGTGCCGGGAGGTAGACGAGCGTCGAGACGACGGTCTCGCGTCCGGACTCGTCGTTCAGCCGGACGGCCACGGTGGTGTCGTCCACGTGGCCGTTGAGGATCAGCGCCGTGGCCTTAAGGCCATCGCTGTACTCGACGACGAAGGCGGTCGGACCCTTCAGGATCGTGACGGCGTCGCGGATGGAGGGGGGGGCGAAATCGCGGCAATTCTGCTTCACGTCACCGGGGTTGACGGTGTGGCTCCGGCCCAGGGCGTGACGCAGGAGGTCCCATGACCAGACGCCGGCGTCGGCGGCGTTCCAGACGGCCTCGCCTTCGAGGCAGGTCACCGACCTGACCCCCTGTGGCTTGCCCTTCAGGTCTCGCCGCTCTGCCATGCACTGGAGCGTCTCCAGGGCGTGGAATCCGAAGATCTCGAGGTTCCCCCGCGACGCGACGAGGACCTCCTTGAAGGTCCGTCCCAGGGGGATCTCCAGGGGAGGCAGCCGCCAGGTGATCGGCAGGCTGGAGCCGGCCATCAGCGGGACCTTCAGCTCCCTCGCCTGGTCCACCATCTGCTTGCCCTCGGACCTGCTGTAGGAGAGATGCTTGTCGATGAAGACGGGCACGGCCTTGCCAGAGGACCGGAAGACGTCGAGCACCTGGCGGAAGTACTTCCCGCGGGGGTAGAGCTTCTGCAGCTTCTCGTTGAGCGGGTAGTCGCCGTGTTCGGCGATCAGGAGGACGGCATCGACCGCGAGCTTGCCGGTGCCGAGCGTGAGGGCATCGGCGATCGTCGGGCTCAGCCGGACGCCGTGACGCCGGGCCTTGGCCCGACCAAGGTCCGTCGCGTCCGGGGTCTGCTCGATGTAGAGGCTGGAGATCTCGAAGGGGGCTTGTGTACGCCGTCGACGCACTCGTACTTCGAGCGGTCGTCCTCGTAGACCGGCAACCCGTCCAGGAAGCGTCCCACGATGTGATAAGCATGCGACAGGTAGAAGTAGACGCTGGCCACGCGGCGACGCGGGGACGCCCTTCGACGCGGGCCCCGCCACCCAGGGCCGAGGCGAGGCCGCCGGAGGAGAAGGCCACGCCGGCGGCGGAGGATCCGAGGAACTGACGACGTCCGACGGGTGGAGTCATGGAATGCTCCGGGGCGAGGAGACGAGCAGTCCCGGGACCGCAAGTCGTCCCGGAAGACCGAGGTACGATAACCGTTCTGCACGCCCGGGCCAAGCGACGGTCGATGCTGCAGCCGTTTTTCCTCGTCGGGATCGCTTCGCGCGGACGGCCAAATCCGCTAAAATGTCGGATTCTCACCCGAAGCGACGTACCCGTGAGCCGGTGGGACCAACCACCGCCCTCGACCACGAAGCGTCCGGCGGGGCACCGGGAGCCGCGAGAGACCACCGATGATCATCGTATTGAAGCCGCATCCGACGCCCGACGTGGTGCAGCACGTCCTCGAGCGAATCGAGGCCCTCGGGCTGACCCCGCACCTGAGCCAGGGCGTCTCCCGCACGATCATCGGGTTGATCGGCGACGAGGAGAAGCTCCGGGTCGAGCCCCTCCAGGCGATCCCGGGCGTGGAGCAGGTCGTCCCGATCCTCAAGCCGTTCAAGCTGGCCAGCCGCGAGTTCCACCAGGAGGACTCGGTCGTCGAGGTGAAGGGAGTGAAGATCGGCGGCGGCCACCTGGGCATGATCGCCGGCCCCTGCGCGATCGAGGGCGAGGACCTGCTGCTGGAGGTCGCCGGCCGCGTGAAGGAGGCCGGCGCCAATATCCTCCGGGGAGGGGCCTTCAAGCCCCGCACCAGCCCCTACAGCTTCCAGGGACTCGGGGAGGACGGCCTGAGGATCCTCCGCGGGGTCGGCGATCAGCTCGGCATGCCGGTGGTGACCGAGGTGATGGACCCACGCCAGGTCGAGCTGGTGGACCGGTACACCGACATGTTCCAGATCGGCGCCCGGAACATGCAGAACTTCGACCTGCTGAAGGAGGTCGGCAAGATGAGCCGGCCGGTGCTCCTGAAGCGGGGCATGAGCGCGACGGTCAAGGACCTGCTGATGTCGGCCGAGTACATCCTCTCGCAGGGCAACCGCGAGGTGATCCTCTGCGAGCGGGGGATCCGGACGTTCGAGGATTCGACCCGGAACACGCTGGACCTCTCGATGGTCCCCAACGCGAAGGGCCTCTCGCACCTGCCGATCATCGTCGATCCCAGCCACGCGACGGGCCGGCCGGACCTCATCCCGGCGATGGCCCGCGCGGCGCTGGCCGCGGGCTGCGACGGCATCCACATCGAGGTCCATTCGTGCCCCGAGAAGGCCCTCTCCGACGGCCCGCAAGCCCTGGTGCCCGATCAGTACCTCCGCCTGATGGACGACCTGCGACAGCTCGCCGAACTGATGGGCAAAACGATCGACGTCTGTGTAGGAGAAACGGTCACATGCGAACGCTCCTGATCGCGGGCAACTGGAAACTCAATCCCACGACGGGCGAGAACGCCGTCGCCCTGGCCGAGGGGGTCAAGACGGGCGTCGGCACGGCGACGGACGTCCACGTGGCGCTGTGCCCGCCGTTCGTCTTCCTGACGCAGATCGACCGGGTCCTGGACGGCTCGCCCATCGGGTTGGGGGCCCAGGACCTGTTCTGGGAGACCTCGGGGGCGTTCACCGGCGAGATTTCCGGCCCGATGCTGGTGGACGTCGGCTGCACCCATGTCATCCTCGGGCACAGCGAGCGACGCCACGGGCTGGGCGAGACCAGCGGGGACGTCAACAAGAAATTGAAGGCCGCCCTCGCGGCCGACCTCATCCCGATCGTCTGCATCGGCGAGACGAAGGATGAGCGGCTGGCCGAGAAGACCGAGGCCGTCCTGCTCGACCAGCTCAGCGGCTCGCTCGAGGGGCTCAGCCCCGAACAGGCCGCCCGGCTGGTGCTCGCCTATGAGCCGGTCTGGGCGATCGGCACCGGTCTGACCGCCACTCCGGAGCAAGCTCAGGCGGCCCATGCGTACATCCGCGGCTGGCTGCGACAGACCTTCGGCGAGGCGACCGCCGGGCGGATCGTCGTCCAGTATGGGGGGAGCGTCAAGCCGGACAACGCGGAGGAATTGCTCGCGTGTCCCGACATCGACGGGGCGCTGGTGGGCGGCGCCAGCCTGAAGGCCACCGACTTCCTGGCGATCATCAAGGCCGGGCAGGCGGTCACCAGCCGGGGCAAGCCGTGATCTCGTGGGCATGATCCGACCGACCACGGCCGGGGCAGGTGCGGATCGGAGGAAGATTCCGGACTCCCCCCGGCCGGGAACATGCCCGGTCGACTTCGACCATCCTCATCCGAATTTCTCGTAGGGACTACTCACGTGGGCGTGTTGACGGCGATCTTCAATACTCTGATCATCCTGGTCTCCTTCTTCCTGATCTGCCTGATCCTGATCCAGCGGGGCAAGGGGGGAGGGCTCGCGGGGGCATTCGGCGGGGTCGGCGGCTCAAGCGCCTTCGGCACGAAGGCCGGCGACACCTTCACCAGGATCACCATCGTCACGGCCTCGATCTGGATCCTCATGGCGATGATCCTGGTCGTCATGATGAATCGCCGGACGGCCTCCGGATGGGGCGACGAGGCCCCCAGCTCGGCCTCGCGCGAACTGACGCCCGGGTCCAAGAGCAAGACGACCAAGGCTGGCGACTCTGCCGGGGCCCCCAAGTCGGGCCCGTCCGGTCCAGCCGAAGCGACGGACTCCTCGGCCCCGGTGCCCGCGCTCCCCAAGGACGCCCAGCTCCCGGCGATCCCGGACTCCATCCCCAAGGTTCCGGAATAAGCCCTCGGGCGATCGTTCCTCGTCCAGACCGTTCCCGTTCGTCTCCCGGCCCGCGCCGATCAGGCCCTGAGGGTCGATTCCTCTTCCCGTCCCGCCTGACGAGGTCGCCTTGTTGCTCAGCATGACTGGTTTTGGCGAGGCGCGGCACCACGACTCACGGTGGCTGATCCAGGTCGAGGTGCGCACCGTGAACAACCGCCACCTGAAGCTGAGCGCCAGGATCTCCGAGCCCTACTCGGCCCTCGAAGCCGAACTGGAGCACCTGATCCGAGAGCGGGTGCGGCGGGGCTCGGTCCAGATCAACGTGCGAATCGACCGCCCGCGCCGCGCCGAAGAGTACCGGCTCAACACCGTCGCATTGACGAGTTACCGGGACCAGCTCCGCGAGCTCCAGGGCCCCCTGGCCACGGAGGGAGATCAGGCGGCGATCCTGGGCGCGATCCTCGGTTTACCGGGCGTGATCGAGGAGATGCGGCCGACGGCCACCAATCCGCAGGACGACTGGCCGGAGATCGCCCGGGTCGTGGGCGAGGCGCTCGATCGCCTGGAGGCCGCACGCTCGAGCGAAGGGCGGGCGATGGCTGAGGAGCTGAAGGCCCTGGGCGGCGCCGTTGAGGGGCACCTGGGCAAGATCGCCGAGCGTGGCCCCGTGGTCGTGCAGGGCTACCACAAGCGGCTCACCGAGCGTGTCCAGGCCCTGGTTCAGGACCAGGGGGTCATCATCGACCCGAAGGACCTGATCCGCGAGATCGCGATCCTGGCCGACCGGAGCGACATCTCGGAGGAGGTCGTCAGGCTGCGGGCCCACCTGGCCCAGTACCACCAGATCCTGACCGAGCCGGACGGCTCGGGGAGGAGGCTTGAGTTCGTCGTCCAGGAGATGGGCCGGGAGGTGAACACCATCGGTTCCAAGGCGAACGACGTCGAGATCAGCCGCAACGTGGTGGAAATCAAGGGTGTTCTGGAAAAAATCCGTGAACTGGTACAGAATGTGGAGTAGCCTCCGGGAAGGTCGAGAGCCGGCTCCCAGGGCAACCCGCCGGTCGCCCTCGTGGTCCTCGACGCAGAGACGGGGTGGGCTCTTCAGCACAGTGTCGCCTTGATGTCCCGCGAACGATGGGCACGAGCTTACGGGAGGAAAGGCGATCCGTGTCGGACGTCGAGTGGTCGAGATACCCCGGCCGGCTGGTCGTCCTCTCGGGCGCATCCGGCTCGGGGAAGAGCACGCTGGTTCGCAAGCTCCTGGAGCGTCAGGACCTGCGATTGCTTGTCTCGGTCTCTGCGACGACCCGCCCCCCGCGACCGGGCGAGGTCAACGGGCGGGATTACCTGTTCCTCTCGCCCGAGCAGTTCGAGGACATCCGGGGCGACTTGCTGGAGTCCGCCGAGGTGCACGGCCACTCGTACGGAACCCCCGCCGAGCCGGTCCGCCGGGCACTGTCGGGGGGGACCTGCGTCATCCTGGTGATCGACGTGCAGGGGGGATTCCAGGTGAGGGAGCGGGTCCCCGGCGCCCTGCTGGTTTTTGTCCAGGTTCCCGGGTTCGACGTGCTTGAGGAGCGGCTCCGAGGCCGCGGCAGCGACGACGAGGCCACGATCCGACGGCGCCTTACCAACGCCCGGCGCGAGCTGGAGCTGGCCCGGCGATACGATGTTCACCTGGTCAATGACGACCTTGAGCGGTCGGTTGACGAGCTGGCGACAATTCTCATCCAGAACGGTTGTGGAGGTCGAGCCGAACATGATTGATGAGCTGAAGGAAGAAGAGATCGTCAACAAGGTGGGCGGCCGATTCAAGCTGTCGACACTGATTCAGAAGCGGATGATCGCGCTGAACCAGGGGGCCCGCGCGCTGGTGGACGGCCGAGGGATGGACAAGATGACCATGGTGATTCAGGAGATCATGCAGGACAAGATCTACCTGGATATGTCCGGCAAGCTCCAGACCAACGAGGCGACCGAGGACCTGGAGATCGAAGGCGGGACGGTCGATCTTACCCAGGCAACAGAATAGGCAGGGCCGGCCCCCGGGAGGCCGATCACCTCAGCGGGCCTCGCAAGCCTGGCGGATTCGCCGGCCGAAGAGTAGGGAGCGTCTCGCGCCGACTCGCGCGTCCGGGGCAGGGGAGCGAGGCCCTTCGCGGGGGACTCATCCCGCGCCCCCAGGCCGGTCCGATCGGCGCTGCGCGCAGTCGCGATGACGGCGGCGATCGCTCGGGAGGCCGGGGGGTTGGCTGCCAGGGGCCTCACGGCCCAAGGCGACGCGTGCGCCCCGGGAGGTTCCATGCCTGTTCGACAGCGGCTCTTGCGCTCGGCCCCGGCACTAACCTTCCTGCTCCTGAATCTGTTCCTCGCACTGAGCCTCTGCGGGTATAGTCCCGCGGACGCCCCAGGCCGGGGCTCCGAGCCGCCCAGGGAATCCGCGGACCTTTCGAACCCCTGCGGCCCGGTCGGCGCATCGCTGGCCCATGTGCTGTTCAGCCTCTTCGGATGGGCGTCCTGGCTGGTGCTCCTCTCGTCCCTGGCCGCCAACGTCCTGGTCGCCGCCCGTCGCAAGGTGCCCGACCGGGTCAGCCCGGCGATCGGCGCGGGCCTGTTGCTGGCCGTCGCGGCGGGGCTGCTTCACCGCTACGCACAGGGCCTGCGGCCCAGTCCACCGGTGGGCACGGGGGGCTATGCCGGCGCGCTGGTCGCCACGTTCCTGTTCAGCCATTTCGGCCCCTACGGGATGCTACTGATCCTGCTCGCGGCCGGGGTCTTTGGCATCGTGCTGTCCCACGACGTCCTGTTCACCTGGCCGATTCGCGAGCTGTCCGCCTGGACGAGGCGACTCGGCCGCCGGGGAGTCGTCGCCGGCCCGAGCGTCGCCAGGCCGGGTGAATCGCTGCTGCCGCCGATCTCGGCCCCCGAGTGGTCGGCCTCGCCGGCGGCGGCGATCGGTGCCATCGCTCCTCTGCCGAGGCCCGCCCTGGTGAGCGCGACGGCGCCGGCCCCCGCACTGGCCGCCCCCGGTCGAGCCGACGCCAACATCGCCGAGACAGGCGGGGCCTGGCGTGCCGCCGTGCCGGTCCCTCACGAGCCGGGGTCACCCTACCAACTCCCCCCTCGGGAGTTGCTCGAGCCGGCCGCGATGCCGATCCACGACCATGAGACACAGATTCACGCCCGGGCCATGCTGCTGGAACGCACACTGCTCGACTTCGGGTACCAGGTCCGGGTCGTCCAGATCGACACCGGCCCGGTGATCACCCAGTTCGAGATCGAGCTGGAAGCGGGCCTGCGCGTCTCGCGGATCATGAGCCTCGCCGACGACCTGGCGATCGCGCTGGCGGTCCCGAGCGTGCGGATCGTGGCGCCCATCCCGGGCAAGACGACGGTGGGCATCGAGGTCCCGAACGACCGCCGCAGCATGGTCCGCATGGGCGAGATCCTCTCCAGCATCGACAATGGCACGAAGGAGCAGCGAATTCCGCTCTTCCTCGGGAAGGACGTGAAGGGTACGGCGCTGGCCTTCGACATGGTAGACATGCCTCACCTGCTGATCGCCGGGCGGACCGGCACCGGGAAGTCGGTCTGCCTGAACGCGATGATCCTGTCGATCCTGATGACGAAACGTCCCGATGAGGTGAAGATGATCCTCATCGACCCCAAGATGGTGGAGCTCTCGCAGTTCAAGCGGATCCCCCACCTGATGCACCCGGTCGTGACCGACATGAAGAAGGCCGAGTCGATCCTGGCCTGGGCCTGCGAGAAGATGGACGAGCGCTACACCTTCCTGGCCCGCGCGGGTGTCCGGAACATCCAGGCCTATAACAAGCTCGGGGCCGAGGAGATCTACGAGCGGCTGCGTCCCGAGGATGAGGAGGAGCGGAAGCGGATCCCGACCTTCATGCCCTACGTCGTCATCATCGCCGACGAGATGGCCGACTTGATGATGACAGCGGCCAAGGAGGTCGAGCAGCACATCGTCCGGCTGGCGCAGAAGGCCCGAGCGGCGGGCATCCACCTGATCCTCGCGACCCAGCGGCCGACGGTGGACGTGATCACGGGACTCATCAAGGCGAACATGCCCGCGCGGATCGGCTTCCAGGTGACCAGCCGGAATGACTCGCGCGTCGTCCTCGACGAGATCGGCGCCGACCGGTTGCTGGGCAACGGCGACATGCTCTTCCTGATCCCGGGCACGTCGCACATCGTCCGGGCGCAGGGGACCTACGTCTCGGACCAGGAGGTCGTCCGGGTCTGCCAGTACCTGGAGCGCTACCCCCAGGAGTTCAGCCGGGAGCTATTCCAGCTCCAGGTCGGCGGCGGGCTCGGCGGCAAGGACAAGGGGGCCGGGCTGAAGGAGCGAGACGACCTCTACGAACCGGCCATCGAGGTCGTGATCCGCGAGGGCCGCGGGAGCTGCTCGCTGCTCCAGCGGGCCCTGGGCATCGGCTATGGCCGCGCCGCCCGGCTGATCGACTTCATGGCCGAGGACGGCATCGTCGGCGAGTACAAGAGCGGCTCAGCCCGCGAGGTCCTCTACTCGTGGGAGGAGTGGGAGGCCCTCAAGAACCAGGGTGGCGATAACCTCGCGCCTCCCGAGGCGGCGGCGTGATCTCCGACCGCCACACGAGCATTCTCAGGGTTTTTTGAGGATCGGCAATCCGGCCGCGATGCGCTTTCGGATCAAGGCAGCATCAGGCAGGGTCGTATCGGGATCGTCGGCCAGGTCGAACACCTCCGGCACGAGCTCCTCGCGAAGGTCCTCGTCATCCCACGAGAGGGAACGGCCGGCGGTGTTCCCCGAGATGAGCACGTCGTGGTCGAGGATCAACAAGGCCTTGCACTTCAGGTCTCCGCCGACGCGGAAGCCGCCGTGGTTGTACTCGCAGAGCACATAGTCCTCGACCTCGACCCGGCCCAGGACGGAGATGCACGCACCGCCCTTGTCGATCCGCGCGGCCCGGAGGTCCCCCGCGACAAACAGGAACGGGCCGCCGTCGAGATTCGTGTTCCGGATCGTGCCGGTGACCCGAAGGTCACCCCTGGCCACGATGGCGACGATGTTCCGCTTCTCCAGGTCATCGCTCCAGTCGAGCTCAAGATCGCCCTTGATCTCGGTACCGGGGGGCAGGACGAGCACATTCCTCCGCGGATACTCGGAGCCGAGGATCGTGACATACTCCCGGAACGCGGCGGGGTGCTTCAGCCCTCTGCGTTCGACGGCCTGAAGCAGCTCGTCACGGATCGAGTTGACTCCGACGATCATTCCCAGGCTCAGGATGGCCAGCATGTTTCGCTCCGAACGAGAGACAATTGCTCACGCCACCGGCCTCGACGCCGAGGGCGCGACCTGCTCGTTCAGAGATACGGCCCGCCACCGCGTTTTGTCCCATCGGAGATCATTGATGGATGCGAAATCGATGGCAATGCGGTCGAAATCGGCAGGCGTGTAGCCCTCCAGCAGGCTGAGCAGCAGGACACGGATCACGATGCCGTGGGCGACGACGATGACGGTCCCGCCCGGATGACGATCGCGAAGGCTCTCGATCACCGGCAGGACCCGATGGAGGATATCCGCGAAGGACTCACCGCCAGAGTTCGTGAACGCCAGCTCGCCTGCCATCCAGTTGCGCTTCGACTCGGCGTAGATCTCCCAGCCATCCTGGCGGGAGAGGCCGCTCAGGGGCCCGATCCTTCGTTCGTGCAGCGGCGGGATGATCGTCGGCTCCAGCCCGCACGCCGTGCCGATCGCAGCCGCGGTGTCACTCGCCCGGCGTAGCGCCGAACAATAAAGAGCGGATGCGCCGACGGACTTCAGGCGCTCCCCGAGCCGTTCCGCCTGCTGGCGGCCCCATTCGCTTAGCCCGATATCCGACTCGGCGCCATGGAAGATGTCCGGGGCCGAGGTCTCGGCGTGGCGAATCAACAACAGCCGAGTTTCCTCCAACGTCTTGCTCCTGGCCTGGTGATCGAGAAAGATGGAGGCATCGGTCAAAGCCGGTGGGCCTCGAAGACCGAGCCGCCCCTTACGGGTCTCGTCCGGTGGACTTCGGCGTGAGTCGATTGCGTGATGTCCGAGCCCGGCGACGTCGCCCTGAGTTCCTTGCGAGGAGGAGAACCGATGAGCATCAACCATGTCCGGCAGGAGACGTCGGACGACTATTCGACCAAGTACCGGACTCACCTCCTCTTCGGCATGCCCGGCTCCGGCAAGGGAACCCAGGGCGCCGTGCTGGGTCAACTTCCGGACCTGATCCACATCTCCATGGGCGACGTCTTCCGCAGGATCCCCAAGCACGGGCGGATCGGCAAGGAGATCGAACAGTATACCTCCCAGGGGCGGATGGTGCCTGATGAGCTGACCGTTCGAATCTTCCGCCGTCACCTCCATATCATGGAGATGCAGGAGGTGTTGCTGCCCGAGCAACACACGCTGATTCTCGATGGACTGCCCCGCAGCTACGCCCAGGCGGAGATGCTGGACAGCATCATCGACGTTGTCCAGATCTTCCATCTCCGCATCCAGGATACCAAGCTCGCCATGGAGCGGCTGAAGGTCCGGGCGCTCCGCGAGAACCGCCTCGATGACATGAACGAGGAGGTCATCCGTCGCCGGCTGAACACCTATTACGAAGAGACCTACAGGACTTTGAGCTTCTACCCATCCGAGATCGTCTACGAGATCGACGCCGGCCAGTGCATGATCGACGTGCTGCGGGATATCGTGAACCGACTCTCCGAGGTCAAGAACAGTCCTGCCGTCAGCTCGATGTTCACCCCCTCGATTTCCTGATCGACCGCGTAGTCATAGGAAGAAGCAAGCGGCCGCGCAGCAGACGGCTGCCGCGCGGCCTCGGTGCTCGGCGTACGATCCGGGCTCCGTCACTGACGAGCCGTGATCAAGCCATCTCAATACTGGTCGGCGCTGATGACCTCGCCCCCGGCCCGGGTCGAGAGGGCCTGGTAGACCTGGGGCACTGCGGTTCCCTGCTCGTAGATGGGCCAGCTGCCGCAGGTGCGATAGCCGTAGCCGATCGGCTCGCCGTCGGTTCCCAGGGGCCAGGTCGAGATCGTATCCTTCAGGAACCGGACCGAACCGTCGCACATGGCGAAGTTCGCTCCGCCCGGGTGGTTGCTCGAGGCCGCGGTCACGCTGTGCCAGTCGAACGCCGTCTTGTTCTGCGCGGCCTGGTTGATGGTCGCCGTCGTGTCGAAGAAGGCGTCCTCCATCCAGCCGGAGTGCCACCAGCGGTTCCAGTACTTCCGCCAATCGGGCCAGAGCTTGCTGAACGCCGCCTCGCTCATCAGGAGCGTGTTGCTGGTTCCGTCGGTGATCCCCGAAATCTTCGTCCTGCTGTCCTCATAGATGACCCCGGTCGCGGTGCTGGTGATCGTGTCGTAGCAGGGGTCATCCATGTTGTAGCGGACGTCGGTCATCCAGAAGGTGCCCCGATTGGCCACGTAACTGCGGGCCGCCTGGGTGAATCCGGGCGGCTGGGCGTCGTACCAGGAGTGGAGCGGGTTGAGCGAGGCCACCTCCGGGTCGCTCGGGCACCAGAGCACGCTCAGGTTGGTCGCGGCCGCGGTGACGTTGTGCTCGTCGCGCATGCTCATCGAGAAGTTGTAGGTGTTGAACAGGGTCCCGGCCTCGATGTAGCCGAGCATGAAGGCGAAGCAGTTCACGCCGGTGTACCAGACGATGTTGCCGCCGCTCTCCCACTTCTGCGGCAGGTGTCCGGGGGGGAAGCATCCGTAAGCGGACTCGTAATTGTTCACCGCCAGCGCGATCTGCTTGAGATTGTTGGTGCACTGGGCCCGCCGTGCAGCCTCGCGGGCCGACTGCACCGCGGGGAGGAGCAGCGAGATGAGGACCGCGATGATCGCGATCACGACGAGGAGCTCAATAAGCGTGAAGCCCGTTCGCGGGGCCGACGACCGAGGACCTGCTGGCATAAACTCCAGTCCTTTCTTGAAAAGATCTCGATAATTGGACGATACGGGATGACGAAGCGGGCCGGCTAGCGCCCCTTCGCCGTCTTCTTGGACAGTGGGGCACCCACCTTCTCGGAGGGGTCGGATTTGAGCGTGGCCTTCTCCTGGGCCGAGGGCGACGGCGGTGAGGAGCCTCTGGGCTGATTGGACGTCCCTCCGCAACCAATCAGCAGGGTGGCGGCGAGCCCCAGCGCCGTCCGCCCTAACCATGAAAGCAACATCATGAGTTCAACCTCCTCGGAAGCCGTCCGTCCGCGAGACGCCCGGGTCTACGTCCACCCCGGATCGGCGGTCAGAAATCATATCATAGGCCGCAACAAGGCCTTCAGCGCGAAATTTGAGTGATCATTGCAGAAAGGCCGGTTGCGTTCAAGCAATCACTTGCCCTTATGAACGAATCGCTCATGAGCCGGGCTCCGTTCCCACGCGGAGCGTCGGGGCCTGGCCTGTCCGAGAATTCGCAGTCGAGCCGCTCGCTTCGGCCGCGGGCGCTGTTCGCGGTGCGACCCGGCAAGGGCTTTGCGCCGACCTGGGAGGTGAGTAAGGTAGCGTTTTCCCACGTCCACGACGGCCGGCGGGCGGCCCTCTCCTGAACTCGCCCGCCGGTTCGTCGCCGGCGATCGCCCGATCAGTGCCGCCAGCGAAGGAGAGCCCCAGGAAATGGCTGTGTCGTCCCCCGCAGTGCCCGCGGCCGTGGAGTCCCAGGAGGCCGCGTTCAGACCCTACATCCCGGACGGCGCGAGCCTCCGGGAACTCTCGCTCGGCGCGCTCGTGCTCGGCACGGTCCTGGGGGTCGTCTTCGGGGCATCGTCGCTGTATCTGTTCCTGAAGGTCGGGATGACCGTCTCGGCGTCGATCCCGGTCGCCGTGCTGGCGATCACCATCTTCCGGGGGCTGTCCAGGGCGTTCGGGACCCGGCAGACCACCATCCTGGAGAACAACATCGTGCAGACCGCCGGGTCGGCCGGCGAGTCGATCGCCTTCGGCGTCGGCGCGGCGATGCCCGCGCTGATGCTCCTGGGCTATGAGCTGGAGTGGTCGCGAGTGCTCATGGTCGCCACGCTGGGCGGCCTGCTTGGCATCTTGATGATGATCCCCTTGCGAAGGGCGTTCATCGTCAATCAGCACAAGGTCCTGCCCTATCCCGAAGGGACCGCCTGCGCCAAGGTGCTGATCGTGGGAGAACATGGCGGGTCGAACGCCAAGACCGTCTTCCTGGGCTTCGGACTGGGGTTCCTGTACCAGATCTTCATGAAGGGCCTGAAGCTCTGGCCGAGCGAATGGGACCGGGCGATCACCGGGATCAAGGGTTACAACAAGGCCATCGTCTCGCTCGAGCCCGACCCGGCCCTGCTGGGCGTCGGCTACATCATCGGCCCGCGCATCGCCTCGGTGATGGTCGGCGGCGGCATCCTCACCGCGCTGTTCCTCACGCCGATGATCGCCTACTTCGGCGAGGGACTCCCCGAGGTGCTGCTCCCCGGGCAGCAGAAGATCAGCCAGTTGAGCGCGGGGCAGATCTCCAGCCAGTACGTCCGATACATCGGCGCCGGGGCCGTCGCCGCGGGCGGCATCCTGAGCATGATCAACGCCCTGCCCCTGATCGCGTCCTCGCTCATGGGGAGCTTCGGCGCGCTGGGCGGTGGGCGGAAGGGTGGCGCCGTGGACGGCGAGGGAGATACCGTCAGACCCCGGACCGACCGCGACATCCCGATGCCGCTCGTGTTCCTCGGCAGCCTGGGGCTCGTGGCCGCGATCGCCGCGTCGAACCTGATCCCGGCGGACCTGCCCGGGCGCATCGCCGGCGGGCTGATGGTCGTGCTCTTCGGCTTCCTGTTCGTCACCGTCAGCTCGCGGATCACGGGGGTCATCGGCTCCTCCTCCAACCCAATCTCAGGCATGACCATCGCGACCCTGCTTCTCACCTGCCTGATCTTTGTGCTCCTCGGCTGGGTCGGCACCGAGTACCGCCTGATCGCGCTCTCCATCGCGGGAGTGGTCTGCATCGCCTCGTCGAACGGCGGGACGATCTCTCAGGACCTGAAGACCGGCTATCTGGTGGGAGCAACCCCCTGGAAGCAGCAGGTCGCGATCCTGGTCGGGGCCCTGGTCTCCGCGCTCTTCATGGGCGGGACGTTGCTCTGGCTAAACGATGCCTACACCACCCGGACCGACCGTGCGGAGGACCTCCCCAAGGTGAAGGCGGATGTCTCCAAGTTGACCGCGACCGAGGTCGGCAAGGACGGGAAGTCGTACAAGGTCTGGTGGGTCGTGAATCCCGAGGCAGGAGTCCTTCCGGGCAAGTACCTCGTGGACGACACCGGGCAGGCGCGCGAGCTGATTGACCCGGGCGTCGGCGGCCGGCTGAACTATTCGACCTCCGGCGCGGAGCTCAAGAAGTTCAACCCGCCCCAGCCCCGGCTGTTCGCGACCATCATCGACGGCATCATGAAGGGCGACCTCCCCTGGGGGCTCGTCATCCTGGGCGCCGTGCTGGCGATCGTCATGCAGCTCGCCGGAGTCTCGGCGCTGGCCTTCGCGGTGGGGGTCTACCTTCCGCTCTCCACGACCTTGCCGATCTTCGTCGGCGGCATGATCCGCGCGCTTGTGGACCGGGCCCGCAGGTTCACGCCCGAGGAATCGGACATGAGCTCGGGGACCATGATGTCCACCGGCCTGATTGCCGGAGGCTCGCTCGCCGGCATCATCATCGCGCTCCTGGTCGTCTTCGAGAAGCTCGGACAGAAGCTCGATTTCTCGACGCAGCCGGACAAGACCACCGCGTTCCTCCTCCCGGCCGGCGGGGCGTTCGCGGTCCTCGCCGCCGCGCTCTTCCTGGTGGCCTACCTCGGCCGGAGACCGGTCTCCGAGGAGGCCAAGACCGAAGGAGTCGGCGAGGAACTCTGACGCCACACCCCGGGATCACTTGCGACGAGTCCTCAGGGCAGGGCGGGGCTCTCCAGCGGGGGAGCCTCGCCCGGCGCCGGGACCGACAGCCCGGGCCTCACAGGATCGATCGGGGGAAGCGAGGGGCTGTTCCGCGGATCGAACGGCGAGGGTCCGGACGACTCGTCGGGAATGGGCACGATCGCCGGAGGAGGAGCGACCAACCGGGATTCCCGCCGGAGAACGGTGGACGATTCCAGCCACGTATCCGGCCCGTGCGGCGACTCGCCTTCCCCGCAAAGCGAGCAGGGCTCGACGCAGGATTTCGCCATCGCCTTGAGCGCCTTCCTCGCCCAGTGACGCGCCAGCAGGCTGTCGTCGCAACGAGCGGCGCGGGCGACCGCCTCGTGGACGGTCGGCAGGCAGGGCCGCATCCTCGCCAGGGACTCGGCCGCCTCCTGCCGGACCAGCTTGCAGTCGTCGCGGGTGAGCGACTCGGCAAGTGCCTCCGCCGCCTCCGGATGGCTCTTCCAGTCGTAAACTCGAAGCGCGCGGGCCGCCTTGCGGCGGCCGATCCACCCGCCGGACTGCAATCGCGCGATCTGCCGGGCGACCTCGGGGCTCTCGTCCTCGCAGACCGAGCATTCCTGCGGGTTCTTTCGATGCCCGCAATGCCAGGAGTCGCTCGATGTGCCCACCAGCAGGACCGCAGTCATCGTGATCGCCAACATTTTGGATGAACTCGCTGTGAGGATCGTCCCTGAAGCAAGGCCCAGACGACCTGTTTCCAATATAACGCACACCAACGCAAAGATCACGCATTTTCCCTAAACTGCCCATATTTAAGATGCCGACATCCTGGAATTCCGTGCAGGACCGAAGGAGAACCGGTGACCTGGCCTGGGCCATGATTCTGGGACTGGCGGGCCTCCTCGTGGTGATCGAGCCGCGTTATGCTCCGCCGGTGATCGCCCTGGGCCTGGCCGGAGCGGCGCGGCCCTGGACAACAGCCTGGCGGGCGGCGGAGGGCACCGCCCTGCGGGGAGCCCTCGTCTGGGCCGCGCTGGCGATCGGGTCGGGGATCGCAGCCCAGGTCATCGCCTCCCTGGAGCCCTCTGGGACGGGGCTCCCGTGGACGGGCCGGATGACCTACATGACGGTGCTCGCGGTGCTCGCGGCTCTGGTCTCGGTCCTGGGGGCGCGGAATCCCGGCGGTGGCGCGTGGGCCGTGCTGATGGCGCTCCTGATCGTCGTGTTCCTGATTCCCGGGCTCGAGCTGTCGGGGAGGGTGCGCCGGGGGCAGGCGGCCGGTCAGTTCCGGCTCGACTCGCCGTGGAACCTCTTCTACGGAGTGCTCGTGCTTGCCGGCGTGACGAACTTCCTGCCGACGCGCTACGGCCCTGGCGCGGCGGTCCTCGGCCTGGGGCTCGCCGCGGAGTACCTGGGACTGACGCGCCCGGACTGGTCGCCCCGTGCCCTCGCGATGACGTGGCAACTGGTGGCCTTGAGCCTGGCAGTCGGCTCCTGGCTGGCGCACCGAAGCACCGGGAGACCGGCGTCTGCGGGCGAGCCGCTGGCCCGTCTCTGGTTCTGGTTCCGTGATCACTGGGGCGTCGTCTGGGGACTGCGGACAGCGGAGCGGTTCAATCGCACCGCCGAGCAGGCCGGCTGGCCCGTCCGGTTGTCGTGGTTCGGGCCGTCAGCGGTCGCCACCCCGAGCGAGGGGGCCACGGCCCGCGCTCCGGAACAGGCGGTGACGACTCTCCGCAGCTTGCTGCGCCGGTTCGCGACCCTCCAGCGAATGGAGGCGGCTGATGGAGTCGCATGCGACGGGCACTTGTCAGACCGACCGTCAGGCTGAATGATAGGGTTTCGGAGCGCACCTCCGTCCTGTCCGTCGAGTTCAAGTCGCCAGATCGGGGAATTCGGGTTGGAGCGCCCAAGCAGCTACGCGGCCTCATCGTTGGTGGTCCTCGCCGTGCTCGCGGTCATCGCGGCGCTGGCGCTCCTGAAGACCATCCTCATCCCGATCAGTCTGGCCATGGTGCTGGCCTGCATGCTCTCGCCCCTGGCGAGCTTCATCCGCCGCTGGCTCCCCTTCGGCCCGCTGGGAGCGTTCGGCCTGTTCCTTCTGCTCGTCCTGGGCGGGCTCTACGTCGCGAGCCTCACCGCCGAGGGGCTGTTCCGCGCGGCGCACACGCTACCCGCCGACCTCGAGCGGCTCGCCGGGGGCGTGAGCGCCCGGATCAACGACCTGATCCGGGACAAGCCCTACCTCCGTGCCATCCTGCCGGAACCCGGCACGATCGACCGCCTCGGCGACACCAACAGCGCCCTGCTGATCGAGAAGCTGACCTACGGGCTGTCCGACTTCAGCCTCTGGGTCATCCAGGGGTTCATCGTGCTCGTCCTCGTGATCTTCCTCCTGGTGGAAGGCCCGATGCTGACGAACAAGGTGATCCGGTTCTTCGCCAAGTCGACCGGGGAGCAGGGGGCCGTCGTCGAGATGCTGACCCAGGTCACCCAGAAGATCCGCGCCTATCTCGTTGCCCGGACGCTGATCAACCTGGGTCTCGGGATGGTGATCGCGGCCGGGCTCTGGTTCCTCGACGTGCATTTCGCCCTCGCCCTCGGGCTGGTCGCGGCGCTGACGAACTTCATCCCCTACGTGGGACAGCTCATCGGCGGGGCGCTGCCGACCCTGATCGCGCTGGGTCAGACGGGATCGATCGGCGACGCCCTGATCGTCGCGGCGATGTATCTGGCGGTGCTCGGCATCGAGGGTTACGTCGTGACCCCCCTCGTCATGGGCCGTTCGCTCGACCTGAACGGCACGACCGTGCTCATCGCCTGCCTGTTCTGGGGCTATCTCTGGGGATTGATCGGACTCGTCCTCGCCATGCCGATCACGGTCAGCCTGAAGCTGGTCCTCCAGTCGTTCCCGGAGCTGGACAAGTGGGCCGAGCTGATGAGCGTGGACTGGCAGTCCCCCTTACCGGACGGCGCCGAAGCCGCCCCAGCCGTCGGGGATCGAGCCGATCCGCGTTCGCCCGGCGGCGAGCGGCACCCGGTCGGGCCCCCGGGTCGGCATCAATCCGCCGAGAAGGGCTCGGCCGTCTCGCTCGAGCCTCCCGCTTGACCGGCCGAATACGATACGATGCGTACAGCCCGGCTTCCGATCCGGCCGCCGGGCGCGGTCCCGCCACGACGCCGCGCCCGAGGCGGCCGGCGGAGAAAGGAGAGCGACGATGGAAGTGACCCTTGAATACTGCGCGCTTTGAAACTACGAGCCCCAGGCCGTCAGTCTGACGGCCAAGCTGCTGCCCCGATACAAGCAGGCGATCAGCCGGTACGTCCTGATCCCCTCGAAGGGGGGATGCTTCGAGCTGACCGTCGGTGGCAAGCGCCTGTACTCGAAGCTCGAGACGGGCCGTTTCCCCGACGAACAGATGATGGTCGACGCGGTGGGCAAGGCCCTGGATTCCTGACCCTCGCCAAGGCGTGGAGAGAGGTCGCCACGGATGTCGGGACGGATGAAGCGGCTGACCGACTACGCCAACTGTGCGGGGTGAGCGGGCAAGCTCTCCCCGACGGGGATCGCGCAGGTCCTGCGCGACGGGCCGGGGCGGCTTGCCGACCCCAACGTCCTGGTGGCCACGGAGACGATGGACGACGCGGGCGTCTACCGCCTGCGTCCGGACCTGGCGCTCGTCCAGACGCTCGATTTCTTCCCGCCCCTGGTGGACGACCCCTTCACGTTCGGCCAGATCGCGGCGGCGAATGCACTCTCCGACGTCTACGCGATGAACGGGCGGCCCCTGACCGCGCTGAACATCGCGGCGTTCCCCGATGACGAGCTTCCGCTGGAGGTGCTGGGCGAGATCATCCGCGGGGCCGCCGACCGGGTGAGCCTCGCGGGTGCGGTGACACTCGGAGGCCACACGGTCCGCGACAAGGAGATCAAGTTCGGCCTCAGCGTCACCGGGCTGGTCGATCCCGCAGAGCTGCTCACGAACGCCGGGCGCGCGGGTCGGCGATCTGCTTGTTCTGACCAAGCCGCTGGGGACCGGGTTCATCACCACCGCCGCCAAGCGCGAACAATGCCCCCGACCGGTCATGGAACGGGCCGTCGCCCAGATGATCGAACTCAATGCGATCGGCCGCGACGCCCTGCGTGCCTCCGGCGGGGTCCACGCCCTCACCGACGTCACCGGCTACGGTCTGGCCGGCCACGCCTGCGAGATGGCCGAAGGGGCGGGGCTCACGTTCCGGATCGACGTCGCCGGCCTTCCCATGATTGAGGGTGCCGGGCCCCTGGCGATCCCGCAGTTCTACAACCGCGCCAACACAAGTAATCGCAAGTTCCTGGAGGGCCGGATCCGGGTCGGCACGTCGGTCGATCCCGTGCGGCTCGAATTCGTCTTCGACGCCCAGACTTCCGGCGGCCTGCTGATGGCCGTGGCGCCCGAACACACGCCGGCGCTCGTCGAGCAGCTCCGCGCCCGCGGGGCTGCCGCCTCCGCGATCGTCGGGAGCGTTGTGCAGCGAGAGGGTCCCCTGGCGCTGATTCTCGAATAGGCAAGGCTGCTGATCAGCGAGCCGAAGGCTTCGGTCGGATCCGGATATAATGGTCCGTGAACATGGAGCGGGGGACCACGTCGCGGACGCGCGGCATGTGGCAGCTCAGGCAGTCTCCGTCGGGACGGATCGGGCAGGGTACCCAGGTCCTTCCTCCAGGAAGGTCAGCTACCCTCTCGTTCTCCTGGTTCGAACTTGAAGGGTGACACTTGAGGCAGATCGCCTCATATTCAGTGGGATTGCGGCCGGCGTTGCGGTGCGGGTTGTGGCAGCTGACACAACTGAACGAGCCGCTCTCGGTGTAGCAACGACTCCGGGAGAAGGTCGGGCCCTGGAAGCGGATCGCCCGCGGATCGGACAGGTCCATGGTGGTGGGCGGGGAGTGACACTGGGAGCAAAGGCCCGTGACCTGATCGGCGCGGGCTCGCTTCGGCCGGACGAGCGCCAGCTCCGGGAAGCCGGCCTCGACGGCCGCCCGGTGGTGTCCCCCTGGTCCATGGCAGCGCTCGCAGCCGATGCCGGGATCCAGGGCCTCGGGCTTGCCCTGGGAGTGCTGGATTGCCTGGAAGTTCGTTGAGTGGCAGTTCAGGCACCTGCGGAATGTCTCCTGATCGAGCGCCCGCCCGACATAGTCCGAGGGATCCGTCGCCCTGTCCGGGTGATCCATGGTCAACGACCAGATCGGCTCGCGCGGATACTGCGAGATCCGCAGCTCCCGCGCCCGTCCACCCGGCTCGCGGCCGACGAACGATCTCCCCTGATGGGTCGAGCCCATCGCATATTCGACGATTGCGGCGTAGGCCTGCTGATCGACCTTCGTCCGGAATTCGATCCCCCGGTCGGTCCTCGCGAACTCATGGGAAACACCGGGATTGGAGCCGTCCAGCAACGGCTCGACGGGCCACGGGAGGTGCTCCAGTTCCTTGCCCCGGAGCAACGTTCGGGAGTGATTGCTCTGCCCCAGCGCCCTGTATTCCCGGGGATGGCAGGATTCGCAAGACGCTGCACCCACGAACGGGGCCGGCTCGGATCGCATCGGATCATCAACGCCCTGGGAGCGAGCCTGCTGCGCGACCTCCGCTGCCTGGGCGGTCCGCTTCTCCATCAGCAGCGCCCGGCTGAGCAGCCAGGACAGCTCGGCATCGGCACCGGCTGCCAGGAGTGCTTCGAGCTCGGCCCGAGCCTCGGACGGACTGCCGGTCTCCAGGAGGCAGGTCGCGAGGAGCCGGCGTGCATTCCGGGGCGACACCCGACAGCCGCGCAGCTCCGGGTCGAGGTCGAGAGCCCGACGGAGCAACTCGACCGAAGCGCCCGGCTCGTGGAGCAAGTGCTTGACCTCGGCGAGGGCCACCATGCCGCGTACTTCCCAGCCGGGCTGTCGGCTGAGGCGGTCCGCATCCGCGGCCGCCTGGCTGAGGGCTCGGTCATCGAGCTCGAAGCGGAACAGCGTCTCGAGGAGTTCGGAGTTCTCGGGCTCTAACTGCCGGGCGACTTCCAGGGATGACCGGGCAAGACTCTTTTGATCGCCGCGGGAGAAGATCCAGGCCAGCAGGAGGAAGTCCTCCGCGTCCATGGATTCCCTTCCCAGCCGGAGGTAGATCGCCTTTGCGGTCTCGTCCTTACCCTGGCGAGCCGTGGCACGGGCCAGGATCTTCAATGCACCGGGCTCGGAGGGAGTCGACTTGAGTACAGCTCGGGCTCCTGCGGCCGCCTGCTCCCACTCGCGCCGCGCGTAAGCCGTCTCCGCCGCTCCGAGCGCGTCTCCCCCGGGAATCCTGACTCGCCCGAAGACGCCGATTCCGATCAGGATAGCGACAATGCCGACACTACCTGCGATCCATCGACGCCTTCCTGCCATCATCGTCTCCCGGAAACCTGCCAACCGCACTGTTCGCTGGGTCGATGCGGATTCGCCGCGCGGAGGTCAACTTATTTCGCCCCGAGACATGCTGAGCCGACCACACGCGTATTGCTGCCTCCACGACGCTCGTGCAACCGTGTCATGGAGTTCGTCCGTTTTCGGCGAATCTCGCTGTGATAAGCGTGTTCTGTAGAAACAACACTTTTAAGGCGGTTATCCCCTCCTTATACAGCGTTATACCGAATTCCTTCGTCCCGGACAGACAGGGATATCAGCCCTGCACAACGACGAGCAGGTCCTCCGGGGGGGGTAGGACGCGCAGGCGGAGGAGATTTGGCACTCGGTCCGAGAGCCAGAGCGGATGGAGGGCTGTCGAGCGATCGCTCGCAGGAGGTTCTCTCAGCGACATGGAAGGGGCGGGGGCCACTCTTTCGTGCCATCACCCACGTTCCGACAAGGCCGGCCAGCGTGTGACGGCACGGGGTCGGGTGTACACTCCGCAGAACCGCCCGCTCAGGAACAGGACGCCCCCCATTTAGCGAGGCCGCGTGTGTTCGTGCGTCCGGATGAAATGGTCCGTGAACACGGAGCGTGGGACCGTGTCTCGGACGCGCGGCATGTGGCAGCTCAGGCAATCGCCGCTGGGACGGATGGGGCAAGGCGCTCTGGTCTTCCGTCCGGTAGTCGCAGCGGCGTCGAGCCTGGTGGAGGACGGTGACGGATGGCATTGGAGGCAGACCGCCTCGTATAGCTTCGTGTCCTGGTGCGCGTCCTTGTGCGGGTTGTGGCACGTGACGCACGTCAGTTCGCCCTCGCTTTCGGTGTAGCAGCGGCTCTGGGCGAGGTTAGGTGACTGGAAGCGGATGAAGTCAGGGGTGTCCGGTGGTGTCAGGGGGGGGGCCCGGTGGCATTCGCCGCACAGGGCCATCACCTGCGGGCCGCTGGCGAGCCGCGGCCGGGCGATCGCGAGATCCGGGAGCTTCGCGTTCACAGCGAGGATGTGGTTCTCGCCCGGGCCGTGACAGCGCTCGCAGCCGATCCCGCGGTCGGCGCCCTCGGGCCGGGATGCCGGCTCCAGGGCCGATCGTGCGTTGGTCGCGTGGCATTGGAGACATTCCGGGAACATCGCAGGGATCAGCGGGCGCCCGAGAAAGCCCCGCTCGTCCGGCGGACTGGCGGGGTGCTGGCTCGTCCGATCCCATTCCGGTGCCGTCGGGTAGCGCGAGATACGCAGCTCGCGAACCGTCCCCTCGTCGTCTCGCGCCAGGAAAGATTGGCCCTGATGGTTCGATCCCATGACGTAGAGGAGGAGCGATTCGTAATCCCGCTTACCGATCCTGGTCGAGAAGTTGACAGCACCTCCGGAGCGGCGGAACTCGTGGCGGACCTCGGGATGATCGCGGTCGATCAGCGGCCCCTCGGGCCAGTGGACTTTACCCAGATCGGCCGTCTTGACCATCGAGGTCGCGTGGCGGCTGTGCTGCTCGAAACTGTAGTTCCGCGCGTGGCAGGGCGCGCAGGCCGCGGCGCCGACGAACGGCGACGGGTCCTTGCGCATCGGATCCTCTTCCGAGACACCCTCCGCGGCGTCCAGAGCGGCCTTTGCCTCGTCGATCCGGCCCTGGCGCAGGCGGATTCGGCTGAGAAGCCATGCCCGCTCGGCCGTCGGGATTGCCTCACTTCCGGCGGAGAGCACGCGATCGGCCTCCCCGACCTTCCCCGCCGCGAGCAGAGAGGACACCAGCAGCCTGGTGGCGGCCGGTGGTGTCATGCTCGCTCCCCGCAGGTCGGGATCTCTCCGGAGCGCCTCGGTCAGGGCGTCGGCCGCCGGCAGACTGTCCTGGATCCGGTCCAGCAGCGGAGCGAGCAAGGTGCGCCCCCTGACCTCCCAGCCCGATTGTCGGGAGAGCCGCCCGGCCAGCTCGATCGCCGAGTACGTCTGGCCCTCGCGCCCCAGGTGGCGGGCCAGCTCGTCGAGGGTCTCCGCGTGATCGCGGTCCGCATCCAGGGCGGCCTGAAGGGCGACGACCCCCGGGCCCGTCCGATCGGTGCGGAGCAGTCCTCGCCCGAGCAGGAACAGGTCCTCGGCCTCCATCCGGCCGGTCCCGAGCCGCCGATAGAGCGCCTCGGCGTCGGAATCGCGGTCCAGCCGGGCGTAGGAGCGAGCCAGCGTCCTCAGTGCCGTCGAGTCGACCTGCCTGGCTGCCAGGACGCTTCGTGCGGCGGCCGCCGCTGCCTTCCAGTCGCCGCGCCCGTATGCGACGAGGCCCTCGGCCAGCGGGTCAGTCGAGCGTCGCCAGCTGGACCAGACCGACCACGTCCCTGCCAGGACGAGCAGGCCGAGGAGGAAGCCCACAGCCCGTCCCGCCCCGATTCGATCGAGAATCACCATCGACTTGCCCCGATTCCCCCTCGCCTTCGGCGGAGGAGATGATTCTGGAAAAGCAAGCACCTGCTGGTCAAGCCTTCAGGAGGTCCGATGCATCTGGCCACAGCCACCGCACGACGGCATCGGGTCCTAACGGCGGTTCCCATCCAGCGAAAAGCCATGCACGCATTCGCTCTTGCCTGGAGGCCTCGGGCAGCCATCTTCTCGAAAATTTCGTTTGCTAAAATCGTTTCATCCGCTTAGCCTATGCCCTCCTCAGAGCTTGGCTGTTCGATTTGGCGTTGCGACGGGTTGTTGGTTCACTCGTTGCGCCCCGGTTATCCTCGATCGTGCCGACGCCTCACGAAGGCCGTGGGGCAGTCGGCCCCCGCCCGGTGTCCCACGGAACTCGCGCCGATCGGCCGGCCCTGACCTGGACGCCATCGCTCTTGGTTTGCCATTCATCGCCTCGTTCAGAGAACCCAAGGATGCCGAATCCGCAGACGGACCTTCCGGACGACCGGCTCGCGCAGCTTGAAGGGCAATTGGGCGCGCTTTCACGTCGCCTGAAGCGGACCCAGCGCGAATTGAACATACTCTGGTACACGCTCACATTCCTGATCCTCGGGGCGGGGGGCGTCGCGTACCTGATCCGGTCTGATGTGCTCGACCCCAGGCTGGTGTTCGGCTCCGCGATGCCCAAGAAGCTCGAGTCCAAGGACTTTGGCCTGTACAACCGGCACAACCAGCGGGTCGTGTTCGCCGACAACGACAAGTGGGGCTACCCCAACATCTTCTTCCTCGACCTGGACCTCAACTGCAAGCTGGGAGTCTATGTGTACCCCCAGGACGGGGGGTCCGCGGGCATCGCGTTCTACGACCGCGGGGGCACGCGTGCAGATTTCCGGATGGGGGAGAACGGCGAGGCCTTGGTCCACCTGATGGGCGAGAAGAAGAAGGGCGGCATCCTGATGGCCGTCACCCGTGACGGCTCCCCCAGCCTGACGATGACCGATTCGTCCGGAAAGGTCCTCTTCCAGGCTCCGGAAGGGGCGAAGCTGCCGCCGAGTCCCCAGGAGAACGGCGGCAGAGGGGCTCCGGGCCCTATCGGGCCAAGCGTCGGTCCGACGACGAAAGACGATTCGAAGACCCCATGACCGAGGCGATTGATGAAGCGAGCGACGCACTGGTCGTTGAAGGCATTATTCGTCCTGATTGGGCTCGCGGCCACGACCCTGGGCCCCGGCTGCTTCCAGCAGGATAACAACGCGGATTTCACGCGGACGGCGCCGCCGGCTCCCCCGCCGGAGGACCCGAATCTCTCCTACGCCGAACGCAAGGCAAAGACGCGGAGGGTCTCCGCCGCCGAGAAGAAGGCGGAGGCCCGCCAGAAGGCTGCCGCGGAGAAGGCGAAGGCCAAGGCGGCCGAGAAGGCGGAGTGATTCGTGCCGCCGATCCTGACTCCAAGCCCCGACGGACGGGCCCCTGGCGAGGCTGGCGGACCGGCCGTCTCCGGCATCGGAAGTACCTCAAGAGTTCGTTTTCCGTATCACTTCCTCACGCACTGAAAACAGGAGGCAACGTGAATCGACACGCCCGATCCGGAGGCTTCACCCTCATCGAGCTTCTGGTGGTCATCGCCATCATCGCAGTGCTCATCTCGCTGCTGTTGCCCGCCGTGCAGTCGGCGCGCGAGGCGGCCCGGCGCGCCCAGTGCATCAACAACATGAAGCAGATCGGCCTGGCCGTCCACAATTACGTCAGCGCCAATGACGCGGCACCCCCGTCCGCGACGATCGGGGCCGTCGGCGCCGCCTACCAGGACCAGGGGGTGCTCTGCCGCATCCTCCCGTTCCTGGAGCAGAACCAGGTTTACAACTCGATCAACTTCAATTACGCGGTCCGCGGCGTCTCGCCCGGCGGGGCCTGGAATGAAGCGCCGATGGACAACCAGGTGTGGGCCGGCGACTACGGCCGGGCCAATGCAACGGCCAATATCACCTACGTCAGCGCCTTCCTGTGCCCCTCCGACGGGCACAACGGCGGCAACAACCAGTTCCTGATCGGCGGGGCGAACCGACTGATCAGCACCACGAGCTATTACTGGAACGTCGGCACCGGCCGCTGGTTCACGGGCGGCATGGTCAACGGCCCGTCCTATTCGCCCGGAGCGATCGACTACAACCTGCCCAACGGGCCCTGCGCATCAAAGGTCATCAAGATCGCCTCGTTCACCGACGGCACGAGCAATACGGCCATCCTGAGTGAGTCGATCCAGAGCTTCGAGGGCCAGCTCGGGACCGGCCTGGACACGGTCTTCGACGGGCCGGCCTGGAACAAGTATGTCAACCAGGTGGTCACGCCCGGCTCCGCGCCGCCGGACTGGCTCGCCGCGCAGGACTGCCAGAACAGCCCCGGCGGCCCGCAGTACTGGTGGAAGGGTGAGTTCGCCCTCTCGGGCGGGCACAACATCTACTCCCACACGCAGACCCCCAACCGCCGTTCCTGCTACTGGACGGGGGTGAATAGCTATCCCGGCACGTCCAGCAACCAGGACTACGCCGGTGCGACGCAGACCATGGTGGCGGCGAGCTCCTGGCACCCGGGCGGCGTGAACGTGCTGTTCATGGACGGGTCTGTCAAGTTCGTCAAGAACAGCGTGGCCTACGCCCCCTGGTACGCCATCGCGACCGTCGCCGGTGGCGAGGTCGTCAGCGCGGACGCGTTCTGATCCACAGACATGGTTCGTGCATTCCGGTGCGGGCTGATTCGTGACGACGGCCGCCTCCAGGCTCACCCTGGGGCCGGCCGTCGTCGGACTTGACAGACCCCTTCGTGTCGCCCGATCCTCAGGGCATGAGCCCTCCGATCAAGCGTTCCCCGTCCTCACAGCCGCGCCTGAGCCGAACCTCACGTCGGGCGGGATGGTTTGTTCTCCTCCTCGGCGGCCTCGCCGTGGCGGCCATCCTGAGGTTCGCTTGGTCGTCCGATCCCCTCGGTCGAGCCCGGGCCGAATTCGATCGAGGCGATTTCCGCGCGGCCATCCGCACCGCCGAGAAATTCCTGAAAGAGTACCCCGGCGATCGGCACGCCTCCCTGCTCGCGGCCCGATGCGCTGCGCGGCTCGGGCAACCGCGCCGGGCCGAGAACCACTTCGCCCGCGCCGGCCCGCTGGAGAAGGCCGACCTTCACGATCGTGCCTACGGGCTGATCATGCTCCAGGAGCCGGAGCAGGCCTTCTTCAACTACCAGCAGTTGCTGGAGAAGGAACCCGACGACGCGCTGGCGATCAAGCGGATGGCAGCCGTGCTGATCAGTCAGAATCGCTACTCCGCGATCTCCAGCCTGGGAGAGCGGCTGATGGCCCTGCCCGGTGAGGAGGTGGCGGGCCGGACGCTCTCCGGGATCGGTCACCACGTCGCCCGGCGTTACGCTCAGGCCGAAGAGGACTTCGAGCGCGTGCTCGCGATCGACCCGGGGCTCAAGTCGATGCCCCTGCCCGCGACGCTCTTCTGGAACCACCTGGCGATCGACCTGCTCGCGCAGGGGAAAGGCGACGAGGCGAAGGACTACCTCCTGCATGCGTTGGAGCAGACTGAAGACGCCGGGCTGCGGGAGTTACTCGGTCTCTGCTATAACCAGGTCGGACGTCCAGACGACGCCGAGCGATGCTGGCGCGAGGCGGTGCGGACCAATCCGGGGGAGCTCAACGCCTGGCTCGACCTGGGACGGTTGGCCCTGGCCCGCGGGCGGATCGCCGAGGCCGTCGACCTGCTCAGCAACGCGGCCCGGCTGGGACCCAATTCCCTTGAAGCGAACTACAGCCTGGCGCAGGCCCTCCGCCTGCAGGGGAAAGCCGCCGAGGCGGCATCCTTCGAGGCGCGCGCGACGGCCCTCCGTACCGAGAAGCCCCAGGCCGGCGGGATGGGCGAGATGCCCGGGCAACCCCGGGCGCCGGAGGACGCACTCCCGAGGCCGCTGCGATGAGCGGAAAGGTGCCCACGCTCCTGGGCCTGGGCGTCGCAGCCCTCGTCCTCGCGGCGGCCGCGTTCCTGTTCGCGAACGCCCTCAGGCCGGCTCCGACGCTGGAAGGGATGGACGCCCTGCTCGACGCAAGGCGGTTTGACGAGGCCGAACGACGGCTCGAGGAGTTCCTCCGTGCCCAGCCCGACAGTGCCCAGGCACACATGCTGATGGCACAGGTCGCCCTGGCCCGCGAGGACCAGAAGCCGAGGCAGGCGCTCGAGCACCTGAAGCGGGTGCGTGTCGTCGACAAGTCGCAGCGGGCGGTCGTGCGGCTGAACGAGGGCAAGGCGTACTCGGCGCTTCGAGATTACGTCCGCGCGGAGTCGGCGTGGAAGTCGGCCCTGGAGCTTGACCCCCTCGTCCCCGAGGCGGGGTGGGCGTTGCTGGGGCTCTACTACGTTGAAGGCAGGCGACGTGATGCCGAGCAGCTCGGCCTGGCGCTGCACGCCTCTGAGCCCGACCCGCGCGATCGCGTCCAATTGCTCCTGGAGCTGCTCCGGCAGGACGCGCAACCGATCATCGCCTTCACCATCATCAATACGTTCGAGCCCGCCGTCCTCGAACACCCGGAGGACCTCCACGCGACGCTCGCCCTCGGTCGGGCGGAGGTCGGCGAGGACCATTTCGACAGGGGGCTCGACATCCTGCGCCGCGCGGTCGATCGCCATCCGGGCGCGCGGGAAGCCTGGGATGCCCTGCTGGCCGGTCTCGAACGGGCGACACGTCCTGAGGAGCTTGCCCGGACGGTGGAACGTCTGCCGACCTCGATTTCCGGCGATCCACGGTTCCTCCGCTACCTCGGGATGGTCGCCCAGGACCGGCGCGACTGGGCCAGGGCCGAGGATCTGCTACTCCGGGCGAGGGAGCACGACCCGGCCGACACGCAGGTCCTCTACCGACTCTTTCGGGTCCTGCACCTGAGAGGGAGGGGGGCCGAGGCGCGCCGGCTCGAGCAGCAGTTCCGCGACGCCCAGTCCGCCCAGCTCGAGCTCCTGCCGCTCTATCATCAGGTCAAGGGCGACACGACGCTGGGAATGGGGCCCAATCCCGAGCTCTATCGCCGGATCGCCCTCCTCCGCGAGCGCACGGGGAGGCTCGAGGAAGCCCTGGCGTGGCATCGGCTCATCCTCAGGGATGACCCGGGAGACGCGGAGAGCAGGGCCGCCATCGATCGGCTGTCGACTCGTTCCGCCGTCCGCGTCAAGCTGGATCCCCCGCCCGCGGCCGGGACCCGTTGATCGGAGCCGTTCAGGCCGGATCGCTTCGCCAGGATGGCGGGCGCCTAATGACCGACATGGTCTTCCGGGTGATGGAGCGGGTGGAGGGAGGATCGTGGGCCGACGGGCAGGCGGTCAGGTCTCGATGATCTGGCTGCGCGGGTAGGACCCCAGAATATCGAGACGCTCGCACTTCTTGCGGACCGATTCGAGGGCCTTCTGCACGTCGGGGTCGGCCTGATGGCCCTCGATATCCAAAAAGAAGAGATAGGAGGGATTCGAGTCGCCCGGCTGGCTCGCGGTCGGGAACGACTCGATCCACGTCATGTTAACCCCGAATTTCTCGAACGAGGAGATCGCGCGGAGCAGCGAGCCGGCCTGGTTCGGCAGGCGTAGCATGAGGGTCGTCTTGTCGCGTCCGGTGCGTTCCTCGGCGACCTCGGCGATCACGGCGAACCGGGTGATGTTAAACACCTGGTCTTCGATGTTCTCGGCCAGGACATTGAGCCGATAGGCCTGGGCGGCAGCCCGACTGGCGACGGCGGCGGCGAACTCCTCGCGTTGTGCGAGCTCCGCAGCGGCGGCCGTCGAGACCACCTCGATCTTCGAGGCCTGCGGCAGGTTCTTACCCAGCCAGTGCCGGCACTGGGAGAGGGCCTGGGACTTCGAGTAGATCCGGCGCACGTCGCCCCAGTCGCACCTGCCCAGCAGGCAGTGATGGATGCGCAGCCGGACCTCGGCACGAATCTTGAGATTTGGCAGCTTGGTGAACATCTCGAGGGTGTCGGCAATTCGGCCGTCCGTGGAGTTCTCGAGCGGGACGATGCCGAACTGGACGTGACGGCGGTTCACTTCCTCGAATACCGCGGAGATCGAGCCCACCGGGACATGCTCGACGGCCTCGCCGAACTTCGCCACCGCCGCGAGGTAGCTATAGCTGTGCTTGGGGCCCAGACAGGCGACCCGAAGCGTGCGCTGGAGCGAACGCGACCCGCTCATCAGTTCGCGGAAAATGAGGCGCAGGGTCTCGACCGGGAGGGGCCCCTGGCTGGCCGCCAAGGCTCGCGCGATGACCTCATCCTCGCGTGCGGCCGACCAGACTTCGAGGCCCTGATTGTGCTTGATCTGTCCAATCTGGGTTGCGATCTCGGCACGACGGTTCAACAGTTTCACGATGTCGAGGTCGAGCTGGTCGATCTCACCGCGCAGGCTCGCCAGGGTTGGGGATCGCTTCGAGTCGGCTGACTCGGTGGGCGTCCCCCTGGATCCGGTGGGGTGTCGATTGGTCGCGGCGGGCTTACGGGCCATCGGTCTATCCAGCGCGAGAAGAGCCACCCGGAAAGGGCCGGTACGATCAGACGCAACATGCAGAGCGATAAGTAATTACAAGAACGGTGACGGCCTGTCAAGCGTTTTCATGCCGAACCCGGCCCGGGGACAATTCCCGGTCGATCCGTGTCGGTGTATGATGTGGTAATGAATGTCTACGGGACGGACTCTCTCCGGCGAGCAACCGCTGGGTGCCATTTTTGCAGTCCGTCTTTGTCCTTCAGAAGTCTAGTGCCGTTTTGGCAGTCAAGCTTGGTTGAAGGCGTCCGGGTCCGGCCGGCTCGTATTTCGGAAAGAGAGCACCACACTGCATTTACGAGTCGCCTCTTGATTTTCTTGATGCAATGGCATGGGCCTTGCCCTGGACTCTTTCGTCGATGGGATTTGTGAGAAGCATGCGATCCAGGCATGAATGCTTGATCCGCCTGTCTGCTCGCGAGATCCCGGTGGGGTGAATCGAGCCGCGGGGCGTCGTTCCCCTGCGCAGCGTCTCATCACCGCAGCTTCGGGAAAGGAGATTGGTCGTGGCGGAAGGCGAGAAGATCATCGGGATCGACCTGGGGACCACGAATAGCGTGGTCGCGGTGATGGAAGGCGGCGACGTGACCGTGATCCCGAACCAGGAGGGGAGCCGGCTGACCCCCTCGGTGGTGGCGTTCACCTCCAAGGGGGAGATCCTGGTGGGCGATCCCGCGAAGCGGCAGGCGATCACCAACCCGCGGGGCACGGTCTACTCGATCAAGCGGTTCATGGGCCGCCGGCACGATGAGGTCCGCTCCGAGGAGAAGATGATCCCCTACGAGGTCGTCGGCGGGGCCAGCGACTTCGTGAAGGTCCACGTGAACAACAAGGACTACACGCCGCCTGAGATCTCGGCCCTCATCCTGCGCAAGCTGAAGGAGGCCGCGGAGAGCTACCTGGGCCACAAGGTCCGTAAGGCGGTCATCACGGTCCCGGCCTATTTCAACGACAGCCAGCGCCAGGCGACCAAGGACGCCGGCGAGGTGGCCGGCCTGAAGGTCGAGCGAATCATCAACGAGCCGACGGCCGCGGCCCTGGCCTACGGGCTGGACAAGAAGAAGAACGAGAAGATCGCGGTCTTTGACCTCGGCGGCGGCACGTTCGACATCTCGATCCTGGACGTCGCCGACGGCGTCTTCGAGGTGCTCTCGACCAACGGCGACACCCACCTGGGCGGCGACGACTGGGACGAGGCCCTGATCAACTACATCGCCGACGAGTTCAAGAAGGAGCAGTCGATCGACCTGCGGAAGGACCAGATGGCCCTCCAGCGGCTCAAGGAAGCCGCCGAGAAGGCCAAGAAGGACCTGTCGTTCCAGGCCCAGGCCGACATCAATTTGCCGTTCATCACGGCAGACGCCAGCGGGCCGAAGCACCTGACGATGACCATCACCCGGGCCCAGTTCGAGAAGCTCACCGACCATCTCTTCGAGCGCTGCCGGGGACCGGTCCTCAAGGCCCTCGACGACGCCAAGATCAAGCCGAGCCAGATCGATGAGGTCGTCCTCGTCGGCGGGTCGACCCGCATGCCAAGGGTGCAGCAGATCGTCAGGGACGTTTTCGGCAAGGATCCCCACAAGGGGGTCAATCCCGACGAGGTGGTGGCCGTCGGCGCGGCGATCCAGGGCGCGGTGCTCACCGGCGACGTCAAGGAGGTCTTGCTGCTCGACGTCACTCCGCTCTCGCTGGGCCTGGAGACCAAGGGCGGCGTGATGACCACGCTCGTGCCCCGCAACACCACGATCCCGACCGAGAAGAAGGAGGTCTTCACGACCGCCGAGGACAATCAGACGGCCGTGACGATCAAGGTCTACCAGGGCGAGCGGCCGATGGCCGCCGACAATCGCTTCCTCGGCGACTTCAACCTCGAGGGCATTCCGCCGGCGCGGATGGGCGTGCCCCAGATCGAGGTCACGTTCAACATCGACGCCAACGGCATCCTCAACGTCACCGCGAAGGACAAGGGGACGGGCAAGGAGCAGACCATCAAGATCGAGTCGTCCGGCGGCCTCAGCAAGGACGAGATCGAGCGCATGAAGCGGGATGCCGAGTCGCACGCCAGCGACGACAAGAAGCGTCGCGAGCTGGCCGAGGCCCGCAACACCGCCGAGCAGAAGGTCTACCAGATGGAGAAGCTGCTCGAGGAGAACAAGGACAAGCTCAGCGAATCCGACAGGGGAGCGCTGAGGGCGGCCATGGACAAGGTCAACGAGGCCAAGGGCGGCGACGACCCGGCGGCCATTACCCGCGCCGTGGATGAGCTCCAGCGGGCCAGCCAGGCGATGGCCGAGCATCTGTACGCGTCGACCGGGGCCGGGGGCGCCTCGGCCGGGGCGGGGGCGTCGCCCGGCGGCGGCGCCGGATCGGCCGGCCCCGCGAACGGGGCCGACGGGCACAAGTCCGACGACGTGATCGACGTCGAGTTCGAAGAGAAGAAGTGAACGCGGGCCGCGCCCGCGGCCCGCTCGACGCTCCCGGTCCATCAAGGGGACAGGCCTCGCCCGATCGCGAAGTCTGTCCCCTTTTTCGTGCGAACATGAACATTGTTTCATGATAGAGCGTACCATCCTTCGGGGAGAGTCCGACGACGTGGGGTGAGAGGCGACGGGCCCCGGACGCGGGCCCGGGGAAGGGGGCCACATGGCATTCCGTTTCGACAAATTGACCCACAAGAGCCAGGAGGCCGTCCAGGCGGCCCAGGCGATCGCCCGCGAGCGGGGACACCAGCGGCTCGAGCCGATGCACCTCCTGGCCGCCCTGCTCGATCCCGATCAGCAGGTCATCCGCGCGCTCCTGAGCCAGCTCGGAGTGAACCCCGCCCAGGTGCTGAAGGCCGCCGAGGAGGGGTTGAACTCCCTGCCGAGGGTCTCCGGCGGCGAGCAATCGCTGGGGCCCGAGCTGTCCTCCGTGCTGGACACGGCCCAGGCCGAGGCCGACCGCATGAAGGACCAGTACGTCTCGGTCGAGCACCTGCTCATGGGCCTGGTGAAGGTGAAGAGCCGGGCCCAGCAGTTGCTGGACGCGATCGGCGTCAACGAGAAGGAGATTCTCAAGGCGCTGCAGAAGGTCCGCGGGGGCCAGTCGGTCACCGACCCCAACCCCGATGACAAGTACCAGGCGCTGGAGCGCTACGGCCGCGACCTCGTGGAGCTCGCCCGCAAGGGAAAGATCGACCCGGTCATCGGCCGGGACACCGAGATCCGGCGCGTCGTGCAGGTGCTCAGCCGCAGGACCAAGAACAACCCGGTGCTCATCGGCGAGCCGGGCGTCGGCAAGACGGCGATCGCCGAGGGCCTCGCCCAGCGGATCGTCTCGGGCGACGTCCCCGAATCGCTCCAGGACCGCAAGCTCATCGCCCTGGACATGGGGGCGCTGATCGCCGGCACCAAGTTCCGCGGTGAGTTCGAAGAGCGGCTCAAGGCGGTGCTCAAGGAGGTCACCCAGTCCGAAGGGCGGATCATCCTGTTCATCGATGAGCTGCACCTGGTCGTGGGCGCCGGCAAGGCAGAGGGGGCCATGGACGCCGCCAACCTGCTCAAGCCGGCGCTGGCCCGCGGCGAACTCCGCTGCATCGGGGCCACGACGCTGGACGAGTTCCGCGAGCACATCGAGAAGGACCCGGCGCTCGAGCGGCGGTTCCAGCCGGTCTTCGTCGGCGAGCCCTCGATCGACGACACGATCGCCATCCTCCGCGGGATCAAGGAGCGGTATGAGGTCCACCACAAGGTGAAGATCAAGGACTCGGCCCTCGTCTCGGCGGCCAAGCTCTCGGCCCGGTACATCACCGACCGGTTCCTGCCCGACAAGGCGATCGACCTGGTGGACGAGGCGTCCAGCCGGCTCTCGATGGAGCTCCAGTCGGTGCCGACCGAGATCGACGTCCTCCAGCGCAGGCTGCTCCAGCTCCAGCTCGCGCAGCGGATGCTGGCGAAGGAGGAGGAGGCGCACGCCGTCGAGCGGCTGGCCGAGGTCGAGGACGAGATCTCGCAGGTCGAGAAGCAGCTCCAGGACCTGCGCCGCCAGTGGGAGATGGAGAAGTCCGGTCTCGGCGACATCCAGAAGGTGCGCGAGCGGCTCGAGGCGGTGAAGAACGACTACACCCGCACCTGGGACGAGATCCGCCACATGCAGCAGCGCGGCGAGCGCCCCGAGGAGCGGCAGTTTCAGGCGCTGGCCGCGCTGGACACCGAGCGCAAGGCCCTGGAGAAGCGGATCACCGAGGCCGAGGCGGCCGGCGACGGCCCCGCCAAGGCGGGTTCGCGGCTCCTGAAGCGCGAGGTCGACTCCGAGGAGATCGCCGAAGTCGTCAGTCAGTGGACCGGGATCCCCGTCTCGCGGATGCTCACCACCGAGCGTGAGAAGCTCCTGAAGCTGGAGGACCAGATCCACCTGCGGATGGTCAACCAGAACGACGCGGTCCGCGCCGTCGCGGACGCGGTCCGCCGCAGCCGCGCCGGACTCCAGGACCCGAACCGGCCGATCGGCTCGTTCCTGTTCCTGGGCCCGACCGGCGTCGGCAAGACCGAGCTGGCCAAGGCACTGGCGGAGTTCCTCTTCGACAGCGAGGCCGCGATGGTCCGCATCGATATGAGCGAGTTCGGCGAGCGGCACAACGTCGCCCGCCTGATCGGAGCCCCTCCAGGCTACGTCGGCTACGAGGAAGGGGGCCGGCTCACCGAGGCCATCCGCCGGCGGCCCTACTCGGTCGTGCTCCTCGACGAGATCGAGAAGGCCCACCGCGACGTCTTCAACGTCCTGCTCCAGGTGCTCGACGACGGCCGCCTGACCGACGGCCAGGGGCGCACCGTGGACTTCCGCAACACGGTCATCATCATGACCTCGAACCTCGGCAGTCAGGTCATCGCCGACCTGTCCGGGACGGCGAACGAGGCGACCATGCGGCGCGAGGTCCAGAACATGCTCCGGGGTGCGTTCCTCCCCGAGTTCCTGAACCGGATCGACGAGACAATCATCTTCCACCCGCTGGGCCGGAAGGAGATCGCCGAGATCGTGGGAATCCAGCTCAAGCGGCTGGAGCGACAGCTCGCCGAGGCCGAACTGACGCTCGAGATCACCGACGCGGCCCGCAATCGTCTGGTGGAAGAGGGGTTCGATCCGGCCTACGGCGCCAGGCCGCTGAAACGGGTGATCCAGCAGCGGCTCGCCAACCCGCTGGCCACCGCACTACTCAGGCAGTCGATCAACCCCGGAGATCGCGTCCAGATCGACTGGGAAGGGGGCGACTTCCAGTTCAGGCCGATCAGGACCGAGGGGTCCCCGCGGTAATACAAGGGAGGCCGGGCGAGTCCACGATTCGCCCGGCTCTGCGTCCGCCCTCTTACGACTTCGGCAGGAGTGGGTCAGGGAGGAATGGCCCGGGTACCCCGGGTGCCCAGCACCCGAGGGTTCCTCGGGTCGGCGTGTCAGCCGTCAATCGATCAGCGGCGGCCGCGCCGCCGGGCAACGTCGTAACCGCCTCGAAAGAAGCGACCGTTCCAGTTCTCATCGCGAACCGAGGGATAGCCGGCGGGCCGACGGCCCGACAGGTCAACTCGGCCGAAACGGTCCCTCCCGGCTCCCGGCTTGGCCCGGTATGCGTCAGGCGCCCGCCTGATGGAACCAGGCCCCTGCTTGTTACGCGCCGACTCGATCTGGTCGAGCGGATCCTGAGTGCTCGTATTCCCGGGGTACTGGGCCGAAGCCGGTTGACACCAGGCCGTCGCGATCAGTGCCAGCGCGAGGAAGAGGGACCGTTTCATGACCGCTCCAGGGTGACGAGAGGATAACGGTATATTCCCAAGGCTGAACGAGCCAGGACCGGGCCAGGAAGCCGGTCCCCAGGCTCCAGGATCCTCGCACATGACGAGCCGAGGATCGTCAACTCTCCTATCCTGGCCTTCAACGGGCCGGAAATCAAGCGGGCCTTGCTCAACCTCCGGCCCACCAGGACGACTTCCGGCGTCCGCCAGGGAGAGCTCGCCCCGCATGCTCGCCGTTCAGGATGAAACGAACCCATCCGGCGAACTGATCCGAGAAGTCGAGAGGGAATCGGTGGGCGGAGACACCCTCGTCGAGCCTCAGGACCTGTTGCTCGCCTGACGTCTTTGCGGCCCCTCAGACCTTGAATGTCAGCAGCGTACGATCGCACCAGCGGGCCGGAATTCAGGCACGCCAGGGCCGCTCCCGCTTCTGATGGTGGCGGATCGCCCGCTCGGCCAGCTCGGCGTCGGCCTTGACCTGGAAGTCGAACATGCCGACGGCGATGAAATCGGCCCCGTTCTTGAACGCGTAGGGGAATGCCTGGCCCGGTGGGATGGCCCCTGCGGCCAGGACCTTGAACGCGATCCAGGGCTTCTCCACCGTCTTCATAAACGCGATCGTCTCCTCTGGGTTCAGGCACCACATGTTGTCGTACCAGCCTTTGCCGCCCTCCAGCCAGATGTACTCCTTGCGAAGCTCTTTCGGGGTCGCCGAGAAGTAGTCGTCGCCATGCAGCGTTTTGACGTAGAAGTCGCAGGGGACTCCGGCCTTCTCGCACTGGATCGGGACCTGGAGCGAGTGGCTGCCGACCCCGACGGGAAGTCCATGCTTCTTCGCCATCTCGACGGCCCGGGCCAGGACGTCGATTTGACCGTCCCGCGCCAGAGGGTCGGACGAGACGCCCCAGACATACAGGGCGACCCCCCCGGTATCCACCTGCTGCTTGATGTGATCGGCCTGCTCGATGCGGCTCCAATTTGTCTTGATCTCGATGTGCGGGATGAACTGCATCCGCCCGCCGCGATCCTTGTTGTAGCGCCGCACGAAGTCGCCGCCGGTCTCGAAGACCGTGTTGATCCCGTGCCGCTCCGCGAGGGCCAGGGTCTCGAGGATCTTCTCGTCGGTCGCGTAGGCGCGGAACAGGCTGTTGACGTACTTCAGGTCGCGGGAGTGCATGTAGCCGCCGATCAGGTTCCCGCCCAGGAGGAGGCGGCTGATCTTCGCCTCACCGAGCCGTCCGCAGGGCATGGAGGCCGCCCGCGAGGGATCCGCCGGCTCCGGGCGTGAGCCCGACGCGGCGGGACGGCCCTCCGCGGCGGCCTCGCGAGGCAAGCCGATCATCCCGGCCGCCCCCGCCGCGGCCAGGGACTGATTCAGGAAGTCCCGACGTCCAAGCGTATCCGGACCCGACATGAGCGACCTCCTCGCCGAGGCGAATGGGGAGCGAGCGAAACCGGCGACTCCTCCTCGATGATATCGTCATCCGGCGACCCCCTCGATCCCTCACTCCCTCGCGATTCCGTTCGGGACCCGCTCGCGCGGCCTCTGCCCATTGCCGGACGAGCCGGCTCGCGCTAGGATGAGGCTGACGTCATCCCCAGGGCGCTCCCGTCGCCTACCCGCCAGACGGGGAACTCATGAACGATCTTTCACGCTGACAGGCGCGTGTCCCGCGGTCGGCCCACGGATCGCTTGAGGAACCATGCCAGAACTCACCACTCGCGTCATTGTCTTCCTCTGCGTCGTCCTGGCTGCCCTGGCAGCCCTGGCCTGGGTGTTCTATCGCCGCCGAGAGCTCCACCGCGTGGTCCGCGAGCAGTTCCGGACATTCCGCGAGCGCGCCGTGATCCTCATGGACGAGCTCGACTCGCTCCGACAGAGGCACAAGACCATGACGTCGACCGACCCGGACTTCGAGGTCCCGATGGCGGGCGCAACCAGACAGCGCTACGACCGGATCAACGAGGACCTGGACCAGCTCTGGGACCGCTGGCTCAGGGTCATGGAGATCTGGAATCGGGCCCAGGAGCGGCTCGCGGCCGGGCCCGGCTTCAGCGGCGGCGCCACCGAGGAGGCGAGGTCGCTCCTCGAAGGCGGGGAGATCGAGGACCTGGTCCTGGAGACGGACCACTGTCGGAAGGAGCTCGACCGGTTGAATCAGGCCCACGAGCGAGCCCGGTCGGAACTGCACGACGTCCGGGAGGAGCTCGCCTCGGTGCAGCACGAAATCACCCAGGGTACGGGGGTCCTGCTGCCCTCGGATCGGCACCACCTCGCCCTGCAAGAGGCCGAAAGGTCGCTGGCCGACGCAGAGTTGAGGATCGCCTCCGATCCGGTCGGGGCGATCGAGCTGATTCAGCAGAACCGGAGCAGGTTGGGTGAGCTCGTGGAGCTACCGGACCGCCGGCGCGGCTGGTCGGTCACCGATCTCTCGTCCTACCCGATCTTCGACGAGCTGTCGGCGGCCGCCGAACAGCTCCGCAACGTGGCCGGCCGGCTCTGGTCCAGCAGCATCCTGGGTCAGATCCTGCGGATCTGGCTCACGCTGGCGGTGATCTCGGTCCTGTTCACGGTCCTGCTCCCGCTGCTGCCGATCGCCGCGTTCGTCCTGATCCCGTTCCTGGTCCTGGCGGCGCTCTGGTCGATCGCCCGCGCGCAGATGGCCAGGTTCTGGAGCCTCGTCCAGCCATCCGATCGATTCCAGAGCGGCCCCGTCGGCAGGCCCGGCCGGGGTCGTTCCCCGCGTCGGTTGGGCGACTAGCGCCGCGGCCGCCACTGGCTCCCGCCGCGGAGCACACAGGCGGGTGTGTTCCGCCTGAGCAGGTGCACGCCTCGCGACGTCCGACGCGGGGCGGTCCGGAGCAGGGGCCTGCCGGGCCGGCTAATCGATGGTGGTCGCCAGGGTCTTCCGGCGGCGGTCGTCGGGCTTGAACTCTCGCTTGTCGATCTGATAGCGCCGGAGCTTCTCGCTGATGCTGCGGCGCGAGAGGCCGCAGTGCAGCGCGCAACGGTCGATGCGCCCCCGGTATTTCTCGAGGACCCTCACGAGGTAAGCCCGCTCGATTCGCTGGGTGAATTCCTCGGTCAGCTCCTGGAGGGGACGGCCGTGGTCGATGTCGAGGCTGAAGGGCTCCTCGCGCAGGGGCTCGATCTGCGGTGGCAGGTTCTCCGGCTCGATCACCGGGCCCGGGGTCGTGACGACCAGTTGCTCGATCAGGTGTTCGAGCTGCCGGACGTTGCCCGGCCAGTCGTAACGCATCAGGCGGGTCAGCGTCTCCCTCGCCAGCGACTTCGGGGGCAGCCCGCGCTCGACGAGCTTCGCGAGGAAGTGGTTGACCAGGAGCGGGATATCCTCGAGCCGCTCGCGCAGCGGCGGGACGTGAATCGAGACCACGTTGAGGCGATAGTAGAGGTCCTCGCGGAATCGGCCGGCGGCGACCGCCTCGGCGAGGTTCAGGTTCGTTGCGGCGATGACCCGGCAGTCGGTGCGGATCGATTCGGTGCCGCCGACCCGCTCGAAGCGCTGATCCTGCAACACCCGCAGGAGCTTGGCCTGCATGCCCAGGGGAAGTTCGCCGATCTCGTCGAGCAGCAGGGTGCCGCCGCCGGCCTGTTCGAACCGCCCGATCCGCTGCCGGTCGGCGCCGGTGAACGCGCCCCGCTCGTGACCGAACAGCTCGCTCTCCAGCAGATGTTCGGGGAGCGCCGCGCAGTTCACCGCGACGAGGGGGCTGGTTCGGATGACGTCGCTGTTGTGGATCGCCTGGGCGACGAGCTCCTTGCCGGTCCCCGTCTCGCCCGTGACCAGCACCGTGCAGTTCGAGGCGGCCACCCGTTCCACCCGGGCGAACACCTCTGTCATCCGGCGGCTCCGGCCCAGGAGATTGTGGTAAGCGTTCCGGCGTCGGAGCTGTTCTCGCAGGTGGGCGACCTGGTCGAAGAGCCTGCGGTCTTCGAGGGCCTGGCTGACGACCAGCTCCAGTCGGATGGTGTCGATCGGCTTCTGGATGAAGTCGTAAGCGCCAAGCTTCATCGCCTCGACGGCCGCCTCCACGGTCGCGTGCGCGGTCATGACGATGACCGTCACCGGCAGGTCGCGATGGCGGATCTCGCGGATCAGGTCCAGACCGGTGATGCCCGGGAGCCGCAGGTCGGTGAGCACCAGCGAGAACGGCCGTTCCAGCAGGGCCTCCATCGCGGCCGTGCCGTCACTCGCCACGCAGATCTCCCGGTCGGGTTGGGCGAGCAGTTGTGTGAGCTGTTGACCGATGAGCTCGCTGTCGTCCACCACGAGGATGCGTCGATCCATGGCGCCCTCATCCAGGTTGAGGCGGCCGTGCCGCGCCGAAGGCCGATCGGGACGTGTGTCCGACCCTCAGCTCGACCGGGTACATCGAATCCTTCTCGGAAAAGTCCATTTTTTCGCCACGCTAAGATCGCGAACTTCCACAGGCTTGTCAAGGCGCGCGGCGACAGTCTGGCCTCGAGCCCAGGCCCTATCTCCCTGCGGCGGCGATGGATGAGGGTTATTCGCCGCGGCCGGCGTGACAGCCCGCCGTGCCACCCATCCACCCCGGCCAGCGATCATCGCGGCTTCAGCCGGCGGTCGAGGAAGGCGTAGGCCGCCTGCCGCGCCGGGAGTGGGAAGGAGTGCCCGGCGTCCGGGAAGACCGACTGGAGCCGGTCCCCGGCCCCGAGCAGCTCGTAGATCGGGCGGGCGGCCTCGAGGCATACCTTGACGCCGGCGACCTCAAAGTTGTCGTCATGCAGGGGGGAGCAGGTGAAGAACGCTCGCGGCGCGAGCGCACCGATCAGCTCCGGGAAATCGAACGGCACCTCGCGGAGGTCGAGGCGATACAGCTCGATCAAACGGGG
>JAXMBE010000012.1:0-190168 GCA_046349995.1 Isosphaeraceae bacterium | reverse complement strand
CGCGACGACAAGTGGCAGCGCACCGCCTCGCTGGACGAGGACGACTTGCTGCCCACCGCCAGGGCCCTGGAGCGGGCCTACGACTGGGTCCAGCAGCAGCGGCAGGCCGCCCGCGACGGCTCCCTCAAGGACCTCCGCGGCCCGGCCACTCCGGGGTCGGGCGTGTAGGACCCGGGGATCTCGGCGGAGCCGGGGGGTGTCGATCTTCCTTGGTGTTCGTCCGCCGGCCGTGCTACGTTCCCGCCATGAGGGCATTCGTCTGCGAGATCGACCACCACGGGCTCCGCCGGCTCCTGCCGGAGTACCTCCTCCCGGCCGAGGAGCTGGGCGGGCTCGCCCGCGCCCCATCCCGACGGTCGTCGGCGATCGTCTGGGCCCTCCTCGAGGAGACCGACGCCGAGGCCGTCCGGGCCGAGCTGGGCGCCGGTCGCCGCCGCGAGGCCTGCGACCTGCTGCTGGACCGGGCCGTCGAGCTCCTGCCGCTCGAGGCCGCGTTGCCCGGAGCTCCCTCCGGGGATGGCCGGTCGGCATGATCGGAGGGCACGCCACGACCGCGTCCGGCGAGACGCACCCCGACAGCTCATCCATTCCCACGAGACGAGTCACTGCCAACGCTCGCAAATACCTAGAGTGTTTCACTATTATATGACGTAATCCTTTTCATGTCATGGAAATACTGTGGTAAATATCCATCCACATCCGATCAATCACAAGGAGGACTATGGGCCAGATCCGCTACGTCGGCCGGAGGACCAAGGAAGGTACCCACGTCACGCGGGAGTCAGACGACGGGACGAGCAAGCCGCTGCCCTTGAGGCTCGACCTCGCGAAGAAATCGCCGACCGGTTTTGAGTGGGGTTACAACGGCTCAGGTCCCGCCCAGCTCGCCCTCGCGATGCTCGCCGACGCGATCGGCGACGAGCGAGCGATGCCGAACTTACAGCGGTTCAAGTTCGCCGTCGTAGGAAGGCTCCCGCAGATGGGTTGGATCCTCACGCAGGACGAGGTCCTCGAGTGGTTCGCCCGGGAGGCCAAGCCCGAGGAGGCCGATGAGTTCGGGGTCGCCAATGAACGATGAAGAGCTCTCGCGGAAGATGACCGCCCTCGCCCGGACGTTTCCCTCCATGCAAAACGCCCTGGGCGTCGATCCTTGGAACGCTCTTCACTTAGAGACCTGGGCCAAGGGCCCGCACTCGCACGGCCAGGTCGTCACTGCCCGGTTCCTATTAAGCGTCTGGGATCCGCATCGGGCCTGGGAGCTCGAGCGTTTCGAGATCATGGAAGCCCTTCGCGTCTGGGACGAGGCCCATCGGGACGCATTCCTCGCCTGGGCTTCTGATCCGTGGTGGCCGTAAAGGACCGCTAAGCATGAGCGAGCTGATTCAGCAGCCGAAGAGAGGTGTCGTCGTCCCGGTCTTGATCGCCGAGGCCGGCGACCACGCCGGACGCCGCTTCCTCAGAATACTTCACCGCCAACATCCGGAACCCGAGGACTAGGGCCGCGTATGCCCACGCCGTCGGCGAGTTCCTCCGCTGGTGCGAGGAACGGGGCCTCACCTTGAAGGCCATCGAGCCGATCGCCGTCGCCGCCTACATCGAGCAGCGATCGATGGAGCTTGCCGCCCCCTCGGTCAAGCAGCATCTTGCCGCGATCCGCATGCTCATGGACTGGCTTGTGACCGGCCAGGTGATCCCGACGAATCCAGCGGCTTCGGTCAAAGTCCCGAAGCATGTCGTCAAGCGTGGCAAAACGCCCGTGCTCTCGGCCGGTGACGCTCGGAAGCTTCTAGATAGCATCAAGATCGAAAGCGACAATGGACACGGCAGGACCACGCCGAACGTCGTAGGCTTGAGAGACAGGGCCCTCATCGCCGTGATGGTCTTTTCTTTCGCCCGGATCTCGGCCGTCGTCGGCATGCGAGTCGACGACTACTACCCGAACGGCAAACGCTGGTGGTTGAGGCTCCATGAGAAAGGGGGCAAGTTCCACGAGGTCCCGGCTCATCACACGGCAGAGGAATAGCTTGATGCGTACGTCGATGCTGCGGGCATCGGTGATGATAAGAAGGGCCCGCTCTTTCGCTCGGCTCCCGGGAAATCGGGCATACTAACCACGCATGCATTGAGCCGGGTCAAGGCGTTCGATATGGTGAGACGAAGGGCGATCGCCGCAGGCCTCGGCGATCGCGTTTGCTGTCACACGTTCCGGGCGACCGGCATCACGGCTTACCTGGAGAACGGCGGGACCATCGAGAAAGCCCAGCAAATCGCGGCTCACGAGAGCCCGAAGACGACCAAGCTCTACGACCGGACCGACGACCAGATCACGCTCGATGAGATCGAGCGGATTGCGATTTAACACGAGCGATCCAGGCTCGCTTGTCGAACCTCCACCAGCTCCAACATTAATGAACATCTCTACAATTTTAGACCATATCGACAGCGGCCACATGGCGCTGCCCGAGTTCCAGCGCGGCTACGTGTGGAATCGCGATCAGGTTCGCGGGCTCTTCGACTCGCTCTATCGGCGACATCCGGTCGGCGGCTTGCTCGTATGGGCCACCGAATCGAAGACCGCGACGCACCGCGGCGACGGAGCACTCGCGGCCGGCATCGTGAAACTGCTGCTCGACGGCCAGCAGCGGATGACCTCCCTCTACGGCGTGATTCGCGGCAAGGCGCCCAAATTCTTCGACGGGAACGCTCAGACCTTCACCGGGCTTCGGTTTCATCTCGATGCCGAGACCTTCGCGTTCTACCAGCCGGTGAAGATGCAGGACGATCCGCTCTGGATCGATGTCACCGAACTCATGAAGAAGGGAACCGCCGGGCTCGGCCTGTTCGTCGCTCGCTTGAGCAGTCTTCCTGATCATGTAGGCAAGGTCGGTGACTACGTCGGACGGCTTAGCCGCTTGCTCGGCATCACCGACGTTGACCTCTACGTTGAGGAAGTCACGGGCGCCGACAAGACGCTCGACATCGTGGTCGACATCTTCAACAGGGTGAACAGCGGAGGCACCAAGCTCTCCAAGGGCGACCTGGCCCTGGCCAAGATCTGTGCGGACTGGCCCGAGGCCCGAGACACGATGAAGGTCAAGCTCAAGGAGTGGGCTAAGGCCGACTATCACTTCAACCTCGATTGGCTCCTACGCTCCGTGAACACCGCGCTCACCGGCGAGGCGAAATTCCAGTTCCTTCACGACAAGACCGCCGAGGAGGTTCAGCACGGGCTCAAGAGGGCCGTCAAGCACATCGACACCAGCCTCAATCTCATCAGTGGGCGACTTGGCCTCGATCATGACCAGGTCTTCTTCGGCCGGTTCGCGGTGCCCGTGATGGTGCGCTACCTCGACCAGCGATCGGGCCCGCTCAACGAGAAGGAGCGGGACAAGCTGCTCTTCTGGTTCGTGCAGGCGGGCATGTGGGGGCGATTCTCCGGGTCCACCGAATCGTACATCGACCAGGACCTCGCAGTTCTCGAAGGCCCGGACAGCGGGCTCGACAAGCTGCTTGAGCAGCTTAGGCTCTGGCATGGAAGTCTGCGTATCGAGCCCGGGCATTTCACGGGTTGGAGTCTCGGAGCCCGCTTCTATCCCGTGCTCTATCTCCTCACCCGGATGGGAGGTGCCCGCGACTGGGGCACAGGGCTCCCGCTCAAGGCGAGCCTCTTGGGGAAGATGAGTCGCCTCGAGGTGCACCACATCTTCCCGAAGGCCCAGCTTTACAAGCAGAAGTTCAAGCGGCCCGAGGTCAACGCCCTGGCGAACTTCTGCTTCCTCACGAAGGACACAAACCTCAGCATCAGCGACCGCCTCCCCGAGGAGTATTTCCCCGAGGTCGAGAGGGCCCATCCCGGTGCGCTTGCCTCGCAGTGGATCCCGACAGACCCGAGCCTCTGGAAGATCGAGAACTACCGCGATTTCCTCGAGGCACGGAAGGCGATGCTCGCAGCCGAGGCCAACAAGAGAATGGAAGAGCTCCTTCACGGCGAGACGCGCTGGCTCGAAGGCCCGGCCGCGGCGGTCTCCTCCCTCGTCACGGTGAAGGGTGGGATCACCAGCGAGGCCGAGGAGGAGGCACTCGAAGAGCTGAACGATTGGATCGAAGCACAGGGCCTGCCCCGTGGCGTCATGGCCTACGACTTTGCCGATCCCGAGAGTGGCGAGCAGAAAGCCGTGTTCGATCTCGCCTGGCCGAGCGGAATCCAGGAGGAGCTGAGTCAGCCGGTGGTCGTCTTGCTCAACGAAGCGCCCGAGACGGTTTCCATCGCGAGTCAGGCCGGTTTCCGCTGCTTTACGGAGATCGACGACTTCAGAAGGTACGTCCAGAAAGAGATTCTCGCTCTCGAAGTCATCGCGTAAGTTAAGTATGCTCTTATGCAATCGCCTTATTCATTATGCTTAAACTCGAAGACATCAGACCCGGCCTGCCGCTCGTCGGATTGGAGCCGTCGGTCGTAGCGACCGTGGCCGCGGTTACGCCAATCGGCCAGGACGCCAAACAGGTTTTCTACCGGACACCTGACGGCACCACGAAAGAGCGGCTCCTCGGCCGCGTCGACGAAGAGAACTTGAGCATCGCGACGGTTGAACGCCCGTGGTCGTTCGACGGCGACGGAGCGGCCTTCCAGTTAACGTGCGAGGCGAAGCGGATCGACCTTGCGTTCCTCTTCGATCCGATGATGGCCGTGCACACGTCGAGCGTGGAGCCCCTGCCCCACCAGATCACCGCCGTCTATGAGTCGATGCTCCCTCGCCAGCCGCTGCGTTACGTCCTGGCCGACGACCCAGGTGCAGGCAAGACGATCATGGCCGGGCTCTACATCCGCGAACTTATCATGCGTGCCGACGCCCGCCGCGTCCTGATCGTCGCCCCGGGAAGTCTCGTCGAGCAGTGGCGAGACGAACTCTTCGAGAAGTCCGGTCTCGAGTTCCGCATCTACTCCTCGCTGCTGGAGACGACGACGCCGAGCGGCAACCCCTTCGACGATCACCATCAACTGATCGTGCGTCTGGACCAGATGTCGAGGGACGAGGAGCTCCAGGAGCAGCTCTGCAACGCCGGATGGGACCTCGCCGTTTTCGACGAGGCCCACAAACTGGCGGCCCACTACTTCGGCTCGAAGCTCGAGAAGACCGGCCGTTTTCGTTTCGCGGAGCGCGTGGGCGAGAAGACTCGTCACCTACTCTTGATGACCGCCACGCCGCACAACGGCAAGGAAGAAGACTTCCAGCTCTTCCTTTCGCTCCTCGATTCGGATCGCTTCTACGGCAAATTCCGCGACGCGGTCCACAAGGTGGACGCCTCCGACCTGATGCGACGCATGGTCAAGGAGGAGCTCGTCAAGTTCGACGGCACGCCGCTCTTCCCGGAGCGGAAGGCTTACACGGTCAACTACAAGCTCTCCGACATCGAGGCCGCTCTCTACGAGGCCGTCACCGATTACGTGAAGACCGAGATGGGCAAGGCTGACCAGCTCCAGGGGCGCCAGAAGGGCTCGGTCGGCTTCGCGTTGACCGCCCTCCAACGCCGCCTCGCATCGAGCCCGGAGGCCATCTATCAGTCGCTCAGACGCCGGAAGGAGCGGCTCGAGCGACGCCTCCGGGAGGAGAAGATCGGACTCCGCGGCCGCATGGCCATGGCCGAGACGCTGGCCGCCGTGCCCGAGGACGATGACGACTTGAACGCCGAGGAGCAGGAGAATCTCGAAGAGATGCTCATCGATGACGCCACGGCGTCCCAGACCATCCACGAGCTCGAAGCCGAGATCGTCATCCTCAAGGGGCTCGAGCAGCAGTCGAAGGCCGTCGTCGCATCGGGCCAGGATCGCAAGTGGGAGGAGCTCTCGAAGATCCTCCAGAACGCACCCGAGATGCGGGACTCCTCCGGCAGGCAGCGAAAGCTCATCATCTTCTCCGAACATCGCGACACGCTGAACTACCTGCACCAGAAGATTGCCGGCGTCCTCGGGAACCAGGAGGCGATCGTCACGATTCACGGCGGCACGCACCGCGACGAACGTCGCCGCTTGCAGGCCTTGTTTCGCTCCGACCCCGAGGTGCGTGTGCTCGTCGCGACGGACGCCGCCGGCGAAGGCGTGAACCTCCAGAACGCCAACCTGATGGTCAACTACGACCTCCCGTGGAATCCCAACCGCCTCGAGCAGCGGTTCGGGCGGATCCACAGGATCGGCCAGATGGAGGTCTGTCACCTCTGGAACCTGGTTGCCAAGGAGACCCGCGAGGGCGACGTCTACCATCGGCTCCTCGTGAAGCTCTCCGTCGAGGGCGAGGCGTTGAAGGGTCGCGTCTTCGACATCCTCGGCGAGGTCTTCGAGGGGACGAGCCTCAAGGAGCTCCTCATCCAGGCGATTCGCTACGGCGACCAGCCGGAGGTGAGGGCCCGTCTGACGCGGAAGATCGACCAGGTCCTCGACCGCGATCACCTGAAATTGCTCCTCGACCGCAACGCCCTGGCCCAGGAGACGATGAGCCCGGAGCGTCTCTTTGCCGTGAAGGAGGAGATGGAGAAGGCCGAGGCGAGGCGCCTCCAGCCGTACTTCGTCCGGACCTTCTTCCTGAAAGCCTTCGAGCAGCTCGGCGGCTCGATGTACCCCCGCGAACTCGGTCGCTTCGAGATCACTCACGTACCGACCTCGATCCGCGAGCGGGATCGCCGTATCACCGGGCGGAACCGGCGCGAGGCCGAGCCCATCGTGAAACGATACAGCCGCGTCTGTTTCGAGAAGGAGGAGATCCAGCCGCCTGAGAAGCCGGGCCTTGAGCGAGCTGTGCTCATCCACCCCGGGCATCCGCTGATGCTCGCGGTGAGCGACTTTCTCCTGGAAGAGCACGCGAACCTGCTCCGCCGCGGCTGCATACTCGTCGACCCTGCCGACGACGGGCTCGACCCGTGGCTCATGTTCCTCCTGACCCACGAGGTCAAGTCCGGCGACGAGCAGGTGCTCTCGAAGCGTCTGCAATTCGTCCGCGTGAATCCGGACGGCTCGTCATCGTTTGCGGGCTGGGCCCCGCATCTCGACTTCGAGCCGCTTGCCGAGTCCGAGCGGCCACTCTTGAAGGACGTGCTCAACGCCTCCTGGATCCGGGCCGACCAGGAGCAGCGAGCGATTGCCCTGGCAGCCTCGACGCTCGTGCCCGAGCACTTCCGCGAGGTCTCGGAGCGTTGCATCGCACACGTCGATAAGACGCTCTCTGCCGTCCACGACCGACTCAGCAAGGAGATTGCTTTCTGGTCCGACCGCTGGCTCAAGCTCAAGGAAGACCTCGCGGCCGGAAAGGACGTCCGGTTGAACGTCGAGAATGCTCGCCGCACCGTGACCGATCTTGAAGGCCGCTTGGAGAACCGGAGACGCGAGCTCCAGGCGATGCGGCACGTCGTCAACGGCACGCCGATCGTCCTTGGCGGTGCTCTCGTCGTGCCGGGAGGCTTGATGCGTCAGCTTCGGGGTGATGAGGAAATAGCTCCCAACATCTCGGCGGACCCGATCGCCCGCAGCCGCATCGAACGGCTCGCGATGGAGGCGGTGCGGAAAGCGGAAGAGGCTTGTGGTTGTCGCGTCGTCGATGTCTCGAAGGACAAGTGCGGATGGGACCTGACCTCGTACCCCCCTGCCCTCGAGCGGAAGCAGCCGGAGCCCCGCCACATCGAGGTCAAGGGCCGCGTGAAGGGGGCCGCGACGGTCACCATCTCGCGAAACGAGATCCTCTACGCCTTCAACCAGGGCGAGAAGTTCGTCCTGGCGATTGTCCTCGTCTCCGAGGATGACAGCGTCGAAGGCCCCTACTACGTCCGGCGACCGTTCGACCGCGAGCCGGGCTGGGGCGTTTCGTCGATCAACTACAAGCTGAGCGAGCTGCTCCAGAAAGCCGAGGCATGACGCCCATGAGCCATCCCGTGATCTCGCCGAAGAAGCTGATTGAGGTGGCCCTGCCTCTCGACGCCATCAATACCGCCGCGGCCCGCGAAAAGTCCATCCGTCATGGTCATCCCTCGACGCTGCATCTCTGGTGGGCTCGGCGGCCGTTGGCGGCCGCGCGGGCTGTCATCTTCGCTCAGCTCGTCCACGACCCGGAAGACCTGTGGCGTTGCCAAAACCCTGGTAAAGAGCCGAACCAGCAGGTGCGAGGGCACTGGACGAAAGCCCGTGCTCGGCTTTTCAAGATCATCGAGGATCTGGTGGTTTGGGAAAGCACCACCAACGAGACGGTACTCAATGCGGCCCGCGAGGAGATTCGGAAAGCTTGGCGGGAGGCATGCGAGCTGAACAAGGACCATCCGCGGGCGAAGGACCTCTTCGATCCGGCGAAGTTGCCCGGCGTCCATGATCCTTTTGCCGGCGGCGGTGCCATCCCTCTGGAGGCCCAAAGACTGGGCCTTGAAGCTTTCGCGAGCGACCTGAACCCAGTTGCGGTGCTTATCAACAAGGCAATGATCGAGGTTCCGCCGAAGTTCGCTGGAAAGCCGCCGGTCTACCCCGGTGCCACCAGCCCCCTGATGACATGGAGAGGAGCTGCTGGGCTCGCAGAAGACGTGCGTCATTACGGACGGTGGATGCGAGACGAGGCCTTCAAGCGGATTGGCGGGCTCTACCCGTCGGTCGAAGTGACGGAAGCGATGGCGGTTGAGCGGCCAGATCTGAAACCGTACATCGGCGAGAGGCTGACAGTCATCGCGTGGCTCTGGGCCCGGACGGTGAAGAGCCCGAATCCGGCGTTCTCGCATGTCGATGTGCCGCTTGCCAGCTCTTTCATCCTCGGCTGCAAGGAGGGGAAGGAGGCCTATGTCTCCCCGATCATCAGAAAGGATGATTACAAGTTCACGGTGAGGTACAGTACGCCGCCCGGCGACGCCCAATCCGGTACGAAGGCCACGCGCGGCAATTTCCGTTGCCTGATGAGCGGCGTACCCATCGATGGCAATTATCTCCGTGCGCAGGCCCAGGCCGGACGGATGTCCCAGAAGCTTATGGCAGTGGTGGCCGAGGGTACACGCGGCCGGGTCTACTTGTCACCTACGCATGAAGATGAATCTGCTACGCAAGCTGCCGCACCGGCCTGGTAGCCGTTCACAGCCCGGCATTGAAAGTCGCCGATGAGTCCGCTATACCGTCGTCATGATCGACCCCCTGCCTATCCCTGACGAACTCTGGACCAAGGTCCCGCGAGCTCAAGCGGCCATCACCGCCGCGTTTCTGGCGATGCGGCAGAGGTCGAAGCAATTGGAAACGCGGGTCCATGACCTCGAGCGCGGCTCAAGCTCAACTCGACCAACTCCTCCAAGCCCCCCTCGTCCGATCCGATCGGGCTGTGAAGCACGGCCCCTCCCAGCGGAGGAGGCGCAGCCAGCCCGGACATCGCAAGGCTCGCCGCACCTTGGTCCCGCCCGAGCAGGTCCACCAGACCTTCGACTGCAAGCCGACGGCCTGCCGGCGCTTGTGGCCGGGGCTCGAGGACGAGACCCGAGCCCCGGATCCATCAGAGCTGCCCGGATATCGAGCCCGTCGTCGGTGAGTATCGGCTCCATCGCCTGACCTGCTCGAGCTGCGGCGACGACCTGCGGCCGCTTGCCCGAGGGCGTCCCCACCGGGTGCTTCGGCCATGCCTCCAGGCCGTGCTGGCGATGGGCGCGGGGGCCTATCGCCTCAGCAAGCGGCGAGATCCAGCAATTAGTACCGACCTGTTCGCCCTCGATCGCCACCGGGATGATCTCCAAGCTGGAGCGGCGGCCGACGCGCGTGTTGGAGGCCCCCTACAGCAGGCGCTGGGCAAATCGCCGTCCATCACGCCAAGGCGACGAACATCGACGAGACGTCGTGGCGCGAGCAGACCCGCAAGGTCTGGTTGTGGGCGGTGGTCACCCCCTCTTCACGGTCTTCACCATCGCCAAGGCCACAGCGGCGACGTCCTTCGCAAGGCATGGCATGCTGGGCATGAAGACGATCAAGTCGTCGGCAGCGACCGCTTCGGCACGCTACGACTGGATCCTGGCGATGGCGCGGGTCTGCTGGGCCGCCTCCGCCGGGATTTCCAGGCGTCGATCGGCGGCGAGGGCGAAGCGATCGGCCGGCGGCTGCTGTCGCTATCGAACCGGGTGTTCCGCCACTGGCACCGGGTGCGCGACGGGACCCTGCCGCTGGGGCCGTTCCCAGGAAGCGGATGGTAGCCTGCATGAGATCGTGCCTCGAGGACGGGTCGCGGTGCGGCTGCGCGGGTGGCGACGTGCTTCGAGATCCTCAAGGTGAGGAGGGCTGTGGACCTTCGCGCTGAGTCAAGGGGTCCAGGCCGACGAACAGCGCGGTGGAGCGGGCGTTGCGCCCATGCGGTGCTCTGGCGGCGGATCAGCAGGGGACCGACCAGCGAGCCAGGGGAGCCGGTTCGTGGAGCGAGATGCTGACGGTGGTGGCGACGTGCCGGCAGCAGGGCCGCAACGTCCTGGAGTACCTGACCTCTTGCTTTGAAGCCGATTGGCGCGGCCAAGCTCTGCAACTCTGCTGCCGATCACCACGGCGGAGGTCAAAACCACCTGACGGGAGTTCCCGCATGGTGGCTTCGCCGATGCAAGGACTATTCGGCGGGAAGTCGACCGGGCCGCGACTGGGTACGCCCTGTTCGCAGGGCGGCATCAGATGGATCAGGTGCGGGAGCTTCTCGAACGAGGGCCGACGTCGATCAGAGGGACGAGATGGCTCCGGCCCCCGCACTGGACTATGCGATCAGCGACGATGACCACGCCGGAGCTGGTGGGAGAACTCCTGGATCGCGGTGCCAAGCCCGACGCGACCGATGAGGAAGGCACGACGGCCTTGATGGTCGCTCAACCCCCCTCCTCCCGTTGCTCATCGCGCACGGCCGCGAACGTCAATGCACGGGATCGGGCCGGGAGCACCCCGCACAGTCCAGGCGGCGTCGCTCGGTGATGTCAAGCGGCTCGAGATGCTGGACCACGGCGCTGAGATCGACACCACCAACGGACGATCAAACACCCCGCTGATCGCTGCAGTGGAGGAGCGGGGCAGACCGAGACCGTCCGCTTGCTGCTCGCCCGAGCGCGGACGTAGGTATACATCCGGTCGAGTGGATGGGGGTCCTCCTAGCGGCTGCGAGCAGGGATACGGATCGGGCGGCTTCGACTTCTGGATCAAGGCGGGCTTCCTGAATGTCCGGACATCACGCGGCGAATCGGCCTGACGTGGGCATTGAGCTGGGTCATCTTGAGACCGGACTCCTCTCAAGGGTCGTGGCCGCGGTGAACGCTTCGCGCCGCTCGCCAGCCCCTTCCTCGTTCTGGATCCTCAACCACGACCAATCTTATGACATCAATGCGAGGTCGTCTCCTCACACCGTGAACAGCTACCCGGCCTGGAAGCCGGATGTCGAGTTCTTCCAGGATGCGCTGGGTTTTCGTGTTGGCAACTACGGCATGACGAGGTGGAGCGACCTCTTCACCCCGCGGCAACTGGTGGCGCTGACAACGTTCAGCGACTTGGTTGGCGAGGCACGAGACCGGATTCGCCGGGACGCGCTTGCCGCGGGGTTGCCAGACGGCGACCTTGGCCTCGACGCAGGCGGTGTTGGCGCGAAGGCTTATGCCGAGGCCATCAGCTTGTATCTGGGGATAGCTGTTGCACGATACACGAACGCGTCTTCGTCGCTTTGTTCTTGGAACCCCGGTGAGAAGAAGGAAGACATCCGATTCACATTTAGTCGTCAGGCCCTGTCGATGACTTGGGATTTTGCCGAAGGAAACCCGTTCAGCGAGTCATCGGGCAACTTCGCAGACAACTTCGAGACCTGGATCTATAAGACACTCCTATTCCTCTCGCCCGGCGTTCCCCCGGGCCATGCACATCAGCAAGACGCACAAACTCAAGTGCTCTCGACCGGACGGGTTGTCTCCACCGACCCGCCCTATTACGACAATATCGGCTACGCCGACTTGTCCGACTTCTTCTATGTATGGCTCCGAAAGTCGCTCCGCTCGGTCTTTCCCGGCCTGCTCACAACGATCTCAGTGCCCAAGGCCGAGGAACTGGTCGCCACGCCCGCTCGTCACGGAGGTAGGGGCCCGGCTGAGCGGTTCTTTCTCGAGGGCATGACGCAGGCGATGCGTAACCTCGCCGAGAAGGTGCACGCGTCCAGCCCCATCACGATCTACTACGCCTTCAAGCAGGCCGAGACGGAGAGCGAGGGTACGAACAGTACCGGCTGGGAAACGTTCCTTGACGCTGTGCTGAAGGCTGGGCTCGCGATCACCGGTACGTGGCCAGTGCGAACAGAACGCTCCGGGCGATCGCGAGATGTTGCATCGAATGCCCTGGCTTCGTCCATCATCCTTGTCTGCCGACCGCGTGCGAAGAATGTGGGGGCGATCTCACGCCGCCAGTTCGTGCGTATGCTCAACGAGACGCTGCCACTGGCCTTGGACGCCATGACCCGCGAGAGCGAAGGGCTGCACTCTCCCGTCGCTCCGGTGGACCTTTCCCAGGCCATCATTGGCCCCGGCATGGCCATCTTCAGCCGCTACGAGGCGGTCCTCGAGGCCGATGGCACCCCGATGAGCGTGCGGACCGCTCTTCAGCTCATCAATCGCTTCCTCGCCGAGGACGACTTCGACTCGGATACCCAGTTCTGCCTCCACTGGTTCGAGCAGCACGGCTGGGAGGCCGGCAAGTTCGGCGAGGCCGACACGCTCGCCCGTGCCAAGGGAACCAGCGTCGCCGGAGTCCAGCAAGCAGGAGTCATCGAAGCCGGCGGCGGAAACGTGCGGCTCCTCAAGTGGAAGGAATACCCGGCAGACTGGAATCCCGCGACCGATGTCCGTCTGCCCGTCTGGGAAGCCCTCCACCAGCTCATCCGGGCCTACAACGACGAGGGCGACAGCGGAGCCGCCAAGGTGCTCGCCGCGGTTGCCGGCAAGGCGGAAGCCGCCCGACAACTTGCTTACAGACTCTACACGCTTTCCGAGCGTGCCGGACGGGCCGAGGACGCCCGGGCGTACAACGAAGTCGTGACCGGCTGGAGCGGCATCGAAAGCGCCGCGGTCAAGGTCGCCACGCCGCAGCAACGCACCCTGTTTGACCTTCTGGAGGCATCATGAGGCCCTGGCGGGAGATTGCGATTCCCCATACCGACGTGCTCAAGGGGACCTTCCAGCAGTCCGAATTCGCGGCGGACATCTCCGCCGTGCATTCGGGGAAGGCCACGACCGAGTACCAGGACGCGAAGGCCTTCTTCGAGCGTACGTACATCACCGAGGGGATGCGGCTCCTGCTCACGCAGGTCGCCAAGCGCCTGAGCGGACGCGGCGGCGAGCCGGTCGTCCAGCTCCAGACGGCGTTCGGCGGCGGCAAGACGCACACGATGCTCGCCGTGCTCCACCTCGCGTCTCGGAAATGCCCGCTTTCCGAATTGCAGGGGATCCCGACGCTCGTCGAGCAGGCCGGCTTGATGGACGTCCCTCAGACGCGAGTTGCCGTCATCGACGGGACGGCCCATGCCCCGGGCCAGCCGTGGAAGCACGGCAAGGCCACCATCAAGACGCTCTGGGGCGAGCTCGCCTGGCAGCTCGGAGGTGGTGACGGCTATGCCCTCGTGAAGGACGCCGACGCCAACGGGACCTCGCCGGGCAAGGAGGTCCTCCGGGAACTCCTCGAGACGTACGCCCCGTGCGTCGTCCTGATGGACGAGCTGGTCGCCTACATCCGCCAGTTCCCGGACGGCTCTCCCCTCTCCGGCGGCACCTACGACAGCAACCTTTCGTTCATCCAGGCCCTCACCGAGGCGGCGAAGCTGGTGCCGACCGCTGCGGTGCTCGCGAGCTTGCCCGAATCGGATGTCGAGGCTGGGAGCAGCCGTGGAGTCGGAGCCCTCCGGGCCCTAGAGAAGACCTTTGGCCGCGTCCAAGCACTCTGGAAGCCCGTGGCCACCGAGGAGGCCTTCGAGATCGTCCGGCGGCGGCTCTTCGAGCCCATCAAGGATTTAAAGACCAGGGATGCCGTCTGCCGGGCGTTCGCCGATGCCTACATCGCAGAAGGGGCCAAGCTCCCGAGCGAGACTCAGGAAGGCCGTTACTACGACCGGCTCACGCAGGCGTACCCGATTCACCCCGAGGTCTTCGATCGGCTCTATGAGGACTGGTCGACCATCGACGGGTTCCAGCGGACCCGCGGCGTCCTGAAGCTCATGGCCAAGGTGATCGCCCGGCTCTGGAAGGCGGACAACAAGGATCTCCTGATCCTCCCCGGGAGTCTCCCATTGTCCGACGGCGACGTGCGAAACGAGATGACCTATCTCCTCCCCCCGGGATGGGACCCGGTCATCGAGAAGGACATCGACGGTGACCGGGCCGAGACGACGGAACTCGAAGGCAGGGAGCCAAGATTTGGCCAGGTGAACGCGGCTCGTCGCGTGGCCCGGACCCTGTTTCTCGGCTCTGCCCCGTCGTGCGTTGCCACGAAGCCCGGCATCCGCGGGCTCGACCGCGGACGAGTGCTCTTGGGGTGCCTCCAGCCGGGACAGACCACGGCGGTCTATGCCGATGCCCTCGGTCGACTCGCCGATCGCCTCCACTACTTGAACAGCTCCGGCGACAAGGCTTCCGACTCGACGCGGTTCTGGTTCGACACGCGGGCGAACCTCCGCCGCGAGATGGAGGACCGGAAGCAGCGGTTCGACCTGAAGACCGACGTGCGGAAGAAGATCGAGGAGGTGGTGAAGAAGCTCTTCTCGAGCGTGCCGCCCTTCGACGGGGTGCATGTCTTCACCGCACACGCCGACGTCCCCGACGATTCGGCGTTGAGGCTCGTGGTGCTCCCGCCCGAGAACCCGTTCCTCAAGGAGGATCCCAGGCGAGCGGCGGATGTGGTGCTCGAGCACCTTCGGACGCACGGCAGTCAGCCGCGGCACCGTGCGAACCGGCTCATCTTCATCGCGGCCGATGATGTGGTCCTCAATCGCCTCCGGGACGTCACCCGCGTGGCGCTCGCTTGGTCGAGCATCGTCGACGACGTGAACGAGGGTAAGCTCAACATCGACATGATCCAGCGGAAGCAGGCCGAGAAGGAATCGCAGGCGGCCAACGCCGTCCTGCCCCGGGCGGCCCGCGAATGCTTCAAGTGGCTCCTCTGCCCCGTGCTGGACGAGCCGACCGCGACGAAGCCCGCGGTCGAATCGTTCGCGTTGAACACGACCAGCGGGAACGCCCCGGACGAAGTGGAGCGGCTCTGCCGCGAGAACGCACTGGTCATCGAGACCTGGTCGCCGATTCACCTGCGAGATGAGCTGAAGAAGCTCTACTGGAAAGACGGCAAGACAGCGGCCGGGGCGATGACGTTCTGGGAGGACTCGCTCAAGTACCTCTACCTACCGAGGCTCAAGAATCGCTCCTCACTCTCTCAGGCGATTCAATTGGGAGGGGCCACCAGGGACTTTTTCGGGACTGCCTATGCTCAAGTTGGGGAGACCTACGAGGGGTTCCGCTTCGGAGACAGCAACGTGCAGCTCGACGACACGCTGCTCCTCATCGAGCCCGAGGCAGCCCAGCAGTACGAGGCCAGCCTGAAGAAACCCGCCGAGGTTGGCGGAACCCCGGCAGGCGACGAATCCGGAGGCACAACTTCCGCCATGACACCTGCAACCACGACCGGAACCGGTGGCCAGATCGGCACAACGACCACGGCCGGGACAGGCACGGGAACCACGGGCGGGACCGCTACGCCTAAGTCAAAGTCGTTTCACGGCTCCGTCAAAATCAATCCATCGACGGCCAAGATGCGCCTGGTCGATATCGCCGACGAGATCATCAGCGTCCTGGCCGGCGATCCCGATGCCTCGCTCGACATCACGCTCGAGATCAACGCCGAGTTCCCGAGCGGGGTGTCTGACCAGATCAAGCGAGCCGTGAGCGAGAACGCTGGGAGTCTCTCATTTAAGACGAAATCCTGGGAATAGCAGCGCGCACCCTATGGCCACGACTCTCGACGATCTTCAACGCTGGATGAACGCCCCCCGCGAAGGCGAGCACCTCGAATTCAAGGAGGCCAAGACCCAGTACGACACCGAGAAGGCCATCAAGTATTGCGTGGCCATCGCCAACGAGGGGGGCGGCAGGTTCATCCTGGGCGTTAGCGACAAGCCTCCGAGGAAGGTCGTGGACAGCCAGGCGTTTCGAAACTCGGAGGACATCAAGCGGCGGATCCTCGACAAGGTGGGGTTCCGGGTCGATGTCGAGGAGGTCTTCCATCCCGACGGGCGCGTGGTCGTCTTCCACATCCCGTCCCGACCCCGGGGCACGGCGTACCAGTACGAAGGTGCCTACCTCATGCGGACCGCCTCGGGCACCGACGCGATGTCGGAGGACCGGCTCCGGAAGATCTTCGATGAGGGTAAGCCGAACTTCCTGGCACAAGTTGCGGCTTCCGATCTCGCGTCGGATGACGTCGTGAGACTCCTCGACACCCAATCGTACTTCGATCTGTTGGAGCTCCCCTACCCTTCGACTCGAGAGGCCGTGATTCAGAGGTTCGAGCGCGAGCAGCTCATCGTTTCCCATGACGGCCTCTACGACGTGACGAACCTCGGAGCGGTACTCTTCGCCAAGAAGCTCGAGGACTTCTCGACCGTCTGGCGAAAAGCCCCACGTGTCGTCGTCTACCTCGGGGCGGGCAAGCTCCACACGAAGCTCGACCAGATCGGGAGCAAGGGGTATGCCGTCGGTTTCCAGGGGCTCATCGAGTTCATCAACCAGCAGGCCCAGTTGAACGAGGTCGTCGGCAAGGCACTTCGCCGCGAGGTGAAGATGTTCCCCGAGATCGCCATCAGGGAGCTCGTGGCGAACGCGCTCATCCATCAGGATTTCGAGGAGACCGGCTCATCGGTCATGGTCGAGCTTTACTCGGACCGCATGGAGATCTCGAATCCGGGGATCCCGTCCATCTCCCCTGAACGCTTCATCGACGAGTACCAGTCGCGGAACGAGCGGCTGGCAGACCTCATGAGGCGCTTCCACATCTGCGAGGAGAAGGGGAGCGGCATTGATAAAGTCGTGCACAGCGCCGAGGTCTATCAACTCCCGGCCCCCGACTTCCGAAGCGGGGAGCGGCGAACCACGGCCGTCCTCTTCGCTCACCGAGAGTTCGAGGAGATGTCGGCCGAAGATCGCATCCGCGCCTGCTACCAGCACTGTGCCCTGCTCTACGTGATGAATCAGAAGATGACCAACCAGAGCCTGCGTGAGCGATTCAAGCTCCCCGCGGGCAAGGCCGAGAGCGTCTCTCGGATCATCCGGGACACGCTGGATGTGGGTCGCATCAAGCTTGACGACCCTTCGAGTACCTCGAAGCGCTATGCGAAGTACGTCCCCTTCTGGGCATAGGGCCATTTAGACGCAGCCGGCAAAAATCCTGGGAATTATCGTAACCCCATGATTTAACAGGGTTTGCAATTTAGACGCAAATCTTACGAGTAGCTCCCGGGTTTCGTGAAGCACGGTGAGGACGGCCCCCAGCGATGAGGCACTCAGCGAGGCTGACAATCCTTGCCCGGCCGGAATCCCGCCCGCTCCGCGGAGGCCGCGGAATCAAACACTCCAAGACCGAACACGAAGAGGCGAAAGCCTGGCATAAGCCCTTTTCCTTGTAAACGACCTTCTCCGCGCGGCCCGACAACGCGGGACGCGGCGATCTTGCGCAGCGTGCTTCTCGCGTGTAATGCTCCGGCCCTTGATGGAGCCGCAGTCCTCGGGCCAGAACAACGAAGCACGCGAGCGTCAGGGAAGTCTGTTCGATTCCAGCTTCCAGGGGGCCCGTCTACCGCGGCTTCCGGCACGCGACGAGAAGAGGAAGCCCGACGGAGAGACGGCCAGACGGCAGCCGTTCTCCCACTCCAAGGCGCAGCCGTTACTTCCCTTTGACCGGCCAGGAGCGACACCGCAGCCGGCGAAGGACACGCCGACCGAGGAGCCCCCGGCACGAGCGCCGCTTGAAGCGATCGCGCCCCGTGTCGTGCGGGCGGCGTCGCAGCCGAGTGAGGCGCCCGGCGGCGAGGTCGCTAAGGCCAAGGAGGTTCTTGCAGCCATCCGCGTGCTGAAACTCATTGAGCGCGAACGCAGACCCCCGAGCGATGAGGAAAGGCAGGCCCTCGAACGCTTCCAGGGATTCGGTGCCGTCGCCTTGCGACTCTTTCCCGACCCGGTCAAGGGCGGGTTTAAGAGCATTTCCTGGCACGCCCTCGGCGCGGAACTCGCGAGGCTCCTCACGGCCGAGGAGTACGAAAGCGCCCGGCGCAGCGTATTCAACGCCTTCTACACGTCCCCTACCGTCGTCGCCTCGATGTACCTAGCCCTCGAACGCTTCGGCGTCCCGAGGAACGCGACCGTCTTGGAGCCCGGGTGCGGCTCCGGCAACTTCCTCGGAGCGGCCCCGGAAGGCATGCGCTTTGTCGGAATCGAGCTCGATTCGATCACGGGCAGGATTGCCCGAGCCCTCTACCCCCAGCACGACATCCGCGTCGAGAATTTCCGCGACACCAAGATCCACGAGGGAAGCCTCGACGCCGTCCTCGGCAACCCGCCGTTTGCCGAAGTGCGGCTTGAGTGGCGCGGCACGAAGATGCCGCTCCATGATTACTTCATCGTGAAATCGCTCGACGCCTTGAAGCCGGGCGGCATCCTCGTTGTGGTCACCAGCCACTTTACGCTCGACAAGCAGAACGCCGCGAGTCGCGAGGCGATGGCCTCCCGGGCCGATTTCCTGGGGGCGATCCGTCTGCCCTCCGACGCCTTTCAGCGTGAGGGTACGCGGGTCGTGACCGACATCCTCTGCTTGAGGAGGCGGGGCACACGCGAGCCGGAGCGGCACGTCGACCATGAGTGGCTCGACGTTTCGCCGCTTTACGTGAACGGCACCCGCGTGACTATCAACCGCTACTTTCACCGGCGCCCGGAGATGGTGCTCGGTACGTTCAGCTACTCGCACAGGCTCTATCGTGAAGGGTACGGGGTCGAAGCCACCGGCAACCTTGAAGAGCAGCTCCGGGAGGCCGTCTCGCGACTCCCGGAGCGTCGCCCGATCGCAGCCCCCGCCGCTTCGGTGCCGGTGAAAAGGCCCGCACCGGTCACCCTGCCGGCCTTGAAGCCGCACGTCACCGAGGGGAGCTTCTTCATCGGCGAGGACCAGGCCATCTGCCAGATCGTGTGCGGACGACCCGAGCCCGTGGTCTACGGCGGCACGAAGCTCAAGGCCGGTGGCACCATGACGGCGAAGCGGATCGCATCCCTCATTCGCATCCGGGACTCAGCAAGACTCGTGCTCCAGAGCCAGAACGAAGGCTGGGCCGAAGAACTTCGCGAGGAGGCACGCCGAGAGCTAAACCGTCACTACGACGTGTTCGTGCAGCAGTACGGCCTCATCAACAAGACAACCTACAGCGAGTCCTCAACGGGCGCCGTCATCGAGCGCATGGTGAATCTCGTCAAGTTCCGCGAGGACCCGGACGCGAACCTGGTCATGGCTCTCGAGGAGTGCGATCCGACGAGCGGGACCGCGGTGAAAGCGGCCATCATGCTCCGCGATGTCGTGGGGAAGGCCCCGGAGATCACGAGTGTCACCACGGCCGAAGAGGGGCTTCTCGTTTCCCTCGATCGCAAGGGATTCATCGACCTCGGCTACATCGCCGCGCTCTATCACGCCCCGGAGACGAAGGTCGTCGAGGAGCTTTCCGACCTCGTCTACCAGGACCCTTTGACCGGGTCCTGGCAGGTCGCCGATGACTATTTATCGGGCGACGTAAGACACAAACTCAAAGTCGCCGAGGCCGCGGGCCCGGAGTTCGCCCGGAACGCCGAGGCGCTTCGTGCGGTGCAGCCGGAAGACGTCCTGCCCGGCGACATCGATGCGAACCTCGGCGCACCGTGGATCCCCGAGGGCGACGTCCGGGAGTTCGCCGCATCCCTCTTCGGCGTCGAGCCTACCTCGATCTCGATAGGCCACCTTGCGCGAGACGCCGTCTGGTCCGTTGACGCCGACTTTCGCGCGACCGGGGGCGTTCAGGCCACCGCCGACTACGGCACGCCCAGGGCGAACGGCGTCTGGCTCCTCGAGCTCGCGCTCAACATGAAGACGCCGGTCATCTACGACACAATCCAGGGCCCGAACGGCGAGGAGCGGGTCGTTAACGCGGACGAGACGCTCGCCGCCCGTGAGAAGCAGAAGCGGCTGAAGGAGCGCTTCAAGTCGTGGGTGTTCGACGACGCCGAGCGGTGCGAGCGGCTCGTTCGGACGTATAACGACACCTACAACAGCATTCGCCTCCGCGTCTTCGACGGCTCGCACCTCGACTTCCCCGGGATGAACCGGACCGTCGAGCTTCGCCAGCACCAGAAAGACGCCATCTGGCGGGGGATGACCGGGGGCAATTGTCTACTTGCTCATGTCGTCGGGGCAGGGAAAACGTATTCGATGGCCGCCATCGGCATGAAGCGAAGGCAAGCCGGACTGACGCAAAAGCCCCTCTACGTGGTCCCGAATCATATGCTCGAGCAGTTCGCGAGGGAGTTCATCCAGCTCTACCCCGACGCGCGGCTGCTCGTTGCCACCAAGGACGATCTCGCGAGGGAGCGGCGCAAGATCCTGACCGCCAAGATCGCGGGGAGCGTCTGGGACGGCATCGTCATCACCCATTCGAGCTTCGAGCGTATCGGGATGTCGAAGGGCTATCAGGAGAAGTTCTTGAGAGGGCAGATCGCCCAGTACGATGCGCTCCTCGTCGACACGGCGAGGACCTCGAGCAAGGCACAACGCAACCTCATCAAGACCATCGAGAAGCAGAAGGCCCGCCGCGAGGAGCGGCTCAAGGAACTCCTCGCCGAGGACAAGAAGGACGACGGGCTGGTCTTCGACGAGCTGGGCGTCGACTATCTGTTCGTCGACGAGGCGCATTATTTCAAGAACCTCGAGACGCCCACGAAGATGGAGCGTGTGGCCGGCATCCAGACCGGAGGCTCGGAGCGGGCGTTTGATCTCTTCATGAAGTGCCGCTACCTCTCTGAAAAACACGAAGGCCACGGGGTCTGTTTCGCCACGGGGACGCCGATCAGCAATACGATGGTCGAGATGTACACGCTCTCTCGTTACCTCGACCCGAAGGCGCTCGAGGAGCGCGGCATCGATCACTTCGACGCCTGGGCGGCGACCTTCGGCGAGGTGGTGGAGTCGATGGAAATCTCGCCGGACGGGGCTAGCCTTCGGCCGCGGAGCCGCTTCGCCCGCTTCCTCAATCTCCCGGAGCTTCAGCAGCTATTCCGGAGCTTCGCCGACGTGCAGACCGCGGAGATGCTCGATCTGCCGCGGCCGGGGCTCTCGGGCGGGAAACCGGCCGTCATCCCCTCGCCGATGTCGGACGAGCAACATGCCATCCAACAGCGGCTCGTTGAACGCTACGACCGCATCCGGTCTTCCAAGGTCGACCCGCGCGAGGACAACGCGCTCGCGATCACGACCGACGGCAGGAAGCTTGCGCTCGACCTGCGACTCATTTCAGCCGGCGGAGTCGAGCCGCCCGGCTCGAAGGTCAACGCCCTTGTCGAGCGTGTCGCCGAGATCCACCGGCAGAGCGAAGCCTCCAAGGGCTCGCAGCTCGTTTTCTGCGACATGGGCGTGAACCCGACTCCCTGGGGGTTCAGCGTCTATGACGAGCTCATCGGGAAGCTCACGGCAGCCGGCATCCCACGCCACCAGATCGCCGCAGTCGGCGACGCCGAGAGCGACGCCAAGAAACAGTCCCTCTTCGAGAAGGTGCGGCAAGGCGTCGTGCGGGTCTTGATCGGCTCGACGGCCAAGCTCGGGAGCGGTGTCAACGTCCAGAGGAGGCTCGTCGCTTTGCATCACCTGGACGCACCCTGGAAGCCGGCCGAGGTGGAACAGCGCGAAGGCCGCATCCTGAGACAGGGGAACGAGAACGAGGAGGTTTCGATCTTCCGCTACGTCACGGAATCGAGCTTCGACGCCTACATGTGGCAGGCGCTGGAGACCAAAGCCAGGTTCATCTCGCAGGTGATGACCGGGCAAAGCGCGGCCCGCCGCGCCGAAGACGGCGGCGGCGAAGCTTTGTCCTACGCCGAGGTGAAGGCGATCGCCAGCGGGAATCCGGCCGTGCTCGTCCTCGCCGAGGCCGACGCCGAGTTGCAACGGCTCTCGGTCCTCAAGAAGAATTCGGCCGACGAGCAGTTCCTCGCACGCCGCGGCGTGCGCGAGCTGCCGGAAATCATCTCCCGCTCGAAGACCAGGCTTTCGGAGGTCACGGCCGACTTCGCCACCGCCCGGGAGCACGAGAGCGACCCGGTAACGTTCGACGGGGTCTCTTGCCCAAGGGAGAAGCTCATGGCCGTCCTCGGCGGTTGCCTCGACGCATTACCGGAGGAGGTTAAGGAGACGAGGCGTTTTCCGATAGGCCGTGTCCGGGGCCTTGGATTTGGCCTCATTCGCCACCGCTTCTTCCCGCCGGAAGTCTTTCTCGAAGGGGCCACGACGCGCGTCGCCCAGGTTGCCCGCGACGCGGGCCCGCGGGCGGTCTGGAACGCCGTGGAGCGCCTCTTCTCCGGGTTTGAGCCGACAATCCAGAAGCGCACGGGCGAGATCGCCCAGGCCGAAACCAAGCTTCGGGACTTCACGGCACGGCTCGGAAACACCTTCCCTTACGAGCGCTACATGGGAGAGCTCGCCACTCTCCGAGACGAGTTGAAGGTTGCCCTGTCGGCCACGACACCGCAGGAGGGGGCGGGACGATCGGCCGCGGAAGTGGCCGAGTTGATCACGGCACTGAAAGGCAGAAATTCCGTGGAAGCGGTTGTGGTCAGCCGGCCAAGAGTCGCGGCAAGAGCCGAGCGCCCGGTGACCGCCCGGGTGAGAGGACGAGCGGAAGCGGGAAGGCCCGAGGAGATCCCCGCCGTTTCGGAGGAGGCGGAGCCGAGAGGGGAAGAAAGAGAGGAAGAAGAGGTGGAGATGCCCTCGCCGTTTCCCGTTGAGGTGGTTTCCCCGCCAACGCCGACCCTGCCCCGGGTGCCACGAATACCCCCCGAGGGACGCCGAAGGCGCTATCAGAAGTTCCTCTTCTAGTCCTCGTCCTCGTCGTCCACCCAGTCAAGTGCCGCTTCTTCCGCCGCAAGCTCGTAGCAGGTCGGGCCGAATTCTTCGTGGGTCACCATGGTCACGTTGAACACGGCACCTTCTGGCAGCTCTTCGCCCCTCTCTTCCACCCTCCACCAGAAATATTCCTCCGCCATCTCGATGAGTGACGGGAGATCCTCGCCGTAGACCTCGACCTCATAGCCCGGGATTTTCAGCCCGAAGCTCCCGTTGCCTTCTTCGCGAACGAGCACGGTGATTTTCGGTGGCGTGGCCTCAGGCATGGTCATTCCTGGACGCGAAATTCTCTGCGAATTTTCTTCTAAGTAGCCAAAATAACGCGCAAACATATTGACAACTATATGGCATTTGCCCTATAGTTGTCATGTTGGTTGGGGGCGTGGCGACGCCCCCGGTTACGAACAAGAACAAGGAGGACTATGAACGATGCCAAGGAAACCTACAACGGATGGACCAACTATGAGACGTGGGCGGTGAAGCTCTGGCTCGATAACGAGCCGACCAGTTACCACCACTGGACGGAGCGGGCCCGGTCGTGGAAGGCCGAAGAGGACGCTTGCGGATTCGCCGAGGAGCTCAAGGAGGCCGTCCAGGACGGCAACCCACTCGCTGAGGCGGCGAGTGTTTATGCCGACCTGCTGTCGGCCGCCATTTCGGACGTCGATTGGCTCGAAATCGCCGAGAGTTATCTCGACGACGTCGAGGAGGAGGCCGGTGCCGAGGATGGAGAGGGGCCCACGGGGGGAGAGGATCCAGGGGACCTTTTCGGGCCGGTGATCTTCGCGTATACGAGGAAACAGGCCATCGCGGACGGGGAGCTGCTTGACGTCACCGAGACGGCGAAGGAAGCCGGGTTCAAGGTCCCGGTCGCTTTGACCCGTGCGGTGTGGGCCGAATATGTCCGAGTGCCCGAAGGGGTCGAGGGCCAGGACGAGGCCGGGCGCCTCTGGGATGTCTTGTGCATGTGCCGCTTCGGCGTCGCCCGGGGCGAGGACCGGGACGCCTCGGAGGTGCTGTTTCAGCTCCATGTGCGAAACGACGACCGCGACGGCGAGCCGCCGCTCGTGACGCTCAAGGCGGTTTGCGGCCCGGATGACGACGCAAGACCGGCCGTCACGATCATGCAAGTCGAGGAAGACTAACCCGAGCTGGTCCGCCATGACTCAACCCAAGAACGACCGCGAAACCCGGGTGAGTCTGGTGGACCATCTCCGGCAGGCGATGCGAGAGAGCGGCCTGTCGGTCTATCGCATCGCGAAAGATGCCGATGTCGATCAGCCCACGCTTCACAAGTTCCTGCACGGGACGCGCGATAATCTCACCCTCGCCGTTGCCGATAGGTTGTTCCGCGTGCTCGGGCTCGAAGTGACCGGGGCGAAACGACGCGGCACGCCGAAAAATCGATCGACCACGGGCGACGAATGAGGTTTTCGATGCGATCCCGAGATGACGGGGGGCCGGACCATGACCGAGATCACGGTCCGAGAATTCTCCGCTTTGAGGCCGAGTCATGACCCACGATCAGGAGCAACGTTTATTCGCCAGGCTCGAGGACTTTCGCCGTGCGGTTAAAGCCCTGCACGAAGGGCTTAGATGACCTCGACCCGCTTGAGTACCTCATCCTCATGGTGCCTACGCTTAAGGTGTGAGCAAGACCTGGGTTTGACTGACGCCGAATTTCACTTCCTCACCGCGAAATGCGACTTTGAATCGCACCCCTGGGTAAGACGGTATTGAGCGCGACAAGAGACCGATCGATCGCGGGTGGCGAGTGGAGCTTTCCGGGGCGATCCTGCGACGAAGGGGGGCGGGCCCATGGGGCCCCAAGTTCCCGCCCCCCAGGCCCCCCACCCCCTTCCCCTCTTCTCTGTTCCGGCGGACAAAAGGCAGAAGCACGGGGCGCCCGTCGCGATGGCCGGACGTGCGGGGCTATTTTTCGCGCCGGCCCCGAAAAATCCCTCAAAAGTCAATTTATTACGACCTATTGACATGAAGTATACGATTGGGGCGGGGCTTGTCCGAATCGCGGGAATCAGCCGGCCGTCTGAACGCTGGTCAAATTCATCCACTTTGTTCTACCGTAACCGCTCCCACGCGGGGGCTCGGTCCGGCCTCCTCGAGCGTCGGCACGCATGAATATTCAACGGGAGACGTTTCCCATGATCACCGTCAGGCTTTCCGATGAGTACGAGGCGAAATTCGTGCAGCTCGCCCGGAGGGCCGGCATGTCTCCCGGCCCCCTGGCACGTCGCATCCTCATGGCCTACATCGAGTCTCAAGGGGATGAGAAGACGCTCGAGGCGAAGCTCGACTCGATCGGCCGGCACATCCCGGCTTTGGCCCGCATGATCCTTCGACTCGAGACGAAGGTCGATGCCTTTTTGGAGAACGCCGAGATCGTCGTCGATCGGTGATGCCCGGCAGTAGGGGAGTTCGCGGCAGTGTATGTATCGATCGGGAAGGTGAGAAGTGGCTCCAAGGGCCGCTCCTATTACCTCAAGCTCTCCCACGAGTCGGGGGCGCTGAACGAGGCGGGGAATTACTACCTGAAGAGCAGCCCGCTCGAGGGGGTGGGCCGCTGGTCCGGGCGGCTTGCCGCCGAATTCGGCCTCTCCGGCACCGTAACGCCCGAGGATTTTCGAAGCCTGCACAACGGTTATTCCCCTTCGGGTGAGCCGCTCTCGAGAAACGTCGGGAGTAAATCGCGACGCGCCGGGTTCGACGTCACGGCGGGCCTGGTCAAGGACGCCTCGATCGTCGCGAGCCGGAGCGATCACTGGCGGAGGCGGATTTTCGCCGAGGTGGCCGCCCCCGCCGTCGAGGTCGCCATGCAGTATCTGGAGCGCGAAGCCTGCCGCAGTCGCCGGGGCAGACAGGGCTCCGAGCTGGTCGCGGGGCGTGGCTTTGCCGTCTGTTCCTTCGAGCACATGGCGGCCAGGAGCGTCGACGGCCAGGCCGTCGACCCGCAGGCCCACGTTCACAACGTGGTCTTCAACACCACCCGCGGCCCCGACGGCGAGCTGCGGACCCTTGACGGCGAGGCGCTCTATTTCCACGCGCAAACTGCCGCTGCATTGGCGTCGGTCGAGGAATCGTATCGGCTCGAGCAGATGGGTTTTACCCTCGCCAGGGACGGCCGCTCTTTCAGAATCGTCGGGATCCCCGATCAGCTTCGCGAGGAAAATTCCAAGCGAAGTTCCCAAATCCGTGGGCATGCCGGCAAAGACGCCTCCGCCAAGGAGCGGGACCGCGCCAACTGGGAGACGAGGGAGCCGAAGGAGGCGGTTGACGTCCCGGCACTGCTCATGGACTGGCAAGAGAGGAACGAGCGACACGGCCTCACCGAGGAGCGACTGCGGGAGTTGACCCGCACGAAGCCTCGCGAGCGGGACGTTGCCCGGGAGCTCGAAGAGGCGACCACGCGTGCCATTAAGCAACTGACTCGGGGCGAGAGCACCTTCACGGAGCAAAAATTCCTCGAGTACGCCGCCATCGAATCTCAGTGCCGGGGTGTGTCGGGCAACGATGTCCGGCTCCACGTCTGGAAGGAGCTCGAGCTTGCCCGGCGCGGTCACCACGCAGAGCTGATCTACCGCGGTGTCGAGGACGGGCACGAGCATTTCTGTACGCGGGAGCTCTTCGAGCTCGAGGCGGCGGTGCTTCGGGCGGCCCACTCGACGCGCCACGAGAAAAGCCGGATCCGAGAGCAGGACGTTGAACGGGCGATTGCGGCCAAGGGGACACTTTCGCTTGACCAGGAGAAGGCGGTGCGGGGGTTGTCCCTCAAGGCGGGACGCATCCGGTGCCTGGTCGGGGGCGCGGGAACGGGCAAGACGTTCGCCCTCGACGCCGTACGCATCGCCCACGACGCTGCCGGCTACCGCTGCCTCGGCACGGCCGTGGCCAACCGCGCCGCGCGGGGGCTCGCCAGGGACGCCAATATGGAAGCCCTCAATACCAAGAAATTGCTGTATGAACTCGATCGCGGCCGACTTCGTCTCGACGGGGTCTGTCTCTTCCTGGACGAAGCCGCGACCGTGGACACGCGCGAGATGGCGAAGATCATCGCGGCGGTGAACAAAGCGAAGGACGCGCGTTTGATCACGGTCGGCGATCAGCGCCAACACCAAGCGGTCGGCCCTTCGGGAGTTTTCGCGGAGCTGTGCACCCGGTTGGGTCCGCCCGAAGAATTAACCGAGATCATTCGGCAGAAAGAGCGGGTCGAGAGGGAGATGGTCGCTGCCTTCCGCGACCGCGAGATCGGCGAAGCCCTCCGGGTGCTTCTCCAGCGCAACCGCCTCCACGTGGGAGACGAGGTCGAGGACTCGCAAGAGAGGCTCGTCAAGGACTGGGCCGACGACAAGACGCCCCTGGCCGAGAAACGCATCATCGCCAGCACGAACCAGCAGTGCGACCACTTGAATGCCAAATGCAACCAGCTCCTCGAGGAGCGTGGTGCGTTGACGGGCGAGGCGGTGAGTATCAAGGGCGATTTCGTCGCACGGGTTGGCTCGCGCGTCATCGTGCGCAAGACGATCGCCCGGCTCGACGTCTCCAACGGCGACTGCGGGACGGTCATCGGGACCTCGGCGGCGCGCGATGAACTGCGCGTGCGGCTCGATCAGGGGGGAAGGGTTGTCACGATCCCCCTTTCGAGCTATCGAGACGGCGTTCACGCGGGGTACGCGGCGACCAGTTTCCTGTCCCAGGGTGCAAGCTACGACTCGGTTTTTTTATTCGTCCATGGCCATATGACGGATGCGCAGACCGGGTACGTCATGGCGAGCCGCCACAGGCAGACGTGCAGGATGTATACGACCCGCGACGACGCCGGCGAGGGCCTGACGAAATTGGAGCGGGACTTCGCCCGCGATCGGATGAAGCGCATGGCACACGCGGTCGGGGGCGCCTCACGCGACGAGGATTCGCTCGAGCGTCGCCTGACTCACACGAGATAAAGGAGGCCGGTGCTCACACTCATTCGCGCCGCGGTCCGGTTCGTCGCCGTCTTCCTCCTGCCGCTTGTCTTTGCGGGCCTCGCCTATCCTGTCTTCGTCTCTTGGGTATCGCTCGGCACCCTCGCAGCCGCGGCACTCTCCCTCGCCCTGCTGCTGGCGTACGCAGCCCTCGCCTCCTTCGAGATGTGGGTCTACGTGCGAGAGCTTCGCAGCGTGGTGCCGAAGCCGGTCTCGGCCGCACTCGCCTTTATCTCCCGGCTGTCGCTCCTCTTCCTCGGGACCGACGCGGCGGTCGTTTCGACGCTCGCTCTCTCGCGCGCGTTCGGGCCCCTTCTCGCCTCGGCCCTCGCCGTTTTCTCGGGGATGATGGCCTACGCGGCGCTCTCCTATCTTCTCTTGTCCCGCCACCGGGAGATGATTCGCGGCCGGAGGTTTTCCACTTACCGCTCGATTTTCTTCGAGAGCCTTTGGACGCGCGGCGAGATCATTTTCGGGAATATCCGCCTGCCCTGGGGTTCGGCGGTGAAGCACTTCCTCATCCTCGGCGTTACGGGCGCAGGCAAGACCATGGTCTTCCAGCTCCTGATGCAGTCCACGATCAAGGGGAGGATCGGCCGAGGGAGGGATCAGCGCGGGATCCTGTTCGACAACAAGAGCGAGCTCGTGCCGCTCCTCCACGCCCTGGGCGTGCCGTACAAGATCGCCCACCCGTTCGACCGCCGGGGTGTCGCGGTCGATCTCCGCTCGATGGTCCAGACGCACACGAACGCGCTCGAAATCGCGGCCATCCTGATGCCCCAGGCGAAGGACGCGAGCCCCGACCCGTTCTGGATCAATGCGCCTCGCTCCTTGCTCGCCGCGGTGCTGACGAGCTTGAGGATCGGGGCCCGGAGGAATGGCGAGGACGAACCCTCGCCCATCGACTGGGATTTTCGCGACGTGGTGATCGCCATGAGCGGCGCGGAGCGGATTCGCGAGATCATCGAGCGCAACCCCGAGACCAAAGACCTCGCCAACGGCTACTTCGACGACGCGAGGCTCACGGCGAACGTGATGGCCACCGTGCAGACCGCCATGATGTACTTCCGTCCCGTAGCAGCTTGCTGGCACCGGGCCAGGGAGAAGATCAATCTTACCGACGCGGTCTGGGGCAAGGACGAGTTCATCCTGGTATTGGGGAACGACGAGGAGTCGCGCATGGCCCTCGACGCCCTGAACCGGGCGATCGTCACGAGGCACGGTCAGCTCGCCCTGAAAAGGCCGCAGTCGAAGACGCGGCGGATTTGGTACTGGCTCGACGAATTTCCCGACCTGAAACAGATCGCGCCGGACGTCATGACTGGCCTCCTCACGAAGGGCCGCTCCAAAGGCATCGCGGTGGTCCTCGGTGCCCAGAGTCTCCTCGGGGTGGTCGGTGAATACGGCCGGGAGGCCGGGAAGATCATCCTCTCTCAATGCCAGAACGTCGCGATCTTGGGGCTTGGAGATCTCGATGACGACACCTCTGAGTTCGCCATGCGGGCCGTGGGACAGACGGAGCAGCAGGAGGTGCGAGAGAGCGAATCGACTCAAGGGACGCTCTTCGCGAGGCGCACGACGAGCGCCCAGCCGGCGAGGAGGGAGGTCATCCTTTCGAGCGAATTCGCGGACTTGCCCGAGACGAGCAAGGAGAACGGCCTGCCCGGGTTCTTCCGCACCCGGTCCATTCGCGGCTTCTGGGGGACGGTCATTCCCGGGGCATGGCTCTCGAAGATCCTCCTGCCTCCGGCCCGGGACGTCGCCGCCATCGAGGAGCGCCCTCCCGAGGAGCACGAGCTTTTGCCCTGGGGCCCGGCCGACTACGAGCGCCTCGCACTGAAGCCGCCGGAAGAGGCCACGGCCGAGATTGAGGCGGCACCGCAGAAGCCCTTTCGCGTCTATCGCGGGGGTAAGCAGGCCGCGGTCGCGTGACGCTTCGTCAAGCAGCCGACGAGGCGGGATAATCCGGCAGTTTGACGACCAGAGGGCCAAGAGGCGGAGCCCGTCGGGAGTCAAGCTGTGGGTTATCCCGCCCCGCTGTCTCAACGTGCTTCGAGCGCCACCTCGATGCGCTTTGCGCCCTCGCCTCCCCCTCTGCCGTCCCCATCGCATCGCAGCAAGAAAGTACCAGTACACTCTTGCACCGAGGTGCCCGCCGCGCCACGCCGCGCGCCGCCGCAGGGATGCCGGTGGGTGGCACAATCGCCTTTGGTATCGAGGACCTGCAATGCTACGCGGCGACTCTGCTGCGGATTGCTGCAAGCGGCCCGCTCTCGGGCCTGACGGACAGCGGAGCGAGCGGGCCCACGAGCGGGAAATTCCCCCCTCCCCGAGGGCGTCCCCGGCCGGGGGTATTCCCCTCCCCTCGCCTCTTCCTTTGACCTCAAGCCCGCCTGGGCGGTTATAGGGGCATTCGGGCTCGGTGCCGTCCCGGCGAGTTCGAAGAACGCTTGCGACAGCCGCTCGAAGCTCCAGCCCGCGTGCCCGCGAAGCGCTGCGCCGACCCGTGTGTCGTCGTGCCCGAGCTTCTTTCGGAGTTTTGTCCTTCAACGACATCTTCCGCGCCGTCCACGACATCTTCGGCCACGCCCTGTACGGCAACGGGTTCGGGCCTCGAAGCCGCTCCCAGTCGATCACCAGATTTTCGAAGAGCTGATGAACCGCCACCGCCTGGGAGGCTGGCACAGTCGCAGGCGTCCGGGAAGTGGCGGGCCTTCACGTGGCCGAACTCGGCCGGGCCGGCGTGTTTCCCCGGGAAACATAATTGGCCAGGCTGAGTTTCCCGGGGAAACCTGGCACGTTTACCGCAAATCGGAGGGTGGGTTCCCGCGGCGGGCCTGCACAGGCCGCCTCGAGGGACGGATTGCGTCGGTTCGAGCTGCCCGAAATCGGCCGTGCGAGCGGAATTTTCCGGCCAATACCGCAAGATAGAGGGTGGTTTTACCGCAATTTGGGGGTGGGATACCGCAAATCGGGGGATGGTCGTCACCGCAAATCGGGGGGTGGTTTTACCGCAAATCGAGGGGTGGTGGCACCGCCATTTGGGGTGTGGGTTCACCGCAAATCGGGGGCGGTTTTAGCGACTTAAACCCTTTATTTGCTTTGACTTTGGCGGTCCTAACCTATAACCTCGAACACCTAATAACCAAGGCAACAACCCGGAATCGTGTTGTTTCTTGATGGGTTGAGGACGCAAACTCGATGGAATCCGAGTGGGGGAGCGAAGCGCTGAAGCTGACAAAGCCATCTTTCCCTTCCCTCGACCGCGAGGGTCGGGACGAGATGAACCTCGCGGAGTACCCTATCGCGCTCCTCGCCGATCGCCCTTCTGACGGCATCAAGACTCTTGCCTACCACGACAAAGACGAGTCGCTGACCATCACGGGGAGCGACCTCCTCGGCCTTCCTACCGCCCTCGATGTCGACGTCATCATCGGGCTGCTTCACCTAACGAAGACCAAGACCAATTTCGGGAACAAGACGGTTCACTTCACCCGGTACGAGCTCCTCCGCATCCTCGGCTGGCCGGACCGGGGGTACTACTACGAGCGGATCACCGAGTCGCTGAACCGCTGGGTTGGTGTGACCCTCGTCTACAAGAAGTCCTGGTGGGATAACCAGACGAAGACGAAGCGGAACCACACCTTCCACATTCTGGAAGCCGCGGTCGTCGTGGAGCAAGAGGACCGCCGCAGCCATCGCTCGAGGCAGCTCCCCTTGCCCCTCTCCTGGGCGCGATGGAGCGAGGAGTTCTTCCAGAGCTTCCAGGCAAACAACCTGAAGCGTCTCGACCTGAAGGCCTACTTCTCGCTCAAAAGCGCCATTTCGAAGCAGCTCTACCGGTTCCTCGACAAGCGGTTCTACAAGAAGTCCGAGTGGTCCTTCGACCTGCGGGCCCTGGCGTGCGAGCACGTCGGTATGAGCCGGAACTACGAGGCGTGGCGTCTCAAGCAGAAACTCCAGCCGGCCATCGACGAACTGACGGCCAACGGATTCTTGAAGGCGTTGCCTCCGGATCAACAGTTCAGACGAGCTGGGCGTGGACAGTGGATCGTGACCTTCGTAAAGGGCGGCACGTCTGGACCGCCAGCCACCGCCGACGCCGCCGAAGTGGCGGTCGAGGAGCGTCAGGTAAGCGAGCTCGCATTGGAGCTTTCCGGCCTCGGCGTGACGCCAAAGACGGCGCGTGACCTCGTCGAGAAGTACCCGGAGGAGCGAATCCGGCTTCAGATCGAAGTCGTTGAGTGGTTCAGGAAGACCGGCAAGCGGAAAATCGCTGACCGCGCCGGGTTCCTGACGCAGGCGATTCGCGAGGATTACTCGCGGCCGGAAGGATTCCTCACGAAGGCGGAGAAGGCCGAACAGCAGCGGGCCCAGAATGAGCGGAGGCGGCTCGAGGTAGCGGAGACCCGGCGGAAGCAGGAGCGAGCAAAGAGGGAGCGGGAGGAGCAGGCAAAGGTGGCTTCGTACTGGGAGGGCCTCTCAGAAGCCGAGAAGGAAGCCCACAAAGCCGAGGCAATCGCAGCTGCTGACCCGGAAGCCCGGCAAGTCTACGAGTCTGCCTTGGCGGGCCGACAGTCTCTTGCCGGCACGATATTCCGCATCTCAATCCGCGACCCGTACCTGCGGAGTAAGCTCGGACTTCCGCCCGCGGAAGCTGCGGACTAAGCCATCCCTCCAGCCGCGTCGTTCGGTCCGGTGGGAGCTGCTCCGGATACGCTTCACGTGCGCGTAAACCGCTAGGCACTTCGGCCGGAGTTGAGCGTCGAGCAAAGCTTCGGGAGCGGCAGGGTAGGGGAGGCTGACCGACTCCCCGAAAATACCGGGTTGCGGTGTTGTATTTTTCGATCGTAGCATCCAGCACATGGTGGCCTTGTTTCCCCGGGAAACTCGCTGAAGAGGCCCGACCGAGCCCGCCGAACAAGAGAACTAGTCTTTGAGTTTCCCCGGGAAACGGACGGGCGCGGGGCCAAGGTCGTGTTTCCCTGGGAAACAAAGATCGATGGACCGAGGAGCTACCATGGATGTCACGCCATTCAAGATCTGCATGGTCAACCGCAAGGGTGGATGTGCAAAAACCGGATCAACACATCAATTATCTGGTTGTTTTGCAAATATGGGAATGTCAGTTCTATGCATAGATATGGATCCTCAATCCTCCCTCACCCAGGGCTTCTTCGGCCCCGCCGCGACCGAGCAGCTCCCGCGGCAGAAGACGGTCCTCGCCCTCTTCGACGACTCACTCGACCCGGACCCTGAGAAGGTCCTCATCCCGACCCCGTGCGAGGGCATCACGATCCTCGCCGGGGCGAACGGCCTCGACGACTACAACCGGCCAAGGCCGGAAGGGGAGGGGCCCCTGCAGACCGCGTTGAGGAGTTTCCTGAAGGAGGTCGAGGGGCGGTTCGATGTCGTCCTCATCGATTGCCCACCGAACCTTCAACTCTGCACCTGGAATGCGCTCCTCGCCGCGGACTTCGTCATCGTCCCCCTCCAAGCCGAGGACTTCGGGGCGCAAGGAATCACGCACATCCAGAGGGCCATCGACCTGGCCCTCATGAAATACAACCCGAAGCTCAGGATGCTCGGGTATCTCGTAACACTCCGCCAGCGTCTCGCGATCCACGACGCCTACGAGAAGCAGCTCCGCGAGCTCTACGGCGAGTTCGTCTTCGACGCGAATTTCCCCCTGAAGAAGGACTTCAAGGAAGCCATAGCCGAGAGGTTGCCCATCCACTTCCTCCGGCCGAGGTGCGCCGCCGCCAAGGACGTGAACAAGATCGCGGACGAGATCCTTCGCCGGATTCCCATCGCACGGGCCAAGCCGCCAGAGTTCCTGCACTTCGAGAATCGGGCTTCTGTCGAGGCAAGGAGGGTCGCCGTATGAACCGGGCGGAGAAACTTCAGCAGCGGCTTGCGGGGAACATGAGCGAGAGCCTCGGCGTCCGGCTCGTCACGAACGGAGCGCAGGACGCAGCGGAGAAGGGGATCGCTTCCGTGAGCCCGGAGGACGGCCGGACCCGCGACCGCCTGGCCGGGCACATGGAGATCGACCGCATCATCCCCGACCCGGATCAGCCGCGGAAGACATTCCCCGAGGAGTCCATCTCGCAACTCGCCGAGAGCCTCAAGAAGGCGGGGCAGCTTCAGCCCATCCGCGTGCGATGGAGCGAGGCGCACGCGAAGTGGATCATCATCTCGGGCGAGAGGCGCTACCGTGCGGCGATGAAGGCGGGCTTGAAGACCATCGCCTGCCTCTTCGTCGACCGGCCGCTCACCGAGTCGGAAATCCGCCAGGAGAGTCTCATCGAGAACCTCTTGCGCGAGGACCTCAGGCCGATCGAAGCGGCCGAGGGGTACAAGCAGCTCATCGACATGAACGGCTGGACCGTGCAGCAGGTCGCTGACGCCCTGAACGTCTCGAAGGGCACGGTCTCGAAGGCCCTATCGCTCCTGAAGCTCCCCCCCGACATCCAGGCCCAGGTCGAGGAGGGGTCTATCTCCCCGTCGGCCGCCTATGAGGTCTCGCGACTGCCCGACGAGGGGGCCCAGCGGGAGCTTGCCACCCGCATCGTGACCGACGGGCTCAAGCGGGACGAGGCGGGCGACGCCGTCGGGAAGACCGCACGTCCCAGGGCCAAGGCCCCCGAGGCGAAGCCGTCGACCACGAAGGTGATCCTCGTCGACGGGGCGAAGGTCGCCGTCACGTTCCCGAAGAAGGCCGTCCGCACGAACGACCTCGTCCGGGCCCTCGAAGAGGCCCTGATGCAAGTGAGGGGAGCGGAGCAGGAGGCCGCGTAAGGGACTCCGCACTCGAGCCTCGAAGACTCGGTAGAATGGGGCGATGGTCGGGCTAGATGAGCCCGGCATTGCTCCGTTCGGCTTTACGGGCCCTCACGGCATGGCGAACGATCCAGACCCCAAACTCCCACTCGATCAGCTGATCCGGGGAACACAATTCCCCGGAATGCAGCGCTCCGAGCCTTCCCGGTCGATATGCAGAAAGACGCGAGGACGACCAGGCGAAGATGGAGGACTAGAACCGATGAGTGAATCGGCGAAGCGGGCGAGGAGCAAGGCTGCCAAGACGCCGAAGGGGAAAGCCCCCGAGCGGCTGAAGTGCTCACTCTTATTTATACGTGAGAATAATTTGAGAATTACCGTTCTGGCGACGCTGAAAGGAACGGATCGCTCGACCCCTCTTAACCAAATCATGGATGATAGCTTGCGTGGTGTCGTGGTGAGCCTGAGAGGCTAGCTCGCGACCGAGAGCGGGCCAGGGGAGTCGGCTGCCGATGAACAAGATCCGGAGAGTGAGACCGCCTAGGCGTAGAGCAGCAGAAGGGTAGGGGAGCGCGTCTACCTCGGGCCCTAGCCGCCTATGCGTCTAGGGGCCCGTATGATGACAGGAGCGGTGGCCTCCTCAAAGGAGGCGAGTGCCGGCATGCCGGGTCGCTGAGTGTTATCTGTGGGTCGCGTGATAGGATCGCCAGGTCTCCGTGAACATCCAAGCGTTTGACCTAGTTTGATAGACTTAAAAGAGATGGTACAGACGACCACCTAGGCTTGACGTCCAAGGCCGCTTCGCCCGGAGTGCTAGCCGTAATGTCGCTACCGGAAAAGCCAGCTCTCGAGGCCATTGGCCTCCAGAGTCCGCCCCGCCCCCTGCCGTTCGACATCGTCGATACGCCAGATCCTCGGATCCTGGCCTTCGAACGGGAGATCGTCGGGCTTTCCGAGTATTGGCAACGCTTGACCTTCGGCGTCCGATGCGTACTCCGGGCTCTTGAAGTCACCAGCCTCCAGAGGCGGGTCCCGCAGGAACTCCAGCCGATCAGGGATCAGATCCTGGGCGCGGGCCACAGGGCCGTCCAGAAGGCGTTGTGTTTCCTTCACGCTCCCCCGGCCGTGCGGAGGGGCCTGGCGTCCTTGCTGAACGTTCCCGAGTTGCTGTACCAGCTGGGTGACTGTTGGCAGGAACTCGAGCGTTACCAGGGGAGTAGGCTGCCGGCTATCGAGGCCATCGAGGATGAGCTGCGGTCTTTGGCCGAAAGGCAGGCGGACTATAGGGAGTGGATGCAGCGGCTTGAGGGGGAGAAGAACCCTGATCCCCTGAAGATCGCGGAACGTCAGTCGGTGGCGAAGGATTTGGCGTCGGTCAACGCTGAAATCGCCGCCATGGAGTCCAAGAAAGAGGATCACCAGGCGTATATCAGACAGTTCGCCTCGTTGAAGCACGCGGCCAGTGCGGTGTGCCGGCTCCTGAGTTTCGTTTCCCCGTTCGAGCCGGTTTGGTACGAGCAGCTTTCCACGATTGCATACACGTGCGACAGATCCTCAAAAGCCATCCGGGACGCCCGCGGCGAGGAATCGGAGCAGGCGTTTCTGAGGGTGATGAGGGCAGAGGTCGATCAGCTCGCTCGCATGGCATGGCAGACCGGCCTCGACCCGGCCCGAGTCCCCAATGAGTTCTGGATTAAAACCCCCGAATGGTATAAGTCTTATCTTTCAAATGTCATTGATATTTTCAGTCTTCTGGGTATGGGGGTTCATCCGAGCCAGGAACAAGCCAACCAGCAGGTCGACCTGACCGGAGGGAAGATTTTCGCCCCCGCGGGGCCTCCGCTTCCGAGGATCGTCCGCCGCGCCTTCCAGACATTCGCGGGAATATCGCTTAGGGTTGCCCGCCGCCGGCCCGCGCTCGTCCCCGGCCTGATCCGTGGTATTGACCGTCTCCGGAGCATGCTCGTGCCCCTGAGCCCGGTTCCGATAAGGGAGCAGCCGCCTGCTCCTGTTGCGGCAGGGGCAGGGGAGAGTCCAACTTCGAGCCCGGTGCCCATCGTGCCTGCCGCTCCAACGGCTGATTTCACGGCGGGGGGAGCGGAGAGCCCAACCCCGGGGAATGCCCATCATCCAGCTTTGAGTGAAGAGGAGATGTTGAGAGCGATCAAGGAGAAAAGCATCACGGTGGAGGAGGCTGCTCAACGGGCGGGTGTCTCGGCCCGAATGGTGCGGGAGCACTGCAAAAATAAGGTCATCAAAGGAACCCTTATCGGTCGGGAATGGTTTATCGACCCGGAATCACTTCAAGAATACATCGACAATCCTCCAAAGCGTGGTCGTAAGCCGAAACCAGCCAAGGGCAACAGAAAGTATGCCGGCAGGGAATAATGAACCTTGGCCTGACCCCTTGATAATACTTCCCTGGCGGCATAGAATCTCCGGAGTTGCTACCCCGCGCTCTGGAGACTGGGCCCGTGCCTCCCTTCGATCGCCAGCCTGACCTCCCCGAAACCAGTCCTAGCCCCCACTTCCCCGACGGCTTATTGAGTGCACAGCCGCTCACGAGCCCCTCTGACACCCCGCCCGACGTCGGCCTCGACCTGGTCCGGACCCTCCTGATCCTCAGGGTCGTCTACACGCGGCACCCCTTGGCTCACGCCGCGGCTCTGAACGAAATCGCCAAGGCGTTTCAGGATCGGACCCTCGACCACATCCAGGCGTTCTTCGATGGCAGGTGGTCGCGGGGCTATTCGCTCCGGGTCCAAGCGCTGATCAGGGCGAGGCAATGTCGCCCCGGCCCCCTCTCTCCGCTGCCTCCGACATTGCATCGAAAATTGTCGACCGGCCTCGCTCATGGGTTCGAAGCCGCGATGGTCGAGGCTCCGGCGTTCGACCTCGTCGCGGCCAAGAAGGTCGCGGTGGCCTGAACCCTTTGATTCCGCAACCCCCGTCTCCAGTAACGATCGCTAGTCACCCAGCTCGAGAAGGTCACGCCGATGGATCAGATGGAGCGCGCCGCCAAGATCGTCAACGAGACGTCCAGGGCCGTTGACCTCGTGGAGGCCGCGGAGAAGGCCAACGCCGCCCACGAAGAATGCCTCCGCCACCGGGGACAAAGCACCAAGTCGGCCGCCGAGGCGGGTGAGATCCTGAGCGAGGTCAGGGATCGCCTCGCGAAGACAAAAGGCAATAAGGGCGGATGGGAGAGGCGGGTGGAGCAACGCTGCCATTTCAGTCTCCGCACGGCCCAGGTCTACATCAAGGTCTTCAAGACGCTTCAAGCGGTCGGCCAGGGCGCAGAGCTCTGCGCCTTGCTGAGCGTCAACCAGCTCCTCGGTTACTCGCCGAAGAGCGACGGTAGAGAGAACCCGCCAGAAGCCGACCCGGGCGACGGGGACTTCCTCGACGAGTTCGCCGAAGACCTGAGGCCGAGGCTCATCCGGTGGGCGAAGACCCGGCGGCGCTTCTCGGAACAGACCAAGGACCTCATGTCGCTCATGACCAGCCCGTCCGATCGGCGGTTGCTGGGCGAGCTCATCGCCGCCACCCTCCAGCTTCTTCAGGGCCTTTGCCCCTCCCGGGACGAGGCCCACCAGGTCGACCTTGTCGTTCGCGCCATCGAGATGCCCGCATTGCCGGCGCCCTCGCCGCTTTCCGTGTGACCATCTCGACACCCCGGTTTCATCCATCGCGGGAGGCTCCGATGTTCTCGACGCTTGCACCGGTTGCAGCCGAACGTCAGCTCCGACACCATCGCCGGAAGCGAAACCGCGCCAGGCACACCCTTGTCAGGACGCTCTGCAAAGCCCTGAGACACCACGACCCGTATACCGCCGCCCACAGCGTGAGGGTAGGCCGGCTCGCGGCGAAGATCGGTCGAAGGCTCGGTCTCTCGAAGTTCGAAGTTCGCTCGCTCCTTCACGGCGGTTGGCTCCACGATATCGGGAAGTTTTTCGTCCCCCTGGCCGTGCTGAATAAGCCGGCCGCACTGGACGCCGCCGAGCGCGAGGTCGTCATGCGCCACGTCTCCGACGGCGTGCGGTTGATCGCCTCTTTCGCGGCGCTCTGGGACTTGATCCCGGCCATCGGCGGGCACCATCGACGGATCAATGGCTCTGGATACCCAGTCGAGATCGACGGCGACCTCGCACTGGCCGCGCGGGTCCTCGCCGTGGCCGATGTCTGGGACGCTCTCGTCAGCGACCGGCCGCAGCGCCGAGCCATGTCGCGCGAGCAGGCGCAAGCCATCATCCAGGCCGGGGCAGGGGACGAGTATGACCCGCAGGTCGTCGCCGCACTGCTGGCCGTTGTCTGACGCCTCGACCCCCTTTCCAAGGAGAAGCACCAGTGCTCGAAGCCATCGTGAATCTCGTCGGACGCCTCCTCTGCGTCCGACTGTTGCGGGAAACGACCCGCGAATTACTGGAAGGCGCCGCCGACCTCGAGGCCCGTCGAACGCCCGTGAACGAGGCGATCATCAAGTCGCATCACGAGGCCGTCGCCAATCTTCTCGGGGTCGGACCGGCCAAGGCACCCCCGTCGTCAATGCAGTTGGAAGCACCCCCGAAGGAGGTGCGCCCTTTGTCGGAAGCGGCGCCGGCACTTCAGCCGCCGGTGCCGGCCACGCCCAAGCGTCGCGGACGCCCGCGGAAAGTCGTCCTCGATTCGTCGTCGTCGAACGGCGAAGCACATTTACACCACAGCACCAGTTGAGGGCCAAACGTATGCTCCGCAAGGTCAAAATCAAGAGGGGAAACGGGAAGCCGGACGCCGCTCCGGTCCTGGACGCCGCTCCGCTCGAGGAAGAAGCGTCCACGCTCGACGACATTGTCGCTGAGCTCGAACCGAAAAGACACGTCCCGCTGACGCCCAAGGTCCTGGTCGTGGCCGTCATCGACCTGAGCGGCTCCATGACGAATTCTGGAGCAGCCAAGCTTGCGCTCAAGGCCGGGACAGCCGTCCTCGATGAAGGTCGCAAGGACGTTCTTTTCAGGCAGAACGTCGAGTATGCCGTCATCGGCTATGGGAGTAACGCCGTGGTGCTCCGCCATTTTGGGCCGTTCCAACCCGACGGCGACGGCGAGATCTGGGAAGACGCCAATGCGGTCGGCCCGGACGGGACGATGAGCGCCGCGGCGTTGCTGCTCGCCTTTCAACTGCTCGATTCGCGGAAAGCGGAACTCGCCGAGCTTGGCGTTCCGTGCAAAGCCAAGTTCTGCGTCCTGCTGACGGACGGTCGCGCCACGGACTCGGATCACGCGTATGCAGATGCCTGCCTGAAGCGCGTCCAGCGTGAGCGAGCGGACAAGTTCTTCAAGGTCTTCGGTGTCGCCGTCGGCGGCGCCGTCGACTTCGCCAAACTCGAGCAACTCGTCGGTCAGCCGGTCGCGCTCGACGGCCTCAAGTTTTCCCAATTCTGGAACTGGATCCGCCAGTCGGCGGTCCAGGCATCCCGCACCAAGATGGGCGAAGCCTTCGAGCTCCCCAATCCGTTCGCGTCCCCTGGCAATCAAGAGACCGGATTTGCCAAGGATCCGCGCTGGATCGAAGGGATGGGCCCGAAGTCATGATGATCACCGTCGCGCTGGAACATAGCGGCGACACATTTACTCTCGACACCTCGTCGCCGAGCACGACGCCCGGCGGCGAGGCGTCCATCTACTTCGTGTCCGCGAGCGGCGGGCGCTCGCTGGCCCTGAAGATCTTCGCGAAGCCGGGGGAACACAACCGCGAAGCGCGGGTCGACGCCTGGATCGCCCGACCCGGACTCATCCCGGACTCGGGCCCGAACCCGTGGCACAAGTTGGCGCTCCCCGTCGACAAGGTCTATCAGCAGCAAAATGGCAAGCGCCGCTTCGTGGGCTATGCCATGGTCAAAATCGACGTGGCCGGCCCCCTGGCGAGCTTCGTTCATTTCAGCGAGCGGACCTTCTGGTCGTTCCGTCAGCGGCTCCTCTTTCTCGATCAGTTTCTCCAAATATGTGAACGCCTTGAAACTCATCCACACAAGCCGCAAATTTGCGACATATCACTGCCCAATGTGCTGGTCGACAAAGATCTACGCCCTGTCCTGTGCGACGTTGATTCGTTCCAGTTGACCATCGTCCGAGGAGGCACCCCACTCACGCTCGTTTCCCCGGCGCACCTGGCCGATTATCTCGCGCCCGAACTCCACGGGCGGGACCTCACCACCACCGTGCGGGACGAGACGCAGAGTAGATTTGCGATCTTCCTGCTGGGCTACCAGCTCCTGATGGGCGGCCCCCACCCGTTCCTCACGCGACCCGCAGAAGATATCGCCAAGCGCATAACAGAGGGCGCTTTTCCCTTCGCTCCGGGCTCGAGCTACCGGCCGCCCCAGTATGCGGAGAGGGAGTGGAGGTATCTGCGGCCGGAGATCCGCGAATTCTTCATGACTGCCTTCGTCGATGGTCACTTTGATCCCTCGAAGCGTCCATCGATCTCCCGGTTTCGCGCCGAGATCCAGAAGGAGATCGCGCAGCCAACGCCACGACCGGCGCCGAAGAAGAGGCCCATCGCCACTCCGCCGACGAAGCGCGCTGCCGTCGCCCCTCTACGCCATCGCGGCCTTCGACTCCTACGAGGACCGCGCCCTGTCGCCGCGGCACTGCTCCTCGTGGTGTCCCTATGCTTCGCGAGTAGCTACTGGTCCTCGGATCCGCGAGGGGAAGCGCCTGAGATTACGAAACTTCGGCAGATGAACGCGGCGAGCGCGTCGAAGCCGTTTGCATCGCAGCCCACCCATGCCGGCCAGGACGTCACTGCGGATCTCGTAACGGTCGCGGTTGAGATCGCGAGGTTACGTGAGATGAGCGCGACGGGAGTGTCGCAGCCGTTTGCGCCCAGGATAACCAACCACACCGCGCCACCGATCGCGCGGGGCCCTTCCGAAATCGATCGCCTGCGGGAACTCCCCTGACTCACCTGTGGAGGATGCAACGTGAACATTTTCAAGAGACTGTTCTCCGGCGTTATGCTCTCTGGGTCCATCCTGGTGAGCAGCACGGGCGCCTTTCCCCAGGCGCCCTCCGACCCGCCACCGACTGCGAGTGACCGGTTGCTTTCCGACATCAAGAGTTACCGAGAATCGCAGTCACCGGCTGAAAAGCTCGTGGCACAAACAACGCCGCGGGCAGCGGCGGCGAACGAGGTGGGAACGAACACCACGCCCCAGTCGGAAGGACAAGCGAATACCCAGGGGACTCGGACGGACGAGGACCCCGAGGCGGCCGCGGAAGTTGTCCTGGCGAGGATCAATCGCAAGGACAAACTCGTAAATGACGCGCTCGAGAAGCTCGAGGCGGCGCTCAAGCGGCAGAGGCCGGCCTATAACACCGGCGTCGAAGCCGATACCGCCAAAGCGATGCTCGCGGTGGTCCAGCCTCTGAGCAAGCAGAACTCAGAGATCCTCGCCGCCTATCGAGACATGTTCCAACATGCAAAGAGCCGCGACGAGGACGCCAAGACTCTGCCCAAATTCTGCGAAGCCGCGGCCCGGCAGTACGAGCGGTGGGGGGAGGAGTGTAAGGACCCTGAGGTTCGAAAGAACTACCAGGCCGTCGCCGATCTTTGGCGGGCCAGGGCGTCGGACGTTCTTGACCAGATTAAGGAAGTGCTCAGTGACTACTCCGAGAGCACGGAGCGCTTCCTTGCGGAGTACGATACGTTCCTGAAGCGCCTCATCGTCACTCTTCAGAAGTACCCGCCCACCACACTCAATCTCCGGACTCGGGGCTCGATACTGGAGCGCCTCAAGGAGCACGTTCAGCAGCTCGATCGACTTTCCGAGAGCATTGGCAAGTGGAAAGACGTGGCGCGAAAGCAGAGCAAGCATAGTGCGGCGTCGACCCCCGGCAACAACACCAACCCCCCGGCTACCGGGGGGAGTGCTACCGTGATGGCTTCTGCGACGCCAGCCCAGAACGCTTATCAAAAGGAGGTTGACGAGTTCATCAAACGTCACGCCAAGCGCCTATGCAACATCACGGCAAGCGATTTGCCGGCGATCCGGTCCGAATGGGGCTCGGGCCCCATCCCGTACTACGTCGAAGCCGACATCCGCGAGGGCATTTTCCGGCCGGACGGGTATTTTCGACCTCACGCGATGGTCGTCGACGGGATCAGGGACGTCTATGTGAGGGAGAAGTCGTACCCCGGCATCACGGTCGACCGGGCTCCTTTCGGGTTGGTCTTCTTCCACCCGCAAGTGGACATCGATGCGGCCCTCCGGAACAAGGCCGCAAGAGCGTTCGGCGAAAGTAAGGTCATCGCGGCGCGCTCAACATCGCGTCGCTAACAGACCCCTGTGCGGAAGGCCACGTGCATGAGAAGGACTTCTAAATCCCCGCTCGAGCGACACGGAGTGCGGACCGGGAGTTCTATCTCGTCATCCGCGAAGGGCTCGAGCGGTTCTTTCAAGGGCCCGCGGCCTCGGATTCTTGCATCGCGTGAAGGGTCCATCAGGTGCTCGCAAGTTACTGGCGAACCAAGGCGTCAGCAGCGCTTTGAGGCTTGTAGAAGTCACGATCGCGATCGAACCCCTGTCACATGTGAGGAACGCCTACGATGAGCACCCCCATGATTCCGAAGGCTATCCACCCTCAGCCCTCGGTCCGGCGCTTGCTCACGCGCCGGGCGATCTTCGCCCTCGGTGGCCTCCTGGGTGTCCTTCTCGGGTGGCTCCGATGGATAGTCGTGGCCTTGCAGTATGGGCTCCTCATCGCTTTCCCCTTCGCCGTGTGCACCCGCCAGGCGAGGGTTGGTGTGGTGTGCGCAGTGCTGAGCTTGGTCATCTTCGTCGCATGTCGACTCTCCTGGCGCGACGCCGCGGCCGATTTGCCCGGGCTTGTTGCTGGGCTTGTTGTTTTGGTCATGCGTTACTTCCTCTTCGCCTTAACGGTCACGTGTCTTTTCATGATGGGCGAAGCCTTCTGCAGCGCACAGCTCATCCTGAGCTTCGCTTTTTTCGTGATGGCGATGACCACGCTCTTTCTCTTGTCCATGTTCTACCCCGCTACCGCCACCGCTCAGCACGTGCACCTGGGCGGCACGTCCTTGAGCCAACCCAAGTTCGACCGGTGGCGGGCGTTCTCGCACAAGCGTCCTTAGTCTTTAGTATCCGGACTCACTCATGCTCGAGAACACGTTCGCCGACATCGCACGAAAGGCGCAGCATGTCGCGACCAAAGTCGCGCTTGCCGCCTCGAAGCTGGCCGATCGGCTGGCGCAAAGGGTCGCGCGTCGAGAGGCCCGGGCGCGGGCACGTGCCGAGGCTCGCGTGGAGGCCCGCGCGCAACGCGACTTCTTGAGAACGGTGGCGCGCCGCCCGATGGTCACCCTCGTTCGCGAGGTGAGGCACGGGCAAACGAGCGTGTCCATCTTTCGCAGCCATGATCACCGCACGGGTCGGGTGCGCGAGTATTGGACCATCAACCGGGAAACGTCCCGCGGCCGGGTGCGTCTGGCTGCCGGGTCGATGTCCGAGCTTCGCAGCTTGACTCGGGTCGTGAAGCAGGCAACGCGGGAGCATCGTCACACCTCCGCCCGGGCGCGAGAGCGACGAGCGGGACGCGCGTCGAACCAGAACGGCCACGCGCGGGACTTCAATTCGATGGTGGATCAGTTCCTGACGAACGCCCACGGTGCCCGTTCACTCGGACGGTAGGAGGATGTTAATGGCATCATATCCACCGTTCCTGCGATGGTTACTGCGATTCATCGGCGAGGCCGCGCCGCCGCAGCAACCGGACGTGCCACCGGGCGGCTACCGCTGGTGGGGCGACCAGTCGTTACCGGCAGATGAGACCGACCCACTCTATTATCTCTTCCTGGGCGCCATCGGTGCAGGGAAGACCTCGCTCATGAAGGCACTGCTCTTGAGCATCTGCCCTCATATTCGGCGCGGATCTAACTGGCGGATCCTCGCCTACGATCCCAAAGCCGCGGACAGCATGTATGCATGGTACTGTGCCACGTGTCCGGAAGAGACCGAGGTCGTCAATCTGACTCCGGCGGATTTGCGCTCGCCGCACATCCTGTTGCCGTTTGGCGGGCCCGCCGCCAATCGACAAATCATAAAAAGCATCATGCCCGCACATAAAGATGCGGGCTCGGGGCAGTTCTTCGAGCGTGGGGCTCAGGGCATCGGAACCGGCGTCGCCGACTCGATCTGGTTGTCCGAGACGGGTGTTAATCTCGCGGACAACGCGTGCTTGGCCGGCGTGCGGATGACGCTGCCTTTGTTCTGCCAGCTGCTGCGCGATGAGTACGCCATCGTGGCGCTTCTGGCGAGGCGCCTCGAGACGCGATCGAAGCTACGGCTCCTCGCGCGGCCTGAGCTCAGGCTCGATTTCTTGGCCACCATCGAAGAGAAGCTCGACGACATCCTCACGCTCGCCGCCTGGTGGTCACACTCTTCATGGGAATGGAGCGTCCAGGACTTCATTCACGGGCCCGAGTCGATCGCCTTCATGGGGGTCGTCTCCGAGTACGAGGCGGCGCAGTCGATCGTGCGGAGGATCCTTTACAAACAGCTGACCGACGTCATCTTGAGCCTGCCCCTGGACCCGTCGCGGCGCATCTTCCTCCCGATGGACGAATGGCACACGCTCGGCAGCCTCGACGAGCCGCAACCGGTCCCGGGCCTTGAGAGGCTCGTCACCCTCGGTAGGGCGATGGGGGCTGTCCTCATCGGGGCGCTGCAACATCCCGGGTCCCTGGTGGCGGCGTGTGGTTCGAAGGAGGTCGCCGAGGCGATCCTGGCGCAGTTCGGGAACGTCGCTTTGTTGAAGGCGAATGATGAGACCTTAGATACGTGGATGTGTGGCCGGATGGGCTCGTACCGCCGGTGGGAGAAGAAGACCAGTTACACCAGCGGGGGTGGTAGCGGAGGCTCGTCCTGGAGTGAAACGACATCGTGGGATATCGCCGAGCGAACGCTCGTGCCGAAGGGGACCTTCCTCGGGATGTCCAAGGCGTCGCGCAAGACGGGCATCGACGCCTATTGGATCAGCGGCTGTGCCGGCATGTGGCACCGCTGCATAGATGGCTCGTTTGTAGACTGGCTGCCGAAGAATCATCCGGGAGTTCCTCGGTACATTCCACGGCCTGTCTCCCATCAAATCCTCCCTGAACTGAAACCTCGCGACTACGGCCTTCTCGGTATCGAGCCACCGCGAGAGCCGCTCATCGCGCGGGAGAAGATTGAGAACGCCCGCAAGGAAGGCAAGCGGCGTGCGGCCAACAACAGCCGCTGGAAGTCGGCCCGTAGCAGCAATGGCTCCGGGAATGGCCACTGGGCACCCGGCGGACAGTACCACGTTGACGTCGACGACCTCGGCCCTCTCTCTTCGTGAGTGGCCGCCCTTACATCAGGCAGTGTCCTTCGTAGAGGTCGAGTTCTGGATCCACCGCGGTGCCTCCTTGCGGATCTTCTACGTATGTGACGACGAGTTCACCTCCCGGAGACTCCTCGAAGATGGCGACGACGTCGACCAGGTCCTCGTGATCGTCATCGCGGCGCACGATGTAGGTGAACGGCCACTCGAAGGGCGTCGTGAGGTTCCCGACCAGCGAGAAGTTGCAGAAGCCGGAATCGACGATGAACCCCATCGAGCGGACGCAATCGACGTGCTTGATGAGATCGCGCGATATCGCCAGCGACCCGCGCGATTCGCCACGGATGACCTCGACCAAGTCCCCCCGCGCGATGGCTCGCGCCCGACTGATGCCCTGATGTGACGACATGACATGCTCCATTGTTGCTGACTCGGGGAGGCCACATTACCGCGCCTTCCAGGGCTCGCGCAAAGCTTTCCCGAAGGAGAGGGCACCATGACCCAATCGAACGACAAGAATCACGAGCGCCCCGTCCGGGTCTTCGAGGAGGGCCGGGTGCAAGCCGCCGTCTGGCAGCGGGGTGAGGCACCCGAGCCGTCCTACTACGTGAATGTCTCGAAGTCCTATCGCGGTTCTGACGGGCAGTGGAAGAAATGCAGCACTTTCTCGATGCCCGAGCTGAAGGACCTCGACAAGTGCGTCGAGCGGGCCAGGAAGTGGATCCACGAGCGACAGGTGACAGCCCAGGTCGACAAACCAGACAGGCAACACCGGAGCGAGCGCGACCGGGAGCGGGGAGACCGGCCACGGGCCCGCGATGAGCAGCCGTCGCAGTCTCAAAGCGGGACGAAGGTGAGGATGGACGACCTGGTCGACGCGATCGCCAAGCGTCTCGAGCAGCGAATCAACCGTCAGCGGTAACGCAGGAAACTCGCCCAGCAACAAGCGCAATCTCTAGCCGAGGGGCAGAAATGAACGAGCAATATCTCGAGGACCACCACGGCCAACCGCAGGCACAGGGAAAAGGCATCCATCCGGAGCCGCACGCCATCAGTCGCTGCGTCTTTAACGCACTTCGGCACGGCGATTATCTTTCGCGTGCCGAGTGCAGCGAGTTCGGAATCGCGACCAAGGGGCATTACCTGGCGCTTCGGTGGGCCGTCCTCAACGGCGGAGTCACCGTCGAGCAGCTCAACCGGGCGCGCGGCGATGACCGGGCGATGCAGGCGCTCGTCTCGCCGCAGAACCCCCACCGCGGCGTCCGGTTCGGGACCGGGTATGAGGGCCTGCGGAGGCAGGAGGAGCACCTCGAGCAGCGAATCAACCGTCAGCGGTAGAGGGACAAGCGCGATGGGCAGGGATAAGTCGCTCTCGGACGATTGGCCGTCGGTGATCATTAACAACGTGAGGTACCACTACGGGCGCGAGCGCGAGTACGGACAGCACCTCGTCGAGAACGCCTTTGTCGCCAGGGACTACTGGTGTTTCCACGAGGAGGTCGACTTGCGGGCCTTCCTGACCAATCTGCCCGAGTCCGCCGATCGCGGGCTGAGACTCCGGCTGCACCCCGATTGGGGCGACGTGACGCCCGAGCGACGCGACGCCTATTTCGAGCGGGACAAGTTGCTCTTCCGCGCATGGGCCGAGAAGAAGTTCGAGGACGGTTCCGCCCAGCAGTTCGACATGGACCTCGAGGGCAGGAGGGGGCCTCACATCCCCCAGAGGATTGCCGGGGCCGGGCGCTCGCCGGACGCACCCCACTGGGTCGTCGGCGCTTGGCACGGGGCGCGGCCACCTTATCACGGTCAATGGGTTCGGTCCGCGGGCGATGTGTTGGTCCCCTTCGTCGAGGCCGTGCGAGCCCCGAATCCCGGAGCGCGGTGTCAGTACGTCATCGCCGAGGTGCTCGACCCGGCGCATGGAATGGCCGCCGTCGTCGGCGCCACGAAGGACAGAGAATATCTCCTGCGTCGGAGGGAGCAGTACGAGCGTGGGCTCGTCCCGGTACAGACCCCTCCCGTGAAGTGGCAGCTCGACTCGCATCCGGAGACACTCAACCCAGGATCAGAGATGAACGAGTACCTCAAGGACAAGCAGGGTCGCCCCCTGACGGTTCGCTTCAACGACGAGGACCATTGGGTGAGGGTCGAGCGGTACGCCGAAGGTGACCGGCCCGCCTTGCTCCTCGTGCCCAAGGCGAGCCCGGAAGGCTATATCGTCGTCACCGCGAACCCGGAGCGGGGACAGGCCCGCGGTTCGGGAGAGTTGCTGATCAAGAACTACTCGGAGAACTCAGGTGTGCTCGAAGCCCTTGAAGCCGCGGGCGTCGTCAGGCGCACCGGCGGCAAAGTGCAGGCCGGCTACTCCGCGCTCGACGTGGTGCGAGCGCTGGTGGAGATCCCGGCGGCATCAACGCAGCAGGACAGGACGAGCGGTGCGCGAAGGACCGCCGATTCTGAGCCCGGGTATGAGCACCTACGTACGCAGGAGCAGAGGCACGAGCGGGGCCGAGGTCGGTCACGCTGATTGACGAGATGCGAAATGAAGGGCCTTCAAATGCGTGTGCGTCACAACGGACAGGAATGCGAGCTCAGCGTACAGTGCCCTCGCTTCGCGGACGGACCGTTCCTCGGAGTTGCGCTTGATTCCATGAGCAGCGTCATCAAGTTCCACGGTGGCAAGCCATCTCCGCCCGGGGCTCCATTGCCCGAGATCGTCATCTACTTCAGGGACTCGTTCGATGTGCTCATGATCCGCGATGAGCGATCGAAGATAGAGCCGATCGAGATGCGATCGATTCGCCGCATGCCAAACGTCCTCTCCCGGGACGGCTGGCTCATCCTACCCGTTGGCGAGTGGCTCTATTCACCCGACCTCGACGACCTCCTTCGCCCCAAGGCAAGGGTCATCGAATTCCCGCAGTCGGAAAAGACCCGGCACGAGCCGGTAGGCCCCGAGGTTACTCCACCCCGCATCCGTCTTCAGTGAAACGAGGCAACTGCCATGGTACCTGCAATCAACCTCGAGCACTTCGAACGTCACGACCTGGGCGGACCGCACGGGTTCTACACCGGGCGTCTACCCGATGTGCTTTCGGTGGACACGGCCCGCTTCGATGAGCTCTGGGCGATGCACCCGGAGGAGTACGACATCATCCGCATTCACGGTCGCCCCGTGAGGACTCCCCGCTGGGTGCAGGCTTACGGCCGCGACTACTACTTCTCAGGCAAGGTCAACGCCGCCCAACCCGTGCCGCGGCTGCTGGAACCGTTCCTCGCCTGGGGCCGCGACGTCGTCGACGTCAGGCTCAGCGGCCTGCTCGTAAACTGGTACGACGGCTCGCTCGGCCACTACATCGGCCCGCATCACGACAAGACGCGGGGCCTGGTGGTCGGAAGCCAGATCGTCACGATCTCGCTCGGCGAGGAGCGGATCTTTCGCCTCACCCGGACGAAAAGCAGAGAATGCCGCGACTTCTCGGCCGGCGATGGGGCGGTGTTCGTCACGCCCTGGGAGACGAACAACGCCTGGAAGCACCAGATCGTGAAGTCGGCCCGGCGGCGGGGCCGTCGCATCTCGGTGACCTTGCGGGCCTTCGCGGATTGAAACGACCGGGATGGGGGGAGGACGACGATGAGCCACCGGACGCTGGACCTGCCGGATGCCGAGGTGACCTTCCGCCCGTCATTCTTCGCCGCGGCGGAGGCCGATCGGCTCCTCCGCGAGCTCCTCGCCACGACCGAGTGGCGGCAGGATTCGATGAAGATGTTCGGCCAGCTCAAGCCGCTGCCACGCCTCACCGCGTGGTATGGCGACCCGGGATCACGCTACGTCTACTCGGGCATCGTGAACGAGCCCCTGCCGTGGACCGACGCCCTCTCGGAGGTCAAGGAGGCCGTGGACGCCGCGTGCGGCGTGGCGTTCAACGGCGTGCTCCTCAACCGATATCGCACGGGCCGGGTCAGCATGGGCTGGCACGCCGACGACGAGCCGGAGTTCGGCGAGCGGCCGGTCATCGCCTCGGTGAGCTTCGGGGGCACGCGTTCGTTCCAGCTCCGGCATAAGCGGCGGAAGGACCTCGCTGCGAGCGTCGAGCTCGGACACGGGAGCTTCCTCATCATGCGGGGCGAGACGCAATCCAACTACCTCCATCGGGTCCCTAAGACCGCGAAGGCGGTCGGGGAGCGGCTGAACCTCACGTTCCGCAGGGTCGTCGCACCGACCCGCTGAGTCCCGGGGCGACCACCGTACCCGGCCGAGGATCATCCGGATTGTTTCGACATCGAACCCCACCAATGTCGGAGGCAACCACGAGCGACGTGACCAGGATCGAGTGGACCGACTCCACGCTCAACACCAGTCACTGAACGGGCGCCTCCCCCGCGATCCGGAAGCGGGGCGCGGAGGGGGCCATGGGCGGGGAAACCGGGGGATCCAGCGATGTTCGTCTCGACCGAGCCCGCCGACCCGAGGGGCCACGAGGCGGCCATCGCGATGGACCGCCGATATCTCAGGCTCATTTGCGGGTAGCAGTTTTCTGACAGAGCCCAACGCGGCGTAGCCGCAACCAAAGAGGATAAGCAAAGGCGGCCTTCTGCCTCCAGAATAGGGGTTGTACGAGCCCTTCCCGGAGGAGGACGCCATGAAGACGCTGTCGCGCTTCGTCGTCAAGTTTACCGGCCTGATCGTCGGAGCGCTCTCGTGCTTCGACCGGGTCATCTTCAAGGGCCACCTGGCGCTCTCCGCTCCCTGCAAGCTCGAATACTTCGTCGACCGTGTCTTGAAGGTCCGCCGCAGCGACTTCATGAAGACCATGGCACCGCAGTACTCCGATCGTCTGGTCACGCATGCCCAGAACCGGGCCGAGAAGGCCGGCCGCACCTACGTCTATCGCACCGGCCAGTTCCGCAAGGAGGAGTGGGCCCAGGGCCTGATCCGAGTCCAGGGCATCTCCGAAGGTCTCGTGGGGATCCTCTGTACTCTGGAAACCTGTCCATCGTTTGCGCTCGTGCCCGGACCGAAGCGGCCTCAGTTCGTCAGCCGGCCCCGCCAGCAGAGGGTCCTCTACTACTACTTCCTCGACCGTGAGTTCGGCCTGATCCACGTCCGACTCCAGACCTGGCTGCCGTTCACCGTCCAGGTCTACGTCAACGGCCATGAGTGGCTCGCCCAGCAGATGGTGCACCAGGAGCTGGGCTTCGTGCAGCAGCACAACGCATTCACGCAACTCGACGACCCCGCCAAGGCACAACGCATCGCCGACCGCTTCGCCAAACTCAACTGGGAGAGGGTCCTCGGCCGCTGGGCCAGGCAGGTCAACCCGCTGCTCCGCGAACTGTTCCCCAACTACCCCATGCACTGGGTCGTCGATCAGGCCGAGTACGCCACCGACCTATTGTTCACCGGTCGCGCGGCGCTGACCGGCTTGTACCGCGCACTGCTCGATTACGCGGTGCGCACCTTCACCCCCAAGGACATCCTCGGCTTCCTCGGCCGCAAGTGGGACCGCCGCTTCGACGGCGAGGTGCACACGCACTACGAGGACGAGCGCTGGTTCGGCACGCGGATCAAGCACCGGATGAGGCGCAACTGGCTGAAGATGTACGACAAGTTCAGCCGGATCCTTCGGATCGAGACGGTGATCAACAGCCCGAAGGAGTTCTGGGTCTACCGCACCCAGTGGCACCGCGACGGCACGTCTTCGGCAGGCTACTATCCCATGACCAAGAGCGTGGCCTCCCTGGTTGACTATCAGGAACAGGCGCTGGCCTGCAACCGCCGCTACCTGGACGCCTTGGCGGTGGTGGACGACCCGGCGCCGGCCTACCCGGGACTGCGTCAGCTGACCGAGCCCAAGGTCGTCGACGGCCGGAGCTACGCGGGCTTCAACCCGGCGCGGCGTGACGACGTGCGCCTGTTCCGAGCCGTCCTGGATGGCGACCACATCGCACGTGGCTTTCGCAATGGCGACATCCGGGAGCCGCTGTTCGGGAGACTCCTGAAGCCTGCTCACCAGCGGCGAGCGAGCGCGGCCGTGGGGCGCCTGCTGAAACGCCTCCACGTCCGCCATCTGGTGGCCAAGATCCCGCGCAGCCGCCGTTGGCGCGTGACCGAAGATGGCAGGCAACTCCTGGGAAAGGTTGTCCAGCTCTACTATCCCGTTTGGCCCGAACTCGCAGCATAGTCGGGCGTTACTATCCCGGAAACTTCTCCGCATGTTGCGCGGAAGTTCAGGGGAAAGAATCTAACAACGAGGAGTTCATCATGGCGACCCGATCGACCATCGAATGGACGGAGACGACGTGGAATCCCGTCCTCGGGTGCAGCATCATCTCGCCGGGCTGCCACAACTGCTATGCGATGGCGATGGCCCGACGGCTCAAGGGGGTTGCGCTCGCGAAGCTCGCCCGTGGCGAGGACGCCGGCCGCCTGCGTCACTACATCGACGTCATCGGCGAGGACGGCCGATGGAATGGTGAGATCAGGCTGGTGCCCGAGGCGCTCGACGACCCGAATCGGTGGCAAGGGCCCAGGACGGTGTTCGTGAACAGCATGTCCGATCTCTTTCATGAGAACCTGCCGGTCGGGGATGTGCGCAAAGTTTGCGAGGCGATGGCCCGCGCCCATCGCCACACCTACCAGGTATTGACGAAACGCGCCGACCGCATGCGGGAACTCCTCGTCGGGCCGCTTCGGGACTTCGCCGAGCTACCCCAGGTCTGGTGGGGGGCGAGCGTCGAGGACAGGCGTCATGGCCTCGGGAGGATGGAGCACCTCCGGCGGATGCCGGCTGCGGTCCGATTCCTGTCCGTCGAGCCCTTGCTCGAGGACCTCGGGACCCTCGACCTCTCCGGCATCCACTGGGTCATCGTCGGCGGCGAGTCGGGGCAGAGGGCGAGACGGATGGAAGAGGAGTGGGTCCTCTCCATCCGGGACCAGTGCCTGGCCCAGGGAGTTCCTTTCTTCTTCAAGCAATGGGGCGGCAGGGACAAGAAAGCGGCCGGGCGGCTGCTCGACGCCAGGACCTGGGACGAGATGCCCGGAGGTCAGCCGTGAGCTGCGCGGCTCCAGGATTGGGCGGATCGGTCCAGATCATCCGGGGTACGAATTCATCCGGAAGGGGCCGGGAGACTTGCTTAAGCGAGAGACGCATGCAATGGTCCGGCCCTCATGGAGCCGGAGGCACCGAAACAGGAAAAACGCCGTGAAGTCCAGGGGGGGCTCTTCGAGTCCCTGGACACGAGCGAAGTGCGACTCCCTCGGGAGGGGCAGCCGGACCTCTCGCAGAAGTCCCGCCTCCCCCCCGGGCGTCGCCCGGCCGGCCAGGGGCTCCTCCCGCTCGATGCGCGAAGGCCCCCGGCCCGAGCACCGACGAAGTGGGATGTCCCGGGCCGGCCCCCGCACCACACGCCGCGCCTCCCGAAGGGGAGCCCCGCCCCGGAGTCGACCTCGCGCCCGGGGCCGCCCCCTCCGGCGAGGTGGCCAGGGCCCGGGACATCATCGAGGCCATACGCACCCTGAAGCGAGTCGAGGCCGAAGGCCGCCGCCCGACGGGCGAGGAGCGGCGGGCCCTCGAGCGCTTCGGCGGGTTCGGGGCGGTGGCCCTGCGCCTCTTCCCGGACCCGGCGAGCGGCCGATACAAGACTCCCTAATCCCGGCTGGGAGGGTGGCCAGCTCCGAAGGGGCCAGGTTGCTCATTTCCCGCACGACAGCAAGGCGGCCCGGAAGGCCGACCGGCTTCGCCTCTCTCTCCGTCCTGGGCCTCATGCCGGCGGCAGGGCACGTGGTCTTTGATTCGAGCTAGTGTCCTGAGTCGAAAGTCCGTTCAATAACCCGAATGGCGGAATCGCTGGAAAACAGAGGGCTTGGACAGCCTACGCCGGCCCGGAGTAATGGAACGGACTTCAAACTCACCACACTAGCCCGATGCCCGAAGTGAGTCGCTCGCCGAGATGCTCTCTCAACTGCCGATGTCCTGAACCCTTCATTCGCTCTCCCCTGCGCGAGGCACTACACATGCTTAGGGCCCTGCGGTCCCGTCGCCGAGCTTCTTGAACTCCGATCGGAGGTCCGGGTTCGCGGACTCCAATCCTTCATGGTTCGTCGGCGGCCGTCGGGGCCGGGGCAGAGGTCGGATCTCCATCGGCTCGGCCTGTTGACAATTCGTGCCGGCCTCGCCTCGCGGGCGAAGGCCGGTACGCTGGACGGGCATGGGGTCGTTCACCATCCCGTCGCCCCTGCGAGGATTCACGACATGTCCGAGCAGAAGATAACCGCCTCGAGCGCCCCGCCTATCCTGAAAACAAGCCCATACCTTGGACTCGGCGGGTCGTCCGCGGTTTCGTCGTTCGATTTCGTCGTTCGGTTTCGTCAGTATCTGGAAAAAACCGCGACACCCTCGCGGTCAATCCCCGCTATCATGACGTTCCTATTCCAAGAGACTCCTTGGCCAGCGAGGGACGTCCCATGTCCATCGACCGCGGGCCCGAGCCGACGGAGGTACCCGGTCGGCGCATCCCGCCCCACCTACGCGCGAAGGTCGACCCCGAGGACATCGCCCAGGAGGTCGGCCTCCGCGCCCATCGCGCCCGTTTCAAGCTCGGCCAGATGTGCGAGGCCGAGCGCCTGAGCTACCTGCGGCGAACATTCAAGTCCGCCCTCTCCGACGAGGTCCGCAAGTTCGACCGCACCAAGCGACACGTCGCCCGCGAGCGGTCGCTGTCGTGCGGACCCGACGGCGCCTCGGCCTTTCCCGAGGACTGGCTGGTCGCCGACCACACCTCCCCCACCGGCCGGGCCCGTCGCGCCGAGCTGCTCGCCCGGCTGGCCACGGCCCTGGCCGGCCTCCCCGAGGACCAGCGCCGCGCGGTGGAGCTTCACCACTACAACGGCTGCTCCCTCAAGGACACCGCCGCCGCGATGGGCCGGTCCGAGCACTCCGTCGCCGGCCTGATCCGCCGCGGCCTCGTCGCGCTCCGCGGCCAACTGGGCGAGGGCCCCTGATGGACGACCTCGCCGACCGCACCGAGCGGATCAACGCGGTCATCGCCGACTACATCCGCGCCTTCGAGGCCGACGACGACCCCGACCCGGACGACTGGCTGGGGCGACACCCCGACCTCGCCCCCGAGCTATCCGAGTTCTTCTCGGCCTATCACCCGCCCGACACCGCCGCCCTCCCCGCCATGCCGGGCCGCGGGGCGTTCGTCGGCCCGTATCGGGTCCATCGCCTGATCGGCCGCGGGTCGATGGGCCTGGTCTACGAGGCGGAGGACCTCGCCACGGGCGACCGCGTGGCGCTGAAGCTCCTCCTCACCCTCGGCCTGCCCGACCCCGCCGACCTCGACCGCTTCTGCCGCGAGTTCGCCATCGTCGCCGGCCTGAGCCATCCCGGCCTCGTCCCCGTCCTCGCCGCGGACACGCACGCCGGCCTCCCCTACTTCACCATGCCCCTGATCGACGGCCCCAACCTCCGCGCGGTCCTCCACGACCTCCGCCACGCCCGGCCCCCGACCCCCGGCTTCATCGCCCTCCCCGACTCCCCCTCCGACCCCGCCCCCCTGGCCCCCGGCCAGCCCCGCTGGCGCGCCGTGGCCCGCATCGGCCTCCAGGCCGCCCGCGCCCTCGACTACGCCCACCGCCAGGGCGTCCTCCACCGCGACGTCAAGCCCTCGAACCTCCTCCTCGACAGCCTCGGTCACATCTACGTCACCGACTTCGGCCTCGCCCGCTCCTCCGGCCCCGCCGACCCCACCGAAACCGCCGACCTCGCCGGCACCCTCCGCTACATGGCCCCCGAGCGCTTCCTCGGCTGGTGCGACCCTCGCACCGACGTCTACAGCCTCGGCCTGACCCTCTACGAGCTCCTCACCCTCCGCCCCGCCTTCAACACCCCCGACCGATCCCGCCTCATCCAGTCCATCGCCAACGACTCGCCCCCCCGCCCCCGTTCGGTCATCCACGACGTCCCACGCGACCTGGAGCGCGTCGTCCGCAAGGCCATCGAGAAGGAGCCCGGCCACCGCTACCCCTCCGCCGGGGGACTGGCCGACGACCTCCAGCGCTTTCTCGACGGCCTCCCGGTCGCCGCTCGGCCGATCAATCCCTTGCGCCGGGGCTGGTCCTGGTGCCGCCGACATAAGGGAACCGCGGGCTCGATCGCGGCTGTTGTGCTCGCGTCGGCCGCCGGGGTGGGCGGCATCATCCGCGGCGAACGGCTCCGCACCGCGAGCGAGGCCCTCCGCGCCTCCGACGCCGAGGCCGCCCGGCAGAATATCCAGCATCAATCGCTGCTCCTGCGGATCGAGCGGGCACGGACGTCGCCCCACCAGGCGGGCTGGTTCGACGAAGCCTGGGAGCTCGTGAAGGAGGCCGCGGCGATACGGGCCGACGGCGCGATCCGCGACGAAGCCGCCGCGCTGATGTCCGGGCTCGATGTCGATGCAGGGAACTCGCACCTGATCGAGGATTTCGGCGCGGCGACCGTGGCCTTCAATAAGGATGGCTCACAATTGCTCATGAGCGGCCTCGATCCCGGCGACGGGCGGGAGCTGCGCGCCAAGTTGTGGGATGCGAACACGAAGCAGGCCAAGATCGTCGGACGCCCCGGCTCGGGCCCGGTCGTCTTCCGGGATCGCACCCCGCTGCAATTCATCGCCGATCCCTCGACAGGTCTGGCAGTCTGGGACCTCGCCCGCGATCAGCTCGCGACCGGGCTCGACCCCGACGACGCGGCGGTGGCCGTTGCGGCGTTCTCGGCCGACGGCGCGACGGTCGCAGCCTCGATCATGCCGAAGGGACGAGAGGAGATCGTCCGCGTCTGGGATGTCGCCACGGGCAACCGCCTCCGCGATTTCCCGAAGGCCTCGGCCCTGGCCTTCTCGCCCGACGGGTGCCTGGTCGGCCTCGGCCACTTCGACGGTCGCGTCTCCGCCCACTCGTTGCGGACTGGCGACGTGGTGGCGGAATTCCGACTGGGCCGGAACCGGGTCGAGTCGGTGGCGTTCGGCCCCGACCCGAACCGGGGCCCCGCGGGAATTCGGAATTGGTTGATGGCCGCCGGTGGCGAGGGCGGCACCCTGGTCATCTGGGATCTCGCGGCCAGGGAGCGGAGGGCCAACTGCCCGGGGAGCGTGTTGGGGATTTATGCCCTGGCCTTCTCGCCCGACGGCACGACCCTCGCATCGACCGGACGCAATGTCACCCGGCTCTGGGACACCGCCACCGGGCGAGAGTTGCTCCAGATCCCCGAGGGCAACCTCCTGACGGGGCTCGCGTTCTCGCCGGATGGCCGACGGCTCGCCGTCTGCGGACCCACGCTCTTCGGCTCCAATGATCACGTAACGATCTGGGACTTCAAGGACGGCCACGGCGTCCGCACCCTTCGCGGCCTGACCGCTGCGGTCACTACCATCACCTCCTCCGAGGCGCGAGGGCTCGTCGCCGCCGAGTCGCAGGACTTGCGGGTGGCCGTCTGGGAGCTCGACGGAAGTCGCTTGTTCTCCGTCCACGACCCTCCCGAAGGGATGCGCGCCTATGCGGCCGACCTCGCCTTCAGCCGAGACGGGCGGCAGATCGCGATGTCCGGCGGCCGAGTGGCCTCGCTCCGGGATGCCGATACGGGCCGGGAACTCCGCGCCTGGCCACTTCCCGCCGGCCTGATGGAGCGGCTGATCTTCGATCGTTCCGGCCGCCTCCTCTCGTGCCGGGTGGAGCGACGGAGCGGGACCAAGACCCCGATGGCCAACAACGACCCCGACGATCCGAACGTCTTCCGCATCCGCGATCTCCTCGCCGGGGATGGCCTGTCACCATTGGGGTTGATCACCTACTTCAACAACCAGGTCATGACGACCGAGGCTTCGTCGGAAGGTGATTACTTCGTCGTGGCTGGCTCGCACACCACCCCGGGCGGGAAGGAGTGGGCGATCAAGGCGTTCCGCAGCCTCGACGGCATCGAGCTATGCTCCATAGCACTCCCGTCCGATACGGGGATCATATTTGACCCCTCCGCCAGATGCGTGGCGGTAGACCGCGACGGGGGCCGGAGGTCCGAAGTCTACGAGCTGCCCACCGGCAAGCTGCTCCGGGTCGCCCCGACAAACTACAAGGATCTCGTGCTCGGGAAGCGATACGGGGCCATCTCCGACGCGAACGGCTCATCCCGGAGGCGGGGCTTCTCCGTCCGAGCGGAGGGCTCCGGCCACGTCGTCAACCTCGGCATCGAGGCCCCCGTCTCGCGGGTCGAGGCGCTCAAGCCCGACGGCCGACGGATGGCTTGGGGTCAGGCCGACGGTACGGTTCGCGTCGCCGACCTCGATGAGATCAATCGCCGGCTGACGGAGGCCGGCCTGGGCTGGGACGCCGCCGGGACGAAGAAAAATTCGGACCGCGGCGGCCAATCGTCACCGCGATGACGTGCATGACATTGACAGATTTCAGCGGGGCGTGACTCGAAGGGCATCCGAGGGCAATGGTGCAAGGTCCAATGAACTTCCCGCTAACGATTGTTCAGATAGCCTTGTCGCAAACGACCGATTGCCAGAGCGGAATGGACGGAAGTTCGTTCGATTCTGCTCCGCTGCTATCGGAACCCCGCCCAGGGGGAACCTATCCCGTCGCGCTGATCGCGATGAGCAACCTGCCGGCGCTGCACAAGGCACGGGGGAGATTGTCGGAGGCGGAGCCGCTCTGCCTCGAGGCCCTGGCGGGGCGTCGCCGGATCCTGGGAGAGGCACACCCGGACACCTTGCGTACGATGACCAACCTTGCGGTGTTGTACCAGGCCCAAGAGAAGTTCGCGGAAGCAGAACCCTTGCTCTCCAAGGCGCTTGATTTCCGGCGACCAAGGCTCCGCTCCGACGATCCCCAGCTTGCCATCGCGCTGACGCCGCTCCGGCTGAGCTACTTAAGGCTCGGGAATTTCGCAGAGGCAGAACTCATCTTCGTCTAATCGCTTTCGATCCTCGCGAGGAAACAGCCCGATGATTGGAGGCGGATTCACGGCCGAGGTTGTTGGGCGACAGCTTGACGGATCAACGCAAGTTCGCCGAGGCCGAGCCGCTGCTTCTGGAGGGTCATGCAGGATAGAAAACTCGCGAGGCGAAAATGCCGGTGCCGGTAAGAGGTCACCTGGCCGATGTGGGTAGTCTACCCGAAGACGCGTTCGCACGCTGATCCAGCCTAATATATTAATATATAATAATATTATACTCTAATATTAGAATTTCAAGCTTAGACAGGCAGCTTGTTTTTACAGACTTTTGAAAACCTTTTGTGGCTGAAGTACCGCTCTGGTAAGAATGGCGCATGAGCAGTGTGATCGAGGGCGCCTTCCCTGATTGACGTTGACATCGAGGATCGACGCCAGGCCAGGAAATCCGCTCTCCTTCTTCGAGGAGTCGATGCCGAAGTTGGCTCAGGCCCCGATGCAGCTCGGTGCGATGGACCTCACCGGGCAACTCGGCCTGGTCTGAGTGATGAAGCGACGCTGCGACCCGCACGGAGTCGTAGACGAGACGCGCGTTGATGGCCATGGTGGCCTCTGGTAACCACGGCTGCGTCGCGTGGCCATTGTAATAGGCCGTTACCTCATGATGTTCGGCCGTCCCCGATTCCCGAGGACCGGCAGAGGGTTTGTCTGCGCCCAGTGAGTCCTCGTGCGTCGAGTTCGGGCAATTGCACGCGCGTAGAAAACAACAAACTTGGCCTGGCGACCCTGCCTGAGGACTTTTTGCTTCTCGAATCCTATCCCCGAGAAGCTGATTCGAGAAAACGCATTCGAGAGCGGTCATCGAGAACCAGGAGGAGTTCCTCCGAACAATTATGCTCCTGAAGATCGTTGGTCTTCTTCTCCGTCGCTATCGGGAGCCCGACTTTGCCCTCCAAGCTTGAAGATCCATAGGAGCGGTTAGGTTGGAATCGGCTCCGATGCCCTGGGATGTCGGTGACATCTCACGACAGGCTATCTGGGCGGGGGCTACCCCTTGCGGCAGCCAGAACGATAGGTCCAGCAATCCTCCGCAGCTCGTGGCTCCGCGCCGACGACTCTGTCCGTGACTCGTCATTCGCCGTTGACGAAGCATTTCAGAATGGACAACAACGATGGATACCTCTCCCTCCGAGCGGACGAGCCCTGCCAAGCGAGAAGTCATCCGGCGGAGCGCGCTAGCGCGACGGCGAACGTTCTTGGCCCTTGAGCGTCTCGAAGAGCGGTGCCTTTTGAGCCTAGCCTGGAAAGCCGATGGTCAGGGGCCGGCTCCGCTCAGTCGGGCCGGAGATTCATCCAAGTCGTCCGACCCGCTCATAGGGCTAGGGCCCGTGGGCGTCGCCCATGCTGACGCTGCTGCGCAGGCGCTGACCATCGTCGTGGCCCAAGGGGCGTTGGAGAATCCGCAATCGCCTCCCGTCAATCCGATGCTGGACTGCTGGGGGCACTTCCTCGCTTCGCTCCCGAATGCATCCTCACAGGCCAGTTTCGTGGAGGCATCTCCTGGCGCTTCGAGATCCGTGAGGCAGGATCCCCTCGAACCAGACGTGTGGGCCGGCAACCTGTCTCAACGAGGAGTTGCCAACACCGCGATCGCAGCCGACTGGGCTCGCTCCACCCTACTTCTACCGGGGCTGCACCTGGGGATGTCCGGACCTGGTGCTCTCCGCGACCAAGTGTTCTACCTGGATTTCGATGGCGCTGACGATGTGACCTATGACGGCCCCATCCAGGTCGAAGCGATTCACGTACCGGCGTTCAGGGCCTCGCAATTCCTCACAGGTCAGGAGCCCGCGATCATCTCGGATGTGCTGTGCTCGCTGGATGCGATGTTTGACCGGTCGGGAGTCAGTTTCACCGCGGTCAGGCCGCAGTCCGGGACTCCATACTCGTCGATCTTCATCGGTGGGGATGGATCCCCGTTCGCCCCTTATGGGTCGTTCTTCGGCCTTGCAGAGGATGTCGACACCGGAAACGTCGATCATACCGACCGGGCATTCGTCTTCAGCGACAACATCGGCGCGACGGCACCGACAGCCACCTCCTACGCGAGTGAGCTGGCCGAGATTATCGCGCACGAGGCGGGCCACCTCCTTGGCTTCGAGCACGACGGCGTCCCCGAGGAGTCGGCAGGGCCTCTCGGCTCGGTCGCCTACGCGCAGACGGTCCACCGGTGGATCAGCCAGCGCGGTTACGACGCCTTCACGACGGCGTTCGGCCCGACGGAGATGTCGGACTACGTCGACCGCTTCATTCAGGGAAGCGACGATGAGGACACACCGGGCAAAAACCCGTTCGGGAATGACAACGCCATTACAAACCATCCATCTGTGAACCACTTCTGGGCGCACTCGGCCGACTTCTCACGAACGTTCGACGACGGACTCTTCCTCAACGACTCGGCCCCGAACCGTGCGGTCAAGTACGTCACCGGCGGCCTTGGCTACGACAAGACCTTCGATCCTCACTGGAAGGAGACGGTGGGGATGGGCGTGGTAGGCCTCGTGCCCACCGAACCAGGAAAGGCTTTCGATTACCTGGGCCACGTCGTGCACCTCGTGCAGGACATGGCCGTGCCAGCCCACTCCCACGCCGACCCCCACCTCGAGACCCCCGAGTTCGCCGGAATTCCCGGAGTCGAGGTCGACCCTGACCCCTATCACGACTGGGTCGACGGCCGGCCTTTCTCCACCAGCCTGGCCGTCGCTGGCAGTCCGCGTCGTCTATCGTCTTTCGAGGATCTGAACTCCGCCCGGTGGTTGAACTACGCCCCACCACTGGACGCGACCGCCGGTACGATCCGGCCTCCGGGTAAGATTGCCCAAGGCTTCCGGCACGGGGTCCTTGACGTCCAGCCTCTCTATGCCTTGTTCAGCCAGACCGCCGAGGCATCCGAGGTTTACGATACGCTCGACTACGTCGGTCGAAACAGCCCCGGGACCCGCACTCCCAGGGGCCCTGTCCTCGGCGTCGGTGGGCGGCAATACGAGCCGGCGGCCCCCTACAGCTCGTTCAGCCGCGACGAGCTTGACCGCATGGCCCGCGTGCTGGTACCCAAGTCGATCACGGCAACGGCCGAGACCATCCGCTACCTGTTCGGCGTCCTCGACGGCGACGCCCCGATCCTCCGATTCCTCGGCGCCACATCCTCGAGCCCCGACGCGCCGACCTTCACCACGTCCTCGTCGATCCGGCTCGAGGCGACGGCTCAGGACAAGAATGCGGTCAGCGGCGTCGGCCGCTTCCACCTCCGCTATCGTGAGTTGGCTCCTGGTGTACCAACATGGTCGGCCTGGAACGACTGGGACGGTGAGCCGGAGATCGATCGGCAGGACACCGTGGCCCACCTCTCGGCGACATTTGCCGGTAAGCTTGGGTACCGCTACGAGTTCCGGTTCGCCGCCGAAGACGGCGCGGGGAACGAGGGCGAGAGTCCGAGCTCGGTCGTAGAGATCGCGCCCCGGACCGGCGATGTTGCCTCGGTCGAGCTCTCGGCGTACGCCCCGGGGGAAGACTATCGTCTTATCGGCTTCGACCTGGTCGGGCCGACGGACACGCCGACCGACGTGCGGGTCAACGGCCTGCGGGGCGACGTGGAGCTCACGGCCGGGGGTGCCGTGGCGGGGTACGTCGTCTTCTCCGACCGGGTCGACGCGGGTCGGCCCCCTTTCAGTACCAGCGGGCGGTTCTACTTCGCGCCGGGCACCGGCGCCGGACTGCCCGGCGACGTCGATCCCTTCAAGGCAGGTTTCCAGGGAAACGTCGGTGTCTGGTTCCGCGCCGGGGCTCCCAGGTTCGTCGTAGCCGAAGCGGGCACGGGCCCCGACGCGCTGGATCAAGGCCAGGTGCCCGCCGCGATCCGCCAAGAGTTTGCCTCGCACGGTGCCGTGCTCCCGTCCACCGTATCGGTTCAGGCCCGGCCGACGCTGCGGCCCGGCGGACTCGTCGACCGTGCCTGGCTGCTCTCCACGACAGAAACGGGTCCGACGTACTCGCTGACCCTAGAGGGTGGCCGCCTGCTCGTGCATGAGGCCACCCGGGCCTTACTGCCGATCAAGGCGGACTACTCGCTCGAAGGCGCGGGCGCCGTGACGGCGGACGCCTCGGTGCTCGGCATCATGAGGCGACAACAGCGGCTCCGATTCTTCGGCTTCCCCGGCGCTTCGGGGCAGCCGCTGGTGGTGGACGGGATCGTCGGCCCCGAGACCCGGCACGCGACCGGCCTGTTCGAGGCGGCCATGACCGGCGCGGTCTTCGCCGCGGCCGACGGGCCGAGCGAGCGGGGCCAGGCTTTCCTGAACGCGGCGAACGCGCCGCGTTGGGTCCCGCTGACGGCGAAGCCGGGCGTCGTGCCCCTCGTCGTCGGTCAGTGGGGTACGAGCTGGCTGATCGACACACTGCGGTCCGCCGGTGAGGCCCTCGATCCCGCGTCGCCTCCGCTGCGTGTGCAGCGCGTCGCCGAGCGAGCCGGGGCCTCGGCCGCACCGGACGGCGGCCATATGGCGGGCCTCGATGTGGATCTGGAGGTTCCGGCCGCCGTGCGAACGCCGAGTGCGGGGACGGGCCTCTCCGTGGAGGAGGCACTGTTCCTCGACGCCCTCCGCGGCCTGATCGCCCAGGCGGCGAACCGAGGAGTGTCGATCGGGACGATCCGCGTTGGTAACGCGAAGCTGGTGGACGAGCTGAACCGCCTGGAGCCGACGCGGCCGGCCGAGCTGGTCGCCGGGGCCGCCGACTCGGCCCATATCGGCTTCCGACCCCCGCGCGACCCGCTCCAGTTGGTTCCGGCGCCGCCCCTGAGCGACGCCGCGCTGGTACGCGCCGTGGATGGCCTGGCCGACCGGCTCGACGCGCTGACGACCCACGCCGATTTCGCCAGCCCGCTGCCCGGCGTCGGCCTGAACGACCCGGCCTCGACGATGCTCGCGCCCTTGACGGTGGGTCAATCGGCCGACCTGGGCAGCTTCGTCCGGCGCTCGCTGGGCGACAAGGTCCGCGACTTCCTCGCGAACGCCGCGGATAAGGGCGCCGACAAGCTGGTCGCGGCGCTCCGCACGGTCGCGGTGGACGTGGGGCCGTTCCGCGTCCGAGTCGAATCCGCCGAGGGGGGCTACTCCCCGGCCGAGAACAGCCTGGTCATCCACGTCATCGTCTCCGCGCACGGCACGGCGACGGCCTCGGTGGACCTGGGCTCGAACGCCGACCAGTACGGGCTGAGCCTCACCGCCCCCGTGCCGGTCACCGTGACGACCGACGCGCGGTTGGACGTCGTCCTGGGCTACGACGCCCGCCCGGGGCAGGACCCGATTGCCGGGGCGTTCCTCCAGATCCGCGAAGTGTCGGTCGCCGTCCAGGCCGATGCGCCGTCCATCGATGCGTCGGCCCGCGTGGGCATCCTCGACGTGGAAGTTCACGGGGGCAATCTGCACCTGACAGCCAGGCTCGGCGCCGTCTTCGGGCAGGGCGGCCGAGTGACCGTCGATGCGATCGAGAGGGCGCCGCTCGACGACCAGGTGACGATCGCGGCCTCCGGCTCTTTGACCGGCGCGCTGCCGATCACGGCGAGCTTCGGCCGGTTCCACACCAGCGCCAATCCGAAGATCGACCTGAGCAGCTCCGCGGTCTTCACCGGGCAGGTGCCGGAGTTGACCCCCAACGCCGCCTTCCTCGAGGAGCTGACGAGCTTCGTCGCGGCGACGCCGGAGGGGATCGTCTCGGGGTTGAAGCAATTGGCTGAGGGGCTGCGCGGACTGGGACGGCGGTCGGGATCGGGGCACGACGTGCCGCTGGCGGGGGGGGGCGATCTGGGTGGCGCGGCGGACCTGGGGCGAGGGCTGTCGGAGGCGATCGTTCGGGTGCTGGGCCGGGTCCGCCTCGCCGCGCGTAGCATCCCAGCCCAGGCGGGGCGGCTGCTCGGCAAGCTCACGATCAACGGCAGCCTGGAGAGGGACATCACGCTGGGCGACTGGAACGGCCGATCGCTGGCCGAGCTGGCCGCCGACTTGGCGGCGCGCCTCGGCGATGCACTGAAGGGGACGTTCGCCGAGGGCCAGCTCGATGCGAAGGCCGAGGACGGGCGCGTCGTCATCGAGGCCGCATCGGACGCGATCACCTCGCTGCGCCTGATGGGGGCCGAGTCGCTGGGGTTCGACCCGGTGATGGAGTCGTCGGGGCCGGCGTTCGCATCGGTCCAGGCCCTGGAGCGGCTGCTGAGACGACTGCCATCGGTGGCCGGAATTGACCCGGATTACGACCCGGCGACGAAGGAGCTGACGTTCCGCGTGGGCCACTTCGCTGCGTCGTATGGACTCGACCCGGTGCCGCTGTCCTTCGACCTGCCGCTCGGCCACCTCGCGGACATTGAAGCCGCGTCGACCGTCGGCCTGGGCGTGGGGATCGACGGCTCGTTCACCTTCGGCGTGGTGCTCCGGCCGCTGGGGGCCGACTTCACGCTCACTGACGAGACGCCCCTCTCCGTGCTGAACCGGGGCCGCGGCGTACCGATCGAGGCGGGCCGGCCCGCGCACCTGGCGATGACGCTGGGCGACCGCAGCCAGTTCAAGGTGAACCTCGCCGGCTTGACGACCGTCGGCGCGGTGCGGCAGGCGATCTGGGAGGCCAGCACGAAGCGTGTCGACGTCGGCATCGACACCGCGTCGAAGGCCCTCTTCGTCATCGATCTGACCCAGTCGGCGCGCGACGGTGGCGCCGGGTCGGCGGTGTTCGAGATCGCTGCGGAGGCCGACTCCGAGGCGGCGGCCGCGCTGGGGCTGGTCGGCACGGACGACGACGGCGACGGCCGGATCGACGGCCTGCCGCTGCACGGCGAGACGCTCGCCGATCGCTTCTTCGTCCGCGACGATGCCACGTTCCGCGGTACGGCCGCCGCCGCGTTGCCCGACCTGGATGCCACGGCACGCTTCGCGTTCGTGGGCGTCCGCATCCAGGACGGCACGGGCCAGGCCACCGCATCGCTCGGCGTGACGCTGGCCGATCCGGGGACCGGCCCGGCCCACGACGGCCACATCTTCCTCGCCGAGATGCTCGACCCGGCGGTTCCGCTAAGCTCCATAGTGGGCACCGCCGACGTGAGCGGCTCGGCCCATCTCGACGTACCACTGACCATCGACCCGGGGCCGTTCGCCGGGCTGATCGCCCCGGGCCAGCCGGCGAGCGTGGTCATCGACTGGCCGGATATCACCAGGACCAGCTCGGTTCACGTCACGGAGACAGGCCTGGACCGCTTGCTGGACTTCCGCGCGCTCAGCACGCTGGGCCTGACCGAGGCGACGCCGCTGGGAGTCCTGAACGGCGGCGCCGGGGTGCGGCGCGTCCCCGGCCCCGACATGGAGGTCCGCCAGCGGGACGGCACGGCCCACGCGATCGATCTCGACGGCGCGCGGACGCTGGGCGACGTGATCGCCCTCGTGCGCGAGGAGACGGCCGGCAACGTGCTGCTGGCCATCGACCCGGGCGGGCGCCGGCTGGTGGCTACCGACGGCTCCACGGCTTCGGCCGCGACCTTCACGATCGCCGACGCGCCCGGGGCCTTCGGGGCGACGGACCTCCGCGTCGCGGGCCAGGACAACGACGACGGCATCATCACCGGCTTGCCCCACCCGGCCAGCATCCTCTCGGCGCTGCGGCAGGTCGTGGACGTGCTGGCGCGAATCGAAGGCGACGCGGGGCTGCTCGGCCGGAAGCTGCCCGGGATCGGGCGGAGCGTCGGGGAGCTGGTCGGGATCTCGGATCGATTCGCCGCGCGGGCCGAGGAGTTCCGCACGAACCCCCAGGCGACGGTCCAGGAGCTGGACGCCTTCCTGCACGCCCGCTTCGGCGGCGCCGCGACGTTGAGCGGCCAGGCTTTGCTGCTCGACTTGCCCCTGACGGTCGCCGATTTCACGAAGGACCTCAACCTCAACCTCGACCTCGGCTCGCGGGGCCTGGGCCGGCTCGTCGATCTGAACGGGCGGGCGCCGCTCACCGCCGAGCTGGGCGCCGCGTTCCACCTGGTGCTGGGGCTGGACCTGACCGATCCCGATCAACCCCGGGCGTTCCTCGACCCGGCGACGCGGCTGGAGCTGAGCGCGGGGGTCCACGACCTCGGGCCGATCGAGCTGACGGCCGCGCTGGGGCCGCTGGGCGTCTTCATCCGCGACGGCCGGGTCGCCATCGACGCCGACGGGGCCGGGCCGAGCACGGGCCGGGCCACGTTCGCGCTGTCGCCGGGCGACGGGCGGCGCTACCTCGACGACCTGCTCTCGGGCCCGTTGACCCTCAACTTCGCCGCCAATGGCGCGGCCAGCGTCGTCCTGCCGGTGTATTTCCCCACGCTCGACACGCCCTTGAGTCCCACGCTGAGCCTGACCGTCGACGACCTCGGCGACCCCGCGGGCACGGCGGAGTTCACCGTCCCCGACCTGCCGACGGTCGACCTGGGCATGAACCTCGGCGCGCTGGCCGACGGCTGGGACGGCCTGCTCTCGACGCTGGCGGACTCACTGCGCAACGGCGTGCTCGGGGTCCGCCTTCCGCTGATCGGCCGCAACGGCACCGAGGCCGCGGCGTTCCTCGATGGCATCCGGGACACCTTGAACCACCAATGGGACATCACGCGGCTCGCCGGCCCCGGTGCCCTGGCGACGGCACAGCAGGCGATCTTCGACGTCCTGAGCGACGCCCGCCTCCTCGGCGACACCAACGGCGACCTCCTCGTCGACATAAATGATGTCGTCGTGCGGGTCGATGGCGCGGTCGTGACGGACGTGAAGCTCTTCGACCCGGCGCGGACACCGGTCGCGGATTCGGTCCAGTTCGACGTCCGGCTCGTCGAGGAGTTGACGTCGATCTCCGACTCGGGATTCGACTTCGACCTGGCGTTGCCGGGCCTCGGGCTGGACTTCCGGGACGCCAAGGTCGGCCTCCTCGCGGGCCTGGAGCTGGACCTCCGCGTGGGCATCGATCGGCAGGACGGCGTCTATTTCGCGTTCGATCCCGCCTCGGCCCAGGACATCGCGCTGGACGTGAGCGTGGTGCCGGTCAACGACTTCCGGGTCACGGGCAATCTGGGCTTCCTCCAGGTCGATGCGACGGATGCGGGCAGCGCAGTCCTGGGCCGGTTCGCCATCGACATCGACCCGGGGGCCGACGGCCGCGTGCTGCTGTCGGAGCTGGCGGGGGGGCGGCTGCCATCGATGTCGGCGAGCTTCGACGGGTCGGCCGACGTTCACCTCGACCTCGTCGCCAGCTTCGGCGGCAGCACCGAGTTCCCGCGGATGAAGGCCCGGCTGGACGTGGACTGGGACTTCGCCCACGCGACCACCGACGCGGGCGACCTCGACTTCGGCGGCACGCCCCGCGTCGCCTTCAGCCGGGTGCAGATCAGCCCCGGCGGGCTGATCCACAACCTGATCGGCCCGGTCGTCGATCGGGTCGAGGAGGCCTTAGAGCCGATCCGGCCGATCAAGAAGGCGCTGGAGACGCGATTGCCGGTGCTCTCGGACCTGGCCGGACGCGACGTGACGCCGGTGGACCTGGCCGAGGCGTACGGCATCGACGTGCATCTCGTGCGCGACTTCCTCGCGGCGGTCGATCAGATCGACAACCTGGCCCATCAGATCGACGCCCTGTCCGGCGGCGGGGCGGAGTGGATCGACATCGGCGCGTTCGGCCTCGACGGCCGGCAGGTCCGCTCGCCGGGGGCCGTGGGGGGCCTCGTCCCGATCATCGACGAGGCGCCGAGCTTCGGCGAGATAGTCAGCGAGATCCGCGACGCCTCGCCCGCTCAGGCCGATGTCCTGGACTTCTCGGCGGGGATCAAGGGCGTGGGCGGCGGCTTCGCCTTCCCGTTCCTCGCGGACCTGCAGAAGTCGAAGGGCCGCAGCGCGTTCCGGCTGCTGCTGGGGCAGGACGTGACGCTGTTCACCTACGACATGCCCCCCCTGGGGCTGGACTTCGTTTACAGCCAGTTCTTCCCGGTGCTCGGCCCGCTGGGCGTGCGGATCGCCGGGACGTTCTCGGCCCGGGCCGACTTCGCCTTCGGGTACGACACGTCGGGGCTGCGCCAGTTCGCGCGCGGCGAGGGCGCGGACAAGGTCTTCAACGGCTTCTACATCAGCGACACCGTCAACCCGGACGGCACCGGGGCCGACGTGCCGGAGGTCACCCTCTCGGCGTCGATCAGCGCCGCGGCCGAGCTGAACCTGAGCGTCGTCTCGTTCGGCTTCGGCGGCATCACGATCCAGGCGGGCGCGGGGGGCGGGCTGACGGGGGCGCTGGCCCTGAATCTCCACGACTACGATCACGACGGCAAGGTCCGCCGCGACGAGCTGGACCGCAGCCTGCGCCTCGGGCTGGTCCACGTCTTCGACCTCAGCGGCGAGGTCACGTATGAGTTCTTCGCCTACCTGAAGGTCCAGGCCCGGTTCCGGATCTTCCGCAAGACGATCACCCGGACGCTGGTCGACCGCCGGAAACAGATCGCCGCGGGCGTGCTGCTGAACTTCCAGCTGGCGCGCCCGGACGACACCCCGCCGCCCCTGGCGCAGCGCGACGACGCCACTTCCACCCTGCGCATCGCCGCCAGCGACGGCGATGACCGCGTGCTGGTCCTGCCCGATCCGGCGGGCGCGGCGGATGCCGTGGTCATCGACGCCCGGGGGCGCCGTGAGACCTACACCGGGTTGTCCGGCTTCACGATCGCCTTCTCCGGCGGGGCGGGCAACGACGTGATCACGATCGACCCGAGCATTCCCCTGGCCGCGCGCCTGGAAGGCGGGGCGGGCAACGACTCGCTCCAGGCGGGCGGCGGCCCCGCGACCCTGAGCGGGGGCGACGGGGACGACCAGATCGACGGCGGCGCCGCGAACGACTCGCTCGACGGCGGCGCCGGCGACGACGTGCTCCGCGGCGGCGCCGGCGACGACGTGCTGAGCGGCGGGGACGGGGCCGATCAGCTCGATGGCGGTGCCGGAGCCGATACCGCGCTCGGCGGCCAGGGCGACGACCAGTTGCTCGGGGGCCGGGGCGACGACTCGCTCGACGGCGGCGCCGGGGCCGACCTCCTCCGCGGGCAGGAGGACCACGATATCCTCATCGGCGGGGACGGCGACGACCATCTCGCAGGGGGCCTGGGGCGCGACCTGCTGATCGGCGACCGCGCGGTCGTCACGGGCAGCCCGGAGGGCGGGCTGGTCGTCGTCGAGGAGGCCGGCGACGACGGGGCGGACGAGCTGAGCGGCGACCAGGACGACGACACGATCCATGGCGGCGGCGGCGCCGACCGGATCGACGCGGGCCAGGGCGGCGACGCGGTCTTCGGCGGAGACGGCGACGACTTCATCGACGCGGGGCGCGGCACCGACTTCGTGGACGCCGGCGCCGGGGATGATACCGTCTACGGCGGCGCCGGCAGCGATAAGCTGATCGGCGGCCGGGGCCGCGACGTCATCAACGCCGGCCCGGCCGACGGCTCGCCGTCGGTCTTCGGCGAGCGGCACCTGATCTACGGCGACCTCGATGACCCCAACGCCGCGCTGCCCGGCGCCCCGGGCGACGACTCCGATTCCATCGCCGGCGGCGAGGACGCGGATTCCATCTACGGGGGTGCCGGCGACGACGTGCTGTACGGCCTAGGCGGCAGCGACTACCTCGTCGGCGGCTGGGGCCGCGACATCATCTACGGCGGCCGCTCCGTTACGGGCGGCGGCTCGCCGGGCGACATCAACACGATCTTCGGCGACCTCGATGTCGCGGATGTTCCACCCCCGACCGGCTCGCCCGAGGACCACGCCGACCGCGTTTACGGCGACTTCGGGGCCGACATCATCCTCACGGACCTCGGGGGGGACTGGGTCGATGCCCTCGACGGCGTCAACACGATCGATACGGGGACCGGCAATGACACCTCGATCGCGGGCGCCGGCGCGGACTTCGTCGATGTCGGGGAGGGCGACGACCGGGTCAGCGCCGGCGCGGGCGACGACGAGATCCACGCCGGCGCCGGCGACGACTGGATCGACGCTGGCGCCCGGCGACGATAAGGTCGAGGCCGGGCTGGGCGACGATGACATCAGCGCCGGGCCGGGCTCCGACCTCGTCGTGGCCGGCTGGGGCCGCGACTCGGTGCTCGGCGGCAGCCGTGACGGCACGGGCGGCTCGACCACCGATGCGGACACGATCTATGGCGACCTCGGCCCCGACGACCCCGCCGAGCCGCCCCCGGGCGGTCCCGGCGCGCAGGGCGACCGGATCATCGGCGACATCGGCACGGACCTGATCTACGCCGGCCCCGGCTTCGACCGCGTAGACGCGGGCGGTGGCAACGATACCATTTACGGCGGCACCGAGGATGACAGTATCCAGGGCGGCCCCGGCAACGACAGCCTCCTGGGCGAGGAGGGTGGCGACGAGCTCCAGGGCGGCGATGGGGACGACCTCATCGTCGGCGCCGAAGGCAATGACTTTCTCTCCGGCGACGCCGGCTCCGACCTGCTCTGGGGCGGATTCCCCGACGACGCCGGACGCAACGCCCCCGGCGATGCCGGCCTCGGCTGGACTGTCACGCAGATCGCGACTTGGTGGCCGTTGAAGTTCAACCCGAACGACCCGGCCAACTTCGTCGATCCGCCCGACTTCGCCGCGGCCGAGAACTACGCCATCACGGTCCAGGCCCCATGGGGCCGGACCCGCTACACCCCGCCCCGGATCACGCCCGCGGCGCTCGCCGGCTTCACCGTCGCCGGGCATCTCTCGGCCGGGGGCACTTTCCTCGACGGCGCCGACCGTCTCTTCGGCGGCTCGGAGGCCGACTGGCTGTTCGGCGGCGATGAGGCCGACCTGCTCGACGGCGGCCTCGGGAACGACTACCTCGACGCCGGTGCCGGCGACGATGCCCTCCACGGCAGCGACGGCGCCGACGTCCTCCGCGGGGGCCCCGGCAACGACACCGTGCGCGGCGGCACGGGGATCGACCAGCTCTACGGCGGCGAGGACGACGACCTCCTCTTCGGCGACGCGGGGGCCGGCGACGGCTCCCAGGCCGGCCAGCGGCTCTGGGGCGGCCCCGGATCGGACACGCTGTACGCCTTCGCGCCGACCTACGACGCCGCGGCCGAGGCGCTGCTCATCGGCGATGACCTCCGCGGCGGCGGCGACGGCGACCTCCTCTACGGCAATCTCCGGCGCGACCTGCTGATCGGCGATTCCGCGACGTCCCAGACCGAGGCGGGCAACGACTATCTCCACGGCGATTATCTCGCCGGGCCGCTCTACGCGCGCTCGATCCACGCCGGCCTGGCCGGCGGCCCCGACCTCCTCATCGGTGGCCTCGGCGCGGACCAGCTCTTCGGCGGCGGGGGCAACGACGTCCTCTACGGTGGCCAGGGCGCCGACTGGCTGGAAGGCATGGGCGGCGCCGATTCGCTCTACGGCGGCGAGGGCATCGACATCCTCAACCTCGACGTCGATTCCCGCTACTACGCGGGCGCGTCCACCGCGGCGGTCGAGGACGTGCTCGACGGCCGGGGCCCCGACGCCCCCTTGGGCGCAATCACCGGCACGGCCGCGGTCGATATCCTGCTGGTCGAGGGAGACAAGACCTACGACGGCGACACCCCGCGACTCGACGACACCATCCTCATCACCGAGGTCGATGACGGCGGCAAGCCCAAGCTCCAGGTCAAATACACGGCCCCGACCCCCACCGCCGCCCCGCGCATCCTGCGGGTGGACTGGCGCGCCAACGATGCCGATTACACGCCTCGCGTCCAGCAGATCCAGGTCGCCGGCCTGATGGGCGACGACTCGATCTCGGTGGAGCTATCGCAAGCCACGATCGGCGTCGACGAGTCTCACGGGCTGCGGGCCCTCCTCAACGGCGACTGGGTGACCGCCCTCAACGGCGGCCCCGGCAACGACGTGATCCGCGGCACCCTCGGGCGCGACCACATCGACGGCGGGCCGGGCAGCGATGTCCTCTACGGCTTCGCCGGCGATGATCGGATCTGGGGCGCCTTCTCCAACGGCGACCCCCTGGCCGACACCGATGTCCTCTACGGCGGAGGGGGCGACGACGACCTGCTCGGTGGCCCGGGGTCCAACCTCCTCTACGCCTGGTCGATCAACCCCGACCCAAAGGGCTACCCCTGGGCGGCCGGCTTCCCCGACGCGACGTTCGGCGTCTGGGTCCCCGGTCCCGTCGCCGATCCCAGGGGCCTCGGCCCGTACTACATTAACATCGGCCCCGACCAGTTCGTGAATCCCGATGCGGTCCTGCCGGGCCAACCCCTGCCGATCGTGACGGCGACCAACTTCGTCCTGGAGCCGACCGGCCTGAACCGGATGCTCGGCAGCAACAACCCGGCCCGCGGCGATGTCCTCTACGGCGGCACCGAGCTCGATTTCCTCTACGGCAACGGCGGCGGGGGCGCCGAGGGCGACCAGCTCATCACGCTCCACGGGACCCCCTTCCACGACGACGGCGGCTTCTTGCTCGACGACCAGCAGTGGAAGGACTATGCCCGATCGACGAACAAGGTCTGGTACGTCGGCGGGCTGAGTGACGCGAGCGAGACGATCGACGTCGGCTTCGCCACCGATCCGACCAACCCGCTGTTCGGACGACACTTCGTCCGCGTCCGGAAGCCCGGTTACGACGACCTGAAGTTCAACTGGGCCGGCAACGCGCCCGTCCAGGATGTGGAGAGCGGCCCCGCGCCCGCGCTGATCTCGGCGGTGGACCGGGTCCTCGATGCCCTGGGGCTCGCCTACTCCTATGATCCCGCGACCGGTCGGCTCCTGCCGCGCAGCCCCGAGGACCGCATGGCGGCCTCGGAGCCCCTCGACGGCCCGACGCTCGGCTACACGCTCACCCAGATCGTGGGCGCCCTGCTGACCCCCGAGGACGACTTCCAGGCCATCGTCATCGATGCCCTCGGCGGCGACGACGAGATCACCGTCGGCGAGACCGTGCAGAAGTCGGTCTGGATCGACGCCGGGCCCGGCAACGATCGCGTGACGATCGAGCCGCAGAAGGCATTCCTGCCCGACGCGACCGAGCCGTTCCCGGCCCGCAATGACGACCCCGCCCACGCGGTGGCGCTGCCGGCGGTCGCGGCAAGCCTCCGCCTGACCGGCCTGACCATCGACGGCCCCTCCGACGTGGACTGGTATTCCTTCGCCCTGGCCGGTCCCCCGGCCCTGGGGAGCACGCTGCTCGTCCGGCCGACCACCGGCAACTCCGAGGATCGGCTCTCCTTCGGGCTGTATCGGGACGGCACGACCGCCATCGCCATGTCCGACTCCGATCATCCGCTCGACCTCGGCTCGCTCGGGCTGGTCGCGGGCACAACGTATTACCTGGAGGTCAGCACCTCCACCGGCGCCACGCAGTACGCGATCGACTGGGACCTGGGCACGGGAACGCGGGCCAGCTACGACCTCTCCGGCCGCGCCCCGCTCGTGCGCCGCGACGTGATCCTCGGCGGCGCCGGCGACGACGTGCTCGGCGGCGGCTCGTCCGAGGACTGGGTCCTCGGCGGGGCCGGCAGCGACGTCGTGACCGGTGGCCTCGACCTCCAGGCCCCCGACATCCTCGTCGGAGGCCCCGGTGACGATGTCTTCCTCGTCGTCCCCGACGCGCAGCGGATCAGTCCGGTCACCGGCCAGCCCCTGGCCGTGACGCAGGCCGACCTCTTCGATGGCGGCGGGGGCATCGACCGCGTGGTCTATTCCGGCCTCGTCAACGACCAGAACGACGTGGCCCTGAACGCCCGCGACTTCGTCGCGATCGGGTTCGATCCGAGCCTCCAGCGCTATCGGTTCACGAGCCTAATCACCCAGGGCTTCCCGAACCCGGCGACCTCGGTCCCCGACTGGCGCTTCGCGAAGGACCCGGCGACGGGCCTCTACCGCCAGCTGTTCGCCTACTACCAGACGCGCGGGGTGACGCACACCGTCATCGACACGGCCGGTGGCGACGACATCGTCCATGCCGAACCGAACTACATCCTCAACGGCGAGACCTGGGGCATCGTCCCCGGCGCCGTCGAGGCCGGGGCGCTAGCGTTCACGTCGGTCCAGATTCGCGGCGGCACCGGCTCGGACGTCCTCTACGGCGGCGCCGGGCGTCAGCTCATCCTGGGCGGGGCCAACACCGACTTCATCGCCGGCGGCCCCGGAGACGACACGGTGCTCGGCGATGACGGCAACGATCACCTCTTCGGCAACGGGATGGCCCCCCAGGGGACCGATCTCGCCACGCTCCGGGCGCTGCTCGCGGGGACCCCGGATCGCCAGGAGTCGCTCGATACCCCGACCGGCCAGCCCATCCAGCTGAAGCACGTCATGGTCAACCCGATCGAGACGCAGCTCACTGCGGGCGTCGAGCTCCCGGCAGGGGGAACTGTCTCGGCGGCCGATGCCCTGGCTCTCGAAAGCTCCGTGGCCGACGCGGGCCTGTCGCGAGTCTTGGCCCTCGGGGATATCAACGGCGACCTGGTGGACGACTTCCTCGTCTCCGGCCAAGCCGGTCCCAGCTACGTCCTGTTCGGCCCCGTCGCTCCCTCCAGCCTCAGCCGCCTCGAAGTCGGATTCTTCAGCGATGAGGGGCTGGCGTCCAAGGACCTCCGGGTCGAGGGACCGGACGGATCCTACGTCGAACTGTTCGACCAGCCGGCCGACCTGCTCCGTGCCGCCGAGATGCACCGCATCTCGGGCCGCGCCGATCTGATCGTCGGGGCCGGCCTGGGCCTCCCGGCCCTCCGCCAGGGGAACATCGGCGGCGTAACGACCGATGGCGCGGTGATTGATCCCGGTCAGCCGTTGCACAACGTCGCCCCCGGACTGGACTCCGACGGCAACGCCCGGACCGATCTGGTGTTCCTCCGCCAGAACGGCTCGAACGTCGAGGTGAACGTCCTGTTCGGCTCCGCCGCGTTGCCCCATGTCATCCGATCGACGGCCGACGTGCCCGCGTCGTCGCGCACCTTCGCCGTACCCGCCGGCTTCGCCGCGTCCGCCACCGACGTCGAGGCGTTCGTCCTGAACTGGGACCGCGACGAGTTCGGCGACGTGCTCGTGGTGAGCCGCGACTCCGGCACGGCCGCGGTTGGCCTGATCTACTCCGGCCGGGACATCGCGCACGGCGGCACCGTCTCCCCCTCATTCCAGGTCCTGCGGGATCCCACCTCTGCCTCCGGGGGGCTGACGGCGATCGTACCCGGCGATGTCAATGGCGACGGTCGCGACGACCTGCTCTTCGCCGACCCCGATTACGCCCCCGGCGCTTCGCTCGGCCGCGTTTACCTCGTCGTCGGGCGTGCGGGTCCGGAGATCGCCCTGAACGCGGCTGAGGCGACTTGGCAGGCGCCCGACCTCGGCGCCGGCATCTTCGCCCTCGGCGACGTCAACCGCGACGGCTACGCCGACATCGCCTTCGCCACCGGCTCCGCGCGGCCGGGTTCGGCCCGGCCCAGCCTGTACGTGGTCGGTGGCGCCCCCGGGTATGAGGTCGGCTCGAGAGCGGTCTACGCCGACGTCCCCCCCGCGACGTCCCCGGACGACCAGCGGAACCACCTCCTCGCCCGCGTGGACATCGACTCGTCGCGGACAAACATCACGACCCTGACCGCCACAGCCGGCGACTTCGACGGCGACGACCGCACCGACCTCGCGGTCGGCAGCAGTCAGGCGGGCACGGTCTGGGTGTTCTGGACCCTGGGTGACGTCGCGTTTGTCCACAACGCCCGGATCGTCTCGACCGACGACGGGTCCCCGAAGGCCGTCATCCACGGCGAGGCGGCGGGCGACCTCTTCGGCACGTTGCCGTGGAGCCCGGACCTCGACCTCAACGCCGATCATCGCAACGACCTCCTCGTGGGTGCCGCGAACTCGCAGGCCGAGGCTGTGGACCCCTCCAACCCGGGACGGCTGGTGTCCGTCGGCCGCGTCTTCGCGATCTTCGGCACGCCACGGCTCGACCCGGGCGCGCTGCCGACCAGTGGCTACCAGTTCCTCGCCAGCCCGGGAAGCCCCGGGAACGGCTCGTACGTGGTGGACCAGCCGAGCGGCGAGCCATTCGCGGTCGGTGGCAGCCTCGCGGCCGGCACGTCGGAGCGCTGGTACCGGTTCTCGACGCTCGGAGCCGGCCAGATCGGCAACCAGATCCGCCTCCTGGTCGGCGGGGCCACGGGGAATCACGTCTCGCGCCCTGCGGCGACCGAACTGAGCACGACGGCCCCGGATTTCGATCCCGGCGCCCCCGATTCCCCGACCCGATCCCCCCTCCCGGCGTCCGCCCGCATCGTCCAGCCCGCGGCCGGCGGCGGCTACGAGTGGGTCGATCTGTCAGGCGGGGCCCTCGAGGTCGGCGGCCCGTCGGGCCGGCGTGTGCTCATCGACGTCGATCTCTCCCGGTTCCTCGGCGACATCGATGATCCCGCGCGCCTCGCGCGGGCCTCGCTCGTGCTGCCCTACGAGGTCCAGTCCACGGCGGAGGTCCTGGGTGCCCTGACCGTCGAGGTGCTCGACCGGGAGGCGGGGCTGGCCCCGTCTCTCGACGAGGCGACGGCCGACGCCGCCCGCTTCCGCCAGGCCGGCGGCGGCATCGCCACCGTGGATCGCTCGGTTGCGGGCCGCGGCTTCTCGCCTCGCGACGACGCCCCTCTCGCGATCGACCTGACCCGCGAGGTGCGCGACGCCCTGGCCTCGGGCCGCACGCGGATCACCCTGCGCATCTCCGCCTCGACGCCCAAGGCCCTGGCGATCCCCGCCCTCGGCGACGCCTCCGCAACCCGGTTCGAGATCCAGACGGCCCGACGCGAGGGCCTCCTGGCCGACCTTTACGACGGCGCCGGCCACCTGCTGGCCCGCGGCCGCGCGATCATCGATCTGCGCAACGCCCCGGCCGGCGACTTCTATCTCCGCGTGTACGACCCATTCGCCCTCGCCCAGCCGGGCGATCACTTCTTCGACCCCGCCCGGCGCACGCAGTCCCTCAATTACCGCGTGGAGATCGCCGCGCCCAAGATCGGCGCATTCGATCCCGAGTCGGATCGCGACGAGCTGCGTGGCGGCGTGGGGGACGATTTCCTCCGCGGACAGGAGTACAGCGACCGCCTCATCGGCGGACCCGGCCTGGATACCTTCCAGGGCGAAGGCTACGAGTTCCGCGACAAGACGAATGTCATGGGAGGAGAGAACGACAGCCTCAGTGATAGCGCCGACGTCCCGAGTAACCAGGTTCTCGCGTCCGACGACGACGTCATCACGTTCGCCAACCACGATCTTGCCAGCCGCATCGCCCGGGCGCTGGACCTGGGCGTCCTCACGCCGGACGGACAGCTCGTGCCGCGCCGGCCGCTCCGCGCGTCGGACCTGACCAGCCTCGTGGAGCTGGACGCCAGCCGGTTGCGGCCCAACCCGGGCGAGACGATCGTGAGCCTCGCGGGCGTCCCCGAGCGCGGCGGCATCCGCGGCGATCACTTTGCCCCGGGCCTGGACTACGCCGTCAACCTCGAGTTCCTAGCGATGGCCGACGCGAGGGTCATGAATATCTCGCTGTTCTCGCCCGGCATCCGCTTCGGATACGAGGACCGGGGAGAGCTCGGCCTCCGTAGCCTCGAGTACGTGGACCTCGACCTCAACCCGCTGACTGCGAGCCCTAACCTCGTTACCTCGTCGGGACGAGCCGGTCCACTCGACGCCCTCGGTCTGCTCCGAAACCCGCGGTTTATCAGCGTGGACAACCTGACTGGTCAATCGATTAGTGAGAGTGCGATTGAGATCGATATCCCAACATCATCGAGCAATCCCACGCGGATCGCGTCCGGGCCGGACGGAAGCCTCTGGTTCACCGAGTTCAGCGCAAATCGGATCGGGCGGATCGACCCGACGACCAAGGCGATTACCGAGTTCTCGATTCCGACCCCCAACAGCGGTCCTTTCGGAATCGTGGCCGGCTCGGACGGCAATCTCTGGTTCACCGAGAATACCGCAAATCAGATCGGGCGGATCGACCCGACGACCGGCGTTGTAAGTGAGTTCCCGGTCCCTTCATCCCACAGCCAACCCGTTGGAATCACGCTAGGAGCGGATGGCAACCTCTGGTTCGCGGAACTCAACACCCACAGGATCGGCCGAGTCAACCCGGCGGATGGTACCATCTCCGAATTCGACGTCCCGGCTGCCGCCGGGAGTCCCATCAGGGACATCGCCACAGGCTCGGACGGTAACCTTTGGTTCACGATGGGAGGTGATTCCGACGCGATCGGCCGGTTCGACCCTGCGACCGGTGCCATCACCGTGTTCCCAGTCCCGTCAATCCATTCCTTGCCAGACAATATTACGGCCGGGCCGGACGGGAGCCTCTGGTTCACCGAAAACACTGGCCAGAAGATTGGCCGAGTTGATCCAGCGACCGGGGCCATCACAGAGTTCACGGTCCCGACCTCAGGGTCGCATGGCAATTTCCTGGACGACATCGCAGCGGGCCCGGACGGCAACCTCTGGTTCACGGTGACCTCTGATGGCACGATCGGTCGGATTGCCCCGACGTCAGGAATCCTCACGCTGTTCGCGATTCCCACATCCGGAGGAACGCCTTCGGGGATCGCGGCCGGGCCGGACGGCAACGTCTGGTTCACCGAGGAATCGAGTAACAAGATCGGGGTCATCCAGAACCCCACGGTTTATGACCTTAGCGCTTTCCAGCGGGCAGACTTCCAGGGTCGCACCAGCCTCCGTTGGCTCAGCGCCTCGGGCCTGGGGATCGAGGATCGGTTCGACGTCAGCGACCAGAACAACCCCCTGGATCGCACCGACGGCGTGGCTCCGATTCAGGGGCTGGGCGAGCTCGAGTATCTCTATCTCGATGACAACCGGATCGCCGACGTCCGTCCGCTCGCCGAGCTGCCGAACCTGCGCTGGCTGGAGCTCTCGGGCAACGCCATCCGCAACATCGATGCCCTGCTCGGCCAGACGGTCGTGGACAACTTCAACTCCGGTTACCACGAAGCCGGCGAGGGATGGACGGGAGGTGATAACCCCGGCGCCTTCCAGGATAATTACCGGATCCTCCCGGGCACCGACCACGCCGGGCAGGCTTTCTATGAGTTCGGCGCCCTCCCCTCCGGCTCCTACGAGGTCTACGCCACCTGGCCCGGGCATCTGACCCGGACCGATCGCGCAATCTTCACGATCGACACCGGGGCGCGGGTGGTGACTGATATCTCCGCGATCTTCTCGGCCAGGACCGTCGAGTCGCCGCCTCCCGTCACCGGCGCCCCGCGGAATGTGGTCATCGACACCGACACCTTGATCATCCAGGGTGACGACGACCTGCCCGGAGCGTTCTACGGCACCCCGTTCACGACCCAGGTGGTTGACGGCATCGCGACGTTTTACGTGCTCGGCTCGCTCACGATCGGCCCCGACACGATTCGAGTCAGGGGCTCCCGGCCGGCCTCGATCGTCGTCGGCGACGACGTGACGATCGCCGAGGGCGCGTTCTTCGACGCCTCGGCCACGCGGTTCACCGCGGGACCCGGCGGCGGACGGGCCGGCCTAGGCGGCGCCGCCGGCGACGGCGGCGGCAAGGGCGGCGACGGCGGCGTGAGCAATTTCCTTGGCAACGGTCAGGGTTCCGGCGGTGCCGGCGGGCTCGGCGGCTTCGGGGTGGCTCCGGGTACGCCGAGCGGTGCAGGAGGCGCCGGCGCGAGCGGCCTGGGCGGTAATGACAGCGCCCGGGGCTACGACGGTGCCGACGGCTCGTCGGGAGTAGGTTCGCTCGATAGCGGCGGTGCTGGTGGCACGGGCGCCCACACGACCGCTCCCGGCGGCGCCGGGGGTACAGGGGGCGCGGGAGGCGGAAGCATCAGCCCAGCGCCGCCGGAGACCACCGGCGGAACCGGACATAATGGTCAGCCTGGTCGGGGTGGTTCCGCGGGTTCACCCGGCATGGACGGCGACACCGGCATTGCCGGCCGCAACACCGGTATCGGACTCACCATCTCCGCTGGTGGCGGCGGCGGCCAGGGCGGCGGTGGTTCGGGCGGTGGTGGCGGCGGCCAGGGTGGCCTCGGCGGTGGCGGCTCTGGCGGTGGTGCTGGGGGCGGAACGAGTGTTCTCACACTTGAATCTATTGCCGACTACACCCTAGGCCTTCACCCTGTCGAAATGGCAACAGGGGATCTGGACGGAGATGGCTTCTTGGACGTCGTCGTCACAAATCTCGACTCATTTAGCATCTCCGTGCTTTGGGGCGACGGATCTGGACGTTTTTCGGTCAGGCACTATCCCGTGAGCCTGGAGCCAAGGTCGGTCGCCGTGGGCCGCTTCGACGCCGACCCTTACCCGGACGTCGTCGTGACTAGAGATTTCAACGAAGGTGGACTTGAGGATGTTGCAATCCTTCGGAATGACGGAAACCGCGGCTTCGTGCAGATTCAATCATTCGACGCTGGATACCCCCCAATTTCCGAGGCGCTGAGCGCGGGGGGGGTCGCAGTAGGTGACTTCGACCACAACGGCCTGGATGACCTCGCTGTGGACGTGCAACTGGACTCCCAGTTCTCGAATTCCAATGCGATGGCGATCTTTTTGAACACCGGGGGTTCATTCTCGAGCGTCCCAATCCTCACGCTCGAGGGCTTTGGAGGTCCCGGTTCGGTCATCGCGGAAGACCTCGATAACGATGCATGGCTCGACCTGATCGTTTCACACGGAGACTCGGATTCGATCTCGGTAATCTTCAACAACCGCTCGGGTGGGTTCCCGTCTGTGTTGCGATACTCAGCAGGAGACGCAGGCTGGCTGACCGCCGGTTACTTCAACAACGACAACTATCTGGACCTTGCTGTCGCGAACCCTGGGTCGGATACCGTTTACGTCTTCTTTAACAACACCAACCGGGGCTTCGTCGGGCAAGGTTTCTACGGGGCAGGAGATGCTCCCTCGAGACTCAACTCAGGAGACTTCGACTCCGACGGCGACGAGGATCTCGCGGTCCCCGACCATTTTGGTGGCCAGCTGGCAATCCTTCGGAATAACGGCGATGGGACCTTCGCTCCACCCGTCTACTCTCCCGGCGGGAATGGCCCGGCCTCCGTCAGCGTCGGAGACTTCGATGGTGACGCTCAGACCGACATCCTGCTGGTGAATCTCTTTTCGAATGACGCACAGGTCTATCTAAACCGCTCCGGCAGGCCGGGAGGAAGTGGTGGTCGTGGTGGTGACGGCGGCGGCGGTGGTGGTGGAGGCAGGGGTGGCCACGGCGGGGAGGGCGGAGCCGGTGGAGCCGGCGGTGGTGCCCTCGAGATCGTTGCACTCGGGCGGATCACGACCGGCGCGCGGTTCAATGCCAAGGGTGGAGACGCCTTCGGCGGGCTCGCCGGTTCGTCCGGCGGTGTTGGGACCGCGGGTGCAGGGGGCTCAGGGGGCCTCCCGGGGCAGGACGTCGCCAGTCCGGCCGGCGACGGCGGAACAGGAGGCACTGGCGGCCGCGGCGGCGATGGTGGTCGTGGCGGCGACGGCGGTTCGGGCGGCGCGGGCGGTGGTGGCGCCGGCGGAACCGTGAAGCTCTTCGCCTCGGTCGTCGAGGCCTCGGCGAATGCCTCGATCGACACCTCCGGCGGCACCGGCGGGAACACCGGCCAAGACGGCAGGTTCATCCTCGGCGACAATACGGCCGTGGACGGAAGTACGGCCGATGCCTTCGGCGGTACGTTGAAAGGGACGCGATCGGAACCCCTGGTCTTCCCCGGCTCGCGATCGCCCAACCCCTTCCTGCCGAACAGCCCCGACACACCTAATATCGTAGGCTTGGTCGACGGCGCCGATGCTTACGGGCTGACCGGACTCGATGCTCGCGATCTCTTCACGAGCCAAGTACTCGCCGCCACGCCCGGCGCCGTGGCCCTGCTCGCCCGCGTGGGCATCGGCCCCGCCGGGTTCGACGACGACTACGCCGGCTACGACATGCTCCTGTTCGCCAACCTCACCGACGGCCCGATCCAGGCCCCGCACCTGGGCGTGGGCACCGTGTTCCAGCCGCTCCTCACCCGCGGCTTCGCCAGGAATCCGCTGTTCGGCGGAGTAGGACCCGCAACACTCGACGAACTGCCCGCGCATGCGGTCTATACGATCCTCGTCCCCGAGGGATCGACCCCGTCACTGCAAATCGGCGGGATTCTCCCTGGCCGTGAAGACGTGATCGCCACCCGTGCCGAGCTGGCCAATGATCAAATCGTCTACCTCACCGATCCCCAGCGGATCACGGTGGATCAGCGACCCGAGCCGGATGGCCCCGCGCTCGGAGGCCGGCCATGGCACCGGCTTACGTCCTTCACGGTTCCGGAGCTAGCCAATCCTACCGAGGCCGATCAAGGGACGGTCCGCGTTCGGATCAACAACGCCGGCGCAGGCAACCTCGCCGCCGACGCCGTCCGGCTTCAGCGACCGGTGCTGCCTCGGCTCGAGTTCCTGAACCTTCGGGGCAACCCGCTCGACAACACCGCCCACGAGTCGATCGTGCCCGGCCTCCGCACCAACCGCCCCGGGGGGTATGCCCCGGTCGTCGATGTTCAGGCAACCGCGATCGTCGAGGGCTTGCTCTTCGACGCCGATCCGCACGCGCCGCGGTTCACCCAGCCCATCGGCCCTCAGGCCCTTGCGCCCGGCGGGTCGCTCATGCTCGACCTCGCCGCCACCGACCCGGACTCCAGCCGGATCTCCTTCAGCGCGAGGAGCGATACTCCGGACGAGGTGACGGCCGAGGTGCCGGAGGGTACGAATCGCCTCGTCCTCACTGCGAAGCCCGGCTTCAAGGGGACCGCTACGATTACTGTGACCGCCCACGACGGGCAGGGCTACGGCGACTCCCACGGCCGGACGACCGAGCTCCGCTTCGAGGTCGTGGTCGGCGAGGGCGGCATCTACGGCTCCGAGTTCGAAGACTTCAACGCCAACGGCACCCGTGACGCCGATGAGGCCGGCCTCGAAGGCTGGACGATCTACCTGGACCGCAACGGTAACGGTTCGCTCGACGCGGGAGAGGTCTCGACCGTCACCGACGTCCGCGGTAACTACCACTTCGGGGGGCTGCTTCGATTCACCGACCCAACGCCGGGCACCTACACGGTGGCCGAGATCGTACAGCCGGGATGGCTGCGGACGGCCCCCGCGGAACCGGGGACGTACGACCTGTCGATCGCCCCCGGCCAGATGCATGGCGCGGTCGATTTCGGGCACCGGACGCCGTCGCCGCCCCAGGTCGTGACCGTCGTCAGCGCTCCGAACCAGAACTCGGTACCGGCCGACGCGGTCGTCTCTGCGACTTATGACCTCAGCATCAACCCGGCCTCGATTTCGGCCCGGTCCTTCGCCGTCCATGCCATGATGAGCGGCCAGCTGACCGCCGCTTCGGCCGACTTCCGTGCGAGCGGCGGCACGGTGATCGCGACGCCGAATCGAAGCTTCCACGCCGGTGAGATGGTGCAGGTGACGGCGACGACCGGCATCGAGGACCGCTACGGCGCCTCGCCCGCGAACCCGATGGTCTGGCAGTTCCGCACGGCGACGACCGACGGGACCGCAGACTTCCGCGACATCCAGCAGAGCCTCGGGACCCGGCTCGAGGGGAGTCAGATCCGGGACGTGGCCCTCGGGGACGTGGACGGCGACGGCGACCTCGACGCCTTCCTCGTCTTCTCCGGGAGCTCGGGCTCGGGAGCGAACGAGGTCTGGCTGAATGACGGCAAGGGCCACTTCGTCGACAGCGGCCAACGGCTCGAGAACTTCCTGGCGAACGCGGTCCGGCTCGGCGACCTCGACGGCGACGGCGACCTCGACGCCTTCATCGCGCGGACACCTGGCAGCGATATCTGGCTGAACGACGGGTCGGGGCACTTCGTCGACAGCGGCCAGCAACTCGGCCCGGAGTTCGCCGTGAGCGCCTCCCTGGGCGACTACGACGGCGACGGCGACCTCGACGTCTTCGTCATCTCGAGCGGCAACGGCTACAACAACAATCCCTATTTCCAGGTCCTCCTGAACGACGGCCATGCTGGCTTCACCGACAATGGGCAGGCGACCGCGAGCAATCGCAACTACGGGGTGATCACGGGCGACCTGGATGACGACGGCGACCTCGACGCCTTCGTGACCCGATATGGAGGCCCCGACCAGGTCTGGCTGAACGACGGCCGAGGTCACTTCGCCGATAGCGGCCAGCGGCTGACCAATGTCGCTGATTCGTTCTCGGACGCGGGCCTCGGCGACCTCGACGGCGACGGCGACCTCGATATCTTCGTCGTCAACTCGTACGCCGACGGCAAGAAAGTCTGGTGGAACGACGGTCGCGGTCGATTCACCGAAGGCACCCAGCGATTCGGCGAGGGCGCCACCGAGAGGATCGTACTCGGGGACCTCGACGGCGACGGCGACCTCGATGCGCTGTTCGGCAACAGCTTCGCACTCCCCGGCTACTACCCGGCGAACCAGGTCTGGTTGAACGACGGTCACGGGCAATTCGACTCGACAGCGGGCATGTCCTCGACGGTCACATCTCGGGCCCTGGCCTTGGGGGACCTCGACGGCGACGGCGACCTCGATGCCGTGGCCAGTCCGGGCGCGGACCCCGCGTCCGTCTGGTTGAATCGCAACCAGCGCGAGCATCCACAGATCTTCACAGTGACGACCACGGCCGATTCGGGCCCCGGCTCGCTGCGCCAGGCCATCCACGACGCCAACGCCAACACCGGACGGGACACCATCGCCTTTGCCATTGCCACTGGTATCCAGGTGATCGCCCCGGCGACCTCGCTCCCCACGATCACCGATCCGGTGGTCCTCGACGGCACCAGCCAGCCGGGCTACGCCGGCTCGCCGATCATCGTCATCAACGGTTCCTCGGCAGGCTCCGCGGCGAGGGGAATCGCCGTCACCGCGGGCGGCTCGCTCATCCGGGGCCTGGTGATCCAGCAATTCGCCTCCGCGGGGCTCGAATTGAAGGGAGGGAGCCGCAACCGGGTGGAAGGCAACTTCCTCGGCACCGACGTCTCGGGCACGGAGGCCCGGGGGAACGACGGCCCCGGCCTACGGATCATCGGTTCCGCGAGCAACACGATCGGCGGGGTCGCGCCTGGGGCCGGCAATCTGATTGCCGGCAACCGGGGCGAGGGGATTTGGATCATCGACGGCTACGCCCCCTTCAGCAACGAGAACGTCATCCAGGGTAACCTGATCGGGACGGATGTCACCGGCACCCGGGCCGTGAGCAATCGCGGCGAGGGCATCGCGCTCCTCGGGGCGAACCGGACGACGATCGGTGGGCTCACGGCCGGGTCTCGGAATGTCATCTCCGGCGGGACGCACAGCCAGGTCGGGATCACGTTCCAGTACGGCGCGGCGAACAACCTTGTCGTCGGCAACTTCATCGGCACGGACAGCACGGGGACTCAGACCCTGGGGCCGGCGATCCTCGGCGTGTACATGACCGGCGGGCGGAACAACTCGATCGGCGGCACCTCGCTCGAGGCTCGCAACATCATCTCGAGCCGCGGCGGAGGGATCTACCTCTACTACGGTTCCAGCGGCAACGTCATCCAAGGCAACTTCATCGGCACCGACGTCACCGGCACGCATGTACTCGGCGGTGCATACGGCTACAGTGGGGTCTCCACATACAACTCGGGCACCAACTTGATCGGCGGTTCTGGCCCAGGCGAGGGCAACCTAATCGCCGGCTTCAGTCAGGGTGGAATCGATCTAGGAGACAACGGAAACGTCGTCCAGGGCAACCTCATCGGCACCGATGTCACCGGGACCAAGCCGCTCGGCAACGGCAGCGGAATCGTCATCAATGGCCGGGAGAACTTAATCGGCGGCACCGTACTCGCCGCAAGAAACGTGATCGCCGCCAACACAGGCTACGGCGGTGGGATCCTGATCCGCCCGGCATCGTCCGAGAACGTCGTCCAGGGCAACTTCATCGGCACCGACGCCACCGGAACCCAGGCGCTCGGAACCTCCGTCGGGGTCGATATCTGGGGGGCATCGCGGAACACGATCGGCGGAGCCATTACCGGCGCAGCCAACGTGATCTCGGGAAACAGTGCGGATGGCGTCCGCATCCGCTCCGACGAGTTCACGCCGCCCGCGACAGGCCACCTCGTGCTCGGCAACTTCATCGGCACCGACGCCGCCGGGTTGTACCCGATTGGCAACGCGGGAGCGGGGGTCGCCATCCTGGCGGGCGTTGCAAACAACGTGCGAGAGAACCGGACCGACGGCAATGTCGGACTCGGCATCGACCTGGGGGGCGACGGCCCCACACCGAACGACCCGGACGACGCCGACGCGGGTGCCAACGGCCTGCAGAACTTCCCGGTGCTCCGAGCCGCTCGGCCGGGTACGTCCACGCGGGTCGTCGGCTCCTTCCGGGGATCGGCTGTCACCCTTCTTACACTCGACTTCTACGCCGGCACAGCCCCGGGTCCCTCCGGGGTCGGAGCGGCCCAGCGCCACCTGGGCTCCATCACGCTGACCACCGACGGAGCAGGCGGCGCCGACTTCGTGGCGGACCTCCCAGCGGCGACCCGACCGGGAGAGGTTCTCACCGCGACGGCCACCGATCCCGCCGGCAACACGTCGGAATTCGCGGCGGCCGTCGCGGTGGATGACACCGCCCCGTCGCTCCTCGGCCTGCCTGCCGTGGCCCCGAACCCCACGAGGTTCCCCGTCGTCTCCATCGACGTTGTGCTCTCCGAACCGATCGATCCGGCGACCGTCGGGATCGACGACTTGGTTCTAACCCTCAACGGCGGCCGGAACCTGATCACCGCTAGCGTGACGATCACGCCGCTGTCCAGCTCGACCTATCGCATCGGGAACCTCTCTGGCCTGGACAGGGCCGATGGCCTCTATTCCCTGACGGTCAACGCCGCGGGACTAGGCGACCTGGCGGGGAACACGGGAACCGGGACGGGCCAGGTGACCTGGCTGATGGACACCGGCCGTCCTACCAGCACGCTCAAGCCCCTCGCCCCGCGTCAGTCGAGCCTGAGCTTCCAGATCGACGCCTCCGCATCCGACTCGCCCCCCGCGCCGGGTGTGCCGACTTCCGGCCTGGATATTATCGACGTGCTCGTCTCGGTCGATGGCGGGCGGTTCGTCCTCTGGAAGAGCCTCCCGGCCGCCCAGCCTTCCGCTGCCTTCACCGCTCAGAGCAACCATACCTACGCCTTCCGGAGCGTCGCCCGAGACGTTGCGGGCAACATCGAGGCCAAGGCTGCCGGCACGATCGACGCGAGCACGTACGTCCCGGACCTGACTCCTCCGGCGACCCGGGTCACGTCCATTGAGGCCGATACCCCGACCTTCCTCGTCCGGTTCGAGGGCTCGGACATGGGCGGCTCGGATCTGGCCTCCTTCGAGATCTACGTTCAAGTCGATTCGGGCGCCTCGAAGCTCCTAGGCCGCGTCGCGGCCGGCCCACCCGGCGTCGACGGCACCCATTCCGGCTCGCTGGCCTATCAGGCGATCGCGGACGGCGCCGTCCACTCGTACCGCTTCTTCAGTGTGGGCATCGACCACACCGGCAACCGGGAGTTGGAGCCCGACGACCCGGCCGCCGACGTGGCCATCACCCGCTCCTTCGACCCGCCCCCTACCCTGGGCATCACCTCCTTCCTGGTGCAGAACGGGGCGGTCGAGCGGTCCTACATCCGCTACGTCGATCTGACATTCAACCGGACCGGGGGTGACCTCGACCGGATCGTGGCCAGCGTCAACGATCCCGACCCGGCGAACGATCGCGTGCGCCTAACTCGATTCGACCTCAACGGCCAGAACGGCAGCCCCGTCTCGCTCGGGAATCTGCTGAAGGCCATCGACCACGTCATCGAATTCGACTTCGGAGTCGAGGGGCTTGGCGGCGACCGGGACTCGACGGCCGGCGACGGTTACTATGCAATTGAGGTCGACCTCGACGGTGACGGGACCTTCGACGCCGACCGACGCTTCTATCGGCTACTCGGCGACGTCAACGCCGACCGGATCGTCGACAGCCTCGACCTGGCCGCGATCACAGCCGAGATGGGACGATCCGGCCTGGCCCTCGAGGGGGATGTCAATGGCGACGGCGTCGTCAATGCTCTCGACCGTACCCTCGCGGCCCGTTCCCGCGGTCGCCAGTTGGCTGCCGGGCTTCGCCTGGACGGATAGTCTCCCGGAGCCACGTTTCCATTTTGAAGCGTGAATACAATCGCCATATCTCGACGAGGGAACAGCGGCTTGCGTTACGGGAAGAGGCTGATTAGCCTCTCCCATGATTGGTCGCGTTCCGACCTGGCTGATCATCTCGGCCGCCTGGAGGCTTCGGCATGCTTCGTTGGTCAGGCCCTATCGCGCTGGCGATCCTGCTGCTCCTCCTGCCACCCTCCCGTGCCGGCTTGATCGTCTCCATCGGCGACCTGGTGCTCCAGCCGGGTGGCACCGGTTTCGTCGACGTGATGATCAGGAGTGACATTGCCTCGGGCGATCAACTCGGCGCCTTCGGCTTCGAGTTCCACATCGAGGGTGCGGGCCCGCGTCGCCTGGAGTTCGTCTCGCCCCAGCCCGATCCCCAGTTGGGGGATGCAACGTACGTATTCTCGGGTGATAGCCTCGATGCCAGCCTCTCACTCCCGGTGGGATCCGTCTCCACGATCGTCGTCCCGAACGATACGTTCGTCGGCGGAGACAGCACGGCAAGCGGCGGGGACATGCGCGTCACTTCGGGCCGCCTCCTGGTCCGGCTGCAGGTCACCGCGGCGGCATCACTCCCGCCGGCACTGGGTGACACCTTCTCGATCGGGCTGGCGCCGACGGCCAGCACATTCTTCGTGGACAGCTCCTTGAATCCCGTCGCATTCCTGAGTCAGCCAGGGACAGTCTCCATCGTCCCCGAGCCAGCTTCCTTAATCCTCCTGGGCGCCGGCGGCATCTTGGCCCTCACGACCCGCCGGCGATGGAACTCCCCGAGCAGACCACTGATGGGGTATGGCAACGATTCGCGACAAAATGGGCCATTCGTTTCCTAATGTCTGACTCGACATCACCTTGTGAGGCACCAATCCCGCTCCCGGCGAAGGGCCAAGACGGAGCCGATGCTCAGCTCGTCCACTCGGCTGATGACGAGGGTGGGGTTCGCAATCGGGCGGCAAACCCGACCTTGGTTCGCCTTCCGCGAGACCAGGCTATGAGACAGGAACGCCGCAGAAACCGCTGAAAAACCGGTCTTCTGAGCGATACCAGAGGTCCGTGGTTCGCCGTTGCGTAGGCCGTTGAGGTCGCGTTTCTACGTTGAAGGCGAACTCACTCCGATAGGAGATGTGAAGAATCCGTGAAGACAATGGCCCATTTTGTCGCGAATCGTTGCCATACCCCCTGATCGATCCGGCTAACGGATGGCAGTTGTCTCGCCTGGCAGAGAACATACTCAATCTTGTCCGGACCGGGCGCGCCACGAGCTGAGCTTGTCACCGTTTCCGGCGCTGAGCCTGCGGCGGTAGTTGAAGAACGTGGCCCGGCATCCACCGCCTTGCTCCACGAAAGCCTGCACCCGCGCCGCCGTGCTGCCGTAGGAGGGTATTAGCCCGGATTTCTCACCGGGGGAGTGGAATCGGGCTGTCCTTCGTGTCATAGGTTGGCTTGGCACAACCACCTCCGGCACGGAGAAAGGACAGCCCGATGGAGACAGAGTGTAACACCGCCTACCTCGACTTTCCCATGGTCGGCCGCCGCGAGCTCGTCGCCGGCTTCGACGGCGGCGACATCACCTCCGACGGCGGCGCCCTGCTGCTCCGCAAGGTCGAGCAGCTCACCGGTGTTGTCCGCCAGTTCGCCGCCTGCTTCGAGGACTTTCGCAACCCTCGCCTCATCGAGCACAGCGTCGAGGAGCTGGTCGCCCAGCGGGTCTACGCCCTGGCCCTGGGCTACGAGGACCTCATCGACCATGACGACCTCCGCCGCGACCCGCTCCTGGCCGCCGTCGTCGGCAAGGCCGACCCCAAGGGGACGACGCGGCAGCGGCGCGGCGACCGGGGCAAGCCGCTGGCCGGCAAGAGCACGCTCAACCGCCTGGAGCTGACGCCCGTCGGGGCCGATGCCGACAGCCGCTACAAGAAGATCACCTGCCGGATCCGCGAGGTCGAGCGGCTCTTCGTCGAGCTATTCCTCCAGGCCCACCCCGCGCCGCCGGCGGAGATCGTGCTGGACCTCGACGCCACCGACGATCCCGTCCACGGTCACCAGCTGGGCCGCTTCTTCCACGGCTATTACAAGAACTACTGCTACCTGCCGCTGTACATCTTCTGCGGCGACCACCTGCTCTGCGCCCGGCTCCGGCCCGCCGACATCGACGCCAGTGCCGGGGCGTTGAAGCAGCTCCGGCGGATCGTCGGCCAGATCCGCGAGGCCTGGCCGGGGGTGAGGATCACGATCCGCGCCGACAGCGGCTTCTGCCGCGAGGAGATCATGGCCTGGTGCGAGCGGAGCGGCGTGGGCTACGTCCTCGGGCTGGCGAAGAACGCCCGGCTGACGGCGATGATCGCCGACGAGCTGGACGAGGCGCGGCGGCAGTTCGAGGCGACGAGGCAGCCGGCGCGGGCCTTCGCCGAGATCCGCTATCGGACGCTGGAGACCTGGGGCCGCGAGCGCCGCGTGGTCGCCAAGGCGGAGCACCTGGCCAAGGGGTCCAATCCCCGGTTCGTGGTGACCTCGCTCTCGGCCGAGGATCGGCCGGCACGGCCGTTGTACGAGCGGGACTACTGCGGCCGGGGCGAGATGGAGAATCGGATCAAGGAGCAGCAGCTGCAGCTCTTCGCCGGCCGGACCAGCGCCGGCACGATGCGGGCCAACCAGGTCCGGCTGTTCCTCTCGTCGATCGCCTACACGCTGCTCAATGCGTTGCGCCGGCTGGGCCTGGCCGGGACGGAGCTGGCCGAGGCGCAGTGCCAGACGATCCGGCTGAAGCTGCTGAAGATCGGGGCGCTGGTGCGGGTGACGGTCCGCAAGGTGTGGGTGCACCTCTCCGGCGGCTGCCCGTACGCGGAGCTGTTCCGCCGCGTCCAGGCGCGGTTGTCCGCGATCCGTCCGCTGGTGCTGCGATGCTGAGCCGAGGGTCCCGACGCCCCCCGGGGCCTCGGGAGCGTGCCCGCGACCCGGGCCGCCGATCGGTGTGCGCCCCGGAGGCCACTCCCGGGTGGTCGAGACGCCCGCCAGGGTCATCGAAGGCAGCCCGAAGGGGGTGCCGGCACCCTCCCGTCGCGGCCCACGGGCGACCGAGGCAGAGAGCAGGAAGGAACGATGCCGGCATGGCCCGGCGAGCGACCTCCCATCACCTCGGTGAGAAATGCGGGTTAGCCCGATTGCTGCGATTTTACACGCTAAGCTTCCGGCGCTCGTACTTGTCGCAAGTCATATTTCTGCAACCTGTTGCGGTCATCCCACCAAACGAACGTTGGGGATTGTCTCATCCGGGATTTGCTTGTGTTGACAGTTCTTGCGTCAACCGAGCCGGATCGGTATGGAGCAACTCCCAGAAGTCGAACGTGGGCAGGGCCAAGCCCAGGGCCTGGTAGGGGCGGGCGCCCTTCCTCGGGCCGGAGCGGAACGGCCGGCAGTTCCAGTAGAGCCGCTTCAGGTCGAGCATCGGCTGCGTCATCCGGCGATGCCGCGACTGCTGCATCCGCAGGACGCTGTTCATGCACTCCACGGCGCTGCTGGCCCGGACCGTGCCCCCCAGCACCGTCGCGACCCGGTCGTAGGACGCCTGTTCCTCCGCATTCAACACGCCGTCGCGCCCCGCGGCCCGAATCGCCCCGGTGATCGGGTCCGAGGGCCTGGGCCGGCGGTGCCTCAGCCACCACCGCCAGGCCATCGCCGTGCGCCACTGCGGCCGGGGCTCGGCCGCCTCCAGGCGGCGGTGCATCCGGTCCAGGAACGCCAGGCATCGCGGGTCAGTCAGGGCGTTGCGGACCTTCGCCCAGTCCGGGCCGGTCAGGTCCACCAGCGCCGCGGCGACCTCGGCCTCGGCGCGGGGGCGGTCGTTGAGCCGACCGTCGGTGGCGAAGACCTCCAGCGCGGCATGGGCGCGACCCCAGGCCGATTCGAGCCGCTGGGCCTGCTCGAGGGACGAGATGGCCTTCGCCCACGCGGCCCGAGCGGCCTGGGCCGCGCCCCGCGCGTCGACCCCTCGTCGTTTCGACTGCGCGAGGGCGAGGTCGGCGGCCTCCGCCTTCTCCCAGGCCGCCTCGGCGTGCCGCCAGTGCCGGGCCAGGACCCGCCGGGCCTCCATCGTCGTGTGGAAGACGTCCAGCCCGTGCTCCAGCATCGGGGCCGAAGGGTCGTCGCGGCGGGCCTCGGCGACTTGAGCCACCGCCTTGGTGATCCCCCTGGCGGCGTCGGAGACGGCGAACTCCAGGGCGACGAACGGCGTCAGTTATCGGGCCCAGGTGTCGGCCCCGCGGTCGGCGGCGCTCTTGCAGAAGACGGCGGTCATGCTCGCCGGCTCGATCCCCACCAGGGTCGGCCGCCCCCAAAAAAGATCTCGTCCACGGCGAGGGTCCGGACCCGCGACGCACACCCCGAGTCGAGGGCCGCCAGGACCGCCCCGGCACGTCGGGCCTCGGCCCCGACCCACCGCCCCAGGGTCGAATGGTCGGGGACCTCGGCCGCGGGCAGGAGGATGCCGAGCAGGTCCTCGATCTGGCGCAGGCTCAGCCCCATGGCGAAGGCGGCGGTGGCCAGTCGGCGCTGCTCGGCCTTGCCGCAGCGGACCGAGCCCTCGGCGGCATGCTCCAGCTCGGCGACCCTCCGGTGCAGGCGGCGATCCTCCGCGCGGAGTTCGGCCGCCGCTGCGGCGGCGGGCCCGGTGGCGAGCCGCTGCTCCAGCTTGCGGGCGTGCTGATAGACCGTCTCGCGGCTACATTCGGACTGCCCGGCTTGCCGGGTGACGGCGCCGTGCTGACCGGAGAAGACGGCGGCGGCGTTGCGGATCCAACTGCGGAGCGATAGCTTCGCCATGGGAGGTCCCTCCGTGATGGTGACGATCCTTGGTCGGAAGTCATCTCACCACGGCGGGGCCTCTCGCTCTACCCATCTGTCAACTCGCAGGCCGGCCAGTTCTCCCGGAACGAGACAATCCCCAACGTTGGGACTTTCTCCGGCCGGGCTTTTTTCGACGGGTAATCTGTGGACAGTTCCCGTCGGGACGTGTGCAATCGATGGTCGATGACCTCGGTTGGCCTCGACGGAGTGAGTCCCCATGCCCACGATCCCGCAACGCATCGCCAGCGCCTTCGCCGTCCTCTGTGGCCGATACGGCGAGGTCACCGAGATGGCCCGGGACCGCGAGCAATCGCGGCGATCGCTCTACCGCGAAGCCGAGCAGGTCGTCGAGGCCGTGGATGGTGCCGCGGCGCGAGCCCGCATCGAGGATCTTCAGCGACAACTTGCCGAGCAGCGGGCCGAGGTCCAAGCCCTCCAAGGGAGACTGAAGCGTGCCATCGAGATGACCCCGGACAAGCAGCACGAGTTCGCCACCGTCGCCCAGGCCGAGGGGGTCAGCCTGAGCGTGGCGCGGCGGCTGTTGCGGGTCGTCCAGGGATCGAAAGCCGCCCCGAGCGTCCCGGCCCTGGGGCGGGCGACTCGCGAGGCCGGCCACCGCGCCGGCCCGTTGCTCGAGGTGCTCGACGAGGCGGCCCGGCCCGGGGTGAAACAGGCCACCGCCGACGAGATTTTTTTTGCGAAGGCCCGTCCTGATGGTCGTCGAGCCCGAGAGCCTCTGCTGGATGACGGGTCGGATGGTCAAGGCGCGCGACGGTGTCACATGGGCGGAGGAATTCGCCCGACTCCCGGCGCTCCGGGCGGTGGCCCGCGACGATGGTACCGGCCTGGGCAAAGGGGTGAAGCTCGAGCGCGCACGCCGTCACGCCGCCGGTCTCCCCGACCTTGACGACTCGCTCGACGTCTTCCATACGCTCCGCGAAGGGGGACGCGCGCTGAGGAAGACCTGGGGGGCGGCCACCCGCGCCCTGGACCGCGCCGACGCGGCGCAGAAGGGGTTCGACCATCGCGCCCGCCAGGGGCAATCACGTCAGGGTCATGGCGCGCCGCTGAACCGGCTGTGGCGCCAGGCCGAGCGGGCCTGGGACCAAGCCATGGCCGCCGAGCGGGCCTGGGACCAGGCCAAGTCGGCGTTCGAGTTCTTCACCCCCGAAGGCCGCTTGAACGACCGGGCCCAGGCCGCGGCGGTCGTGGCGGCGACGTTGCCGCACCTCGGCGGAGCGGCGTGGGCCAAGACCCGGCGGTTGTTGAACCGCCGGGAGAGCTTCACGTCCCTGGATCAAGTGCAACAACGATTGGCCGAGCTCGGGCTGGCCCCTGATGTCTTGTCGGCGTTGTTGGACCTGGAAGGTCTGCGCCGCCAACCGTGGCGGCTGTCGGCCGTCACACGAGCCTGGGCATCGGTCCGCGTCGTCCAACTGACGAAGGCGTGTCCGGATTGGCGCGACCAGGCGCGGCGGGTCGGTGCGGTGCTTCGCGGCGCCTGGCGTGCGAGCAGCCTGGTGGAGTGCGTCAATAGCGTGGCGCGGATGCAACAGGCGCGGCACCGGAAGATGACGCAGGGGTTACTGGACTTGAAGCGGCTGTACTGGAACCTGCGCCGGTTCCGGACCGGCCGCCGCAGGGATCAGACGCCGTACGGGCTGCTGGGCTTGAAGTTGCCCGAGATGAGCTTCTGGGAACTCCTCAAGCTGACGCCGGAGGGATTGCGGCAACAACTGTCCGCGACGGGAGATACCTCGTGAGATAGTCCCGACATACTGACGCCGGATTGCCTTTTCTATCCGGGGCGATTATGGTTGCGGCCAGGTTTGAGGCGGGAGCAGGCACCTCCGCGCGCTGACGCGGCGGCAGACGAGAGCAGGGGTTTTCCGCCCGGCCCGTGAAGGCCCCGACGATGAGCGGCCCGATTCCACCGCCCGAATCGACCCCGGAGGATCCAAACGCTTCGGGGTCGCTCGCCCCCGACGAGCTGGAGCGGATCGTCGAGGCCTGCGAGCGTTTCGAGGGGGCGTGGGAGCGGCCGGGGCAGGCGCCGCCGCGCATCGAGGCCGAGGTAGCCGCGGCGCCGGAGAAGCTCCGGCCCAGGCTACTGCGCGAGCTGCTGGCGCTGGAGCTGGAGCTCCGGCGCCGCAGGGGGGAGCACCCGCGGCCGGAGGAATACCAGGCGCGGTTCCCAGGCCGGGAGGCACCGATCCGCGAGGCCTTCGCGACAGCGGCCAGACCCGGCGTGTCGAGCAATTCTGCCCGGCGAACGAGCCTCTTCCCGGACCCCATGCTCACCTACATGATCACTTCGGACGACGGTACAATCCAGCCGTGGTCGGGTCCCTCGGCGTCACGCCCCTTACAGGACGCCTTCACCTACGGCGAGACGGTCCAGGCCCGCTATGAGGTCCTGCGCGAACTCGGCCGGGGTGGGATGGGCCAGGTCTTCCTGGCCCACGATCGACGGATGGACCGCCCGGTGGCCCTGAAGATCATCCTGCCGCCGCCCAGGGGATGGCGCGGAGGCGTCACCGACGCCCAGCTCCGGCGGTCGCTTGCGGAGGAGGCTCGGATCGGCGCCGGCCTGAGCCATCAGGCGATCGGCATGATTTTCGACTACGGGGTCCACCGATCTCGGCCCTTCATCGTCCTGGAGTACCTCTCGGGCCCATCCCTTCGCGACTACCTCGCTGAGCGGGGGCGTCTCGGCCCGGACGAGGTCGCGCGGCTGATCCGGCCACTGGCGGAGGCCCTGGACCTGGCCCACTCGCGGCGCGTCCTCCATCGCGACCTCAAGCCCGAGAACATCCGGGAGAAGGACCCCGGCCAGTACGCCATCCTCGACTTCGGCCTGGCCCGCAGATTCAGCCAACTCATCGGCGGGACCGGCTTCGCTGGGACCCCAGCCTATGCCTCCCCCGAGCAGGCCGCGTGCGGCCCCCTCGACGGTCGCTCGGACCAGTACGCGCTGGCGCTCGTCGCGTACGAGCTGCTAGCGGGGCGTCGACCGTTCGCGGGTACCGACGTCGGCGCCCTCCTCGAGCAGCACATGTCTCAGCCGCCACCGGCCCCGAGCGAGAACGTCCCGGGCCTACCCCGCTCCGTAGAGCAGGCCGTCCTTCGTGCGCTGGAGAAGCGCCCGGCTCGACGATTCGACTCCTGCACGGATTTCGCAAGGGCCCTCGCTCGTGGAGATCCCGGGCCTCGCCCCGGCGTGGGGGTCACCCGTCGGGCGCCGAGTGGTCGAGCCGGACGGCGACCGCGGCCCGCCCTGTTCTCCTGGTGGCGGTGGTTCCGCCCGGGGGCTCATCCTCGCCGGCCTCGTTGACGATTCCCGAGAGGCCGGGGGGTCCGGGGCCGATCGCATTCGGTCAGGCCGTTGGCCCATGTCGCCCAGCCCGACGTGTGGACGGGCGGCTCAAGGGCAGAATGAAGCCGGAGAGCCGCTTACCGGTCCGCTTGCCCCGAGTTCGCGATTGTGCCAGGATATCCGCCAGCATCGCAGCCGGCTCCGGCCCGAGGATCGCGTTTCAGGAAGGCCTCGCACCAGCGTCCCGGACCTCGACGATGAGCGGCCCGATTCCACCGCCCGAATCGACCCCGGAGGATCCAAACGCTTCGGGGTCGCTCGCCCCCGACGAGCTGGAGCGGATCGTCGAGGCCTGCGAGCGTTTCGAGGGGGCGTGGGAGCGGCCGGGGCAGGCGCCGCGCATCGAGGCCGAGGTAGCCGCGGCGCCGGAGAAGCTCCGGCCCAGGCTACTGCGCGAGCTGCTGGCGCTGGAGCTGGAGCTCCGGCGCCGACGGGGGGAGCACCCGCGGCCGGAGGAATACCACACGCGGTTCCCCGACCAGCCGGCCGCCGTGGCGGCCGCGTTCGACACGGTCGAGCACGACTGGCCCGAACGGACGGCCCCGATCAGTCCGCCGGCCGAGCCTCTTGCGCCGCCGCCGGCCGGCACGGTAATCCGCTACTTCGGCGATTACGAGCTGCTGCGCGAGCTGGGCCGGGGCGGGATGGGCGTGGTCTACCTGGCCCGGCAGGTCAGCCTCGACCGCAACGTGGCGCTGAAGATGATCCTGGCCGGCGAGCTCGCCAGCCGGGCCCAGGTCCTCCGGTTCCGGGCCGAGGCTGGGGCGGCGGCCCAGCTCGACCATCCCGGCATCGTGGCCATCCACGAGATCGGCACCCACCAGGGCCAACATTACTTCGCGATGGCCTACGTCCCGGGCTCGAGCCTGGCCGCCCGGCTCCGCGACGGGCCTGTACCCCCCCGCCAGGCGGCCGACTTGCTCGCTCGCGTCACCGACGCGATCGAACACGCCCACCAGAAGGGCGTCATCCACCGGGACATCAAGCCGGCCAATATCCTGATCGACGCGGGCGGGCAGCCGCGGGTCACCGACTTCGGACTGGCCCGGCGGGTCCGGCCCGACGGCGCCCCCGGCCTGACGGCCACCGGCCAGCCGATCGGCACCCCGTCGTACATGGCCCCCGAGCAGGCCGTCGGCGCCCGGTCGATCGGGCCGGCCGCCGATGTCTACTCCCTGGGCGCCACGCTCTATGCCGCCCTCTCTGGCCGGCCCCCGTTCCTGGCCGCGAGCACGGCCGAGACGCTCCAGCTCGTCCGCGAGCAAGAGCCGGTGGCCCTGCGGACGCTCAACCTCGCGATCCCTCGCGATCTGGAGACCATCTGCCTGAAGTGCCTGCGCAAGGAGCCCCCGGACCGATACCCCAGCGCGGCGGAACTGGCGGCAGACCTGCGTCGCTGGCTGGCCGGCGAGCCGATCCGCGCCCGGCCGGTCACGCGGCTCGAACGGGCGTGGCGGTGGTGCCGGCGCAGGCCCGAAATCGTGACGTCGCTCGTGCTCGGCTTGGCGCTGGTCGGCGTCCTCGGCTACGAGGTCGGCGTCGAGGGGCCGGGCCGTCGGCGCGTCGCGGCCGAGATCACGCGCCTGGAGGAGGCGGTGGACTTCACCGCCTCGTCCCGGCCAGCCGACGAGCTGTACCGGGCGATCGAACCCACGACCACGACGCCCTGGGTCGTGCCTTCGAAGCGCGACGACCCCGGGCTCCGCGAGACCCTGGCGCTCGTCGATCGGATGGCAGGCCAGATCGAAGCGATCCGCGACCTGCCCGCCAGGGTGGGCCTGCTCCGCACCATGGTGCGCGCCTCGCAGCGATACTGGGAGATCGGCGAATCCGACCGCTCGCTGGCGCTGCTCCGGGATGCGATCGCCAGGCTGGAAGGTCTCGTCGCCGCGAACCCGTCACTCCGCAGCCCGCAGGAACTCCTAGTCCAGGCGATGCAGTGGGCCATCCGCATCGAGACCGACCACGCGAGGGGGCGGGAACTCCACCGGCGCTCGGAGGAACTCATCGCCCGGCTCAAGATCGCAGCCCCCGATCAAGATGCCGGCCTCGACAAGACCCGGTTGCTCAACGCGCTCAATGTCTGCCTGCACCTCGAGCCGGCCGGGAAGGGCGCCGAGGCCGCCGAGCAGTTGAAGCGGGCGCGTACGCTCGGAGAGCGGCTCGTCCGTGGGCCGCTGAAGGACGACGGGATGACGCTCGCGGTGCTCGCGAGGGTCCACTACTTCCTCTCCGTCGGGGGGGAGCCCGCGGTCCCGGTCGCCGAGGCGGAGTCCGGCTTCCGGAGGATGGCGGAGCTGCTCGGGCACCACCACGAGGTCCAGCCCGACCTGCTGGAGGCGGTCCGCGACCACTACGAGGCGCTCCGGACGCTCCAGAACTTCCACGACGGCGCGAAGAACTACGAGCAGGCGGTCCGCGATGCGGAGGACCTCCTCGCCATGCTCGACCGGTCGCTGGAGCGGCCCGGCTGGAGCGGCCCGGCCCGGCTTAACCTGCTCTACCACCTGCTCGAAGGCCACTACATGCTCGGCCTCCAGCACGCCTGGAACCAGGTCCGATACGAGGAGCTGAAGGACCAGGCGCGGTACGACGCCGCAGTCCAGGGCTTCGAGCGCGCCATGCAGTCCACGACGGAGCTAGGAGACGCCCTGCGGCTGATCTCCCGTGGTGAGTCCGAGGTCAACTACTACACCGGGATCGCGTACATCAATCGCTTCTTCATCGACCGCGATTACCACAAGCGGCTCGACGCCGAGGCCGAGCGGCTGCTCCGCAAGGGCTGCGAGCTGCTCGAGCTGAGCCTGAAGCAGAAGCCCGACGCGTCGCGCTCCGATGAGCTCCGCCGGGCCAGGGAGGCGCTCTCCCAGGCCTTCCCCGGCTCCAGGGGCGGCCCGGCCCCGGGCGGAACCGGCCGGTGAGCACGGGACCACCGGCCACCGGCCGGGCCCCGTTCCCGAGAATTCCGGCCGGCCGTTGCGCGATGAGCAGCGACTTGACGGTCATCCTTCTGACGCCGGGGCGCGAGCATTCGGCACCGGGAGTCCGGCATGGCCCTTTTCGAGGATGCGTGCCGAGTGAGCAAGGCGAGGCCCGGCCGAGCCCGCCCGATCGAGCTCATCCCGCGGCCGAGAGGAGCAATTCTCTGATGACGTCGATCACGAACAATTGCCACCTCAGGGACCGTCACGTGATCTTGCTGCGCTGTCCGGGGTGCAGCCAGAAGCTGCGGACCGGTGCGCACAACCTCGGCGGGGCAGTACGATGCCCACGCTGCTGGCATAAGATCCAGGTCCCGGCCGCGGAGACGGATCCTCGTCCATCCGAAGCGAGAAATCATCGGGCCACCGGACGCGTGGACCGCCCTGCGCCGGGCCCGGCTTCTCGGGACGCGATCACGGACACCCGACTCGCCCTGCTCGAGGTCCGCTCGCTACAGCAGGCGAGAAGTAGGTGCCTCGAGCGGATCGGTGCCGAGGCCCGGGCGCAGGGTGCGATCCCCGAGGAGTGCGAATCCAGCCTCTGCGAACTGCTCGCCGCGATCGAGGCGCGGATCGATTGCTTCAATGCCCTGTGCGAGTCAAGGGCCCCGCGGCGCGTCCTGGGATCGGCCCGGGCGAGCCTGGCCAGGCTCGGGGAACGCCGAGACTCCCTCCTCCGCGAGCTGGGCCGACAGGCCCTCCGGTCAGGATCAGCCACGGCAGACCAGCAAGAGCGCATCGCGCACCTTGAGGACCGGATCGCCGTGATCCAGGCCGCGCTCGGCTCGCGGTCAACCGGGCTCCGACCTGGCCGGGTCGCCATCGCCGCGGCGATCCTCGCCCTGCTGATCTCCGGGGGATGGATCGGCTTCGCCCTGATCCGCGGCTAAGCAGGTCATCAGTTGAAAGTTCACGGTCGTGCTCTCGGCCCGCAGGGAAACTAGCACTTCGGGGCAACGGGCCTGTAACGATTCAACTTACGACCCGCTTAGGATCGGTGTATGGCGTGCTCTGTATTCACAGGCGCTTGCGGAACAACGCCGGCTCCCGTGGTGGGATCGGCTCAGCCGGGTCGGGTCCCGACCGCAGAGTCCGAGCATCAAGAGGGGAAATCCCGAGGAACACTAATAACTTGAGGCGATCTTGGGCCATCCCTTGGCTCCGAACGGTGGGTATGATGAGGCTATCGATGACATGAGACCCGGCTCGATGATGGAGCAATGACGGTGGATCCGGAACCCGAATCAGCCGGCGACTCCGCGACGCTCGAGGATCTGGAACGCCTCATCCCGTTCTGTGACGAGTACGAGGCACGGTGGAAGGCGGGCGAGCCGGTCCCGATCGGGGACCTGGTCGCTCGGGCCGAGCAGCGACTCCGCCCTCGACTGCTGCGTGAATTGATCGCCCTGGAGTTGGAACTCCGGCGTGGGCGAGGGGACCGCCCCGTCCTCGAGGAATATCGGGCCCGCTTCCCGGGCTCCGAGGCGATCGTTAATGAGGCGTTCGCGCCACGGGGACCGGCCGCGTCTCGCCCCGTTCGCGATCCTCCCCTGGCCCCACCCCGCGGCTTGCATCTCTGCTGCCCGCATTGCCAGCATCGGATCGAACTCCTCTCCCGGACACTCGACGAGGAGGTGGTGTGCCCGTCCTGCGGGTCGAGCTTCCCCGTGAACGCAGCCGCGGGCGGCGAGGCGCCCACCATCAGCATCGATCGGGGGCGGCGGACGTTCGGCCGGTTCCGGAACCTGAGGCAGGTGGGCACCGGGGCGTTCGGCACGGTCTACCGCGCCCACGATCCCCAGCTCGACCGGGTGGTCGCGGTCAAGATCCCCCGGGCCTCGAACCTCGAGCAGGGCAGCGGCCTCGACCGGTTCCCCCGGGAGGCCCGCTCCGCGGCGCAGCTGAGCCATCCCCGGATCGTCGCCGTCCACGAGTTCGGCGAGCACGAGGGCGTCCCCTACATCGTCAGCGACTTCATCGAGGGCGTGACCCTCTCCGACTGGCTGACCGCGAGGCACCCCTCGATCCGCGACGCCGCGGCACTCATCGCCGAGGTCGCCGACGCCATCGAATTCGCGCACGAGCACGGCGTCGTGCACCGGGATTTGAAGCCGTCCAACCTGATGATCGACGCGCTGGGCCGGCCGCACGTCATGGACTTCGGCCTGGCCAAGCGGGAGGCCGGCGAGATCACGGTGACCGAGAAGGGCGATGTCCTGGGTACCCCCGCGTACATGAGCCCGGAGCAGGCCCGGGGCGACGCCCACCTCGTGGACCGGCGGAGCGACGTCTACAGCCTCGGTGTCATCCTCTACAAGCTCCTGACGCGCGAGCTGCCGTTCCGGGGCAATGCCCGGATGTTGATCCACCAGGTGCTCAACGAGGAGCCCAGGCCCCCGCGGGCCTTGAACGACCGCATCCCCCGCGACCTCGAAACAATCTGCCTCAAATGCATGGCGAAGGAGCCGGAGCGCCGCTACCCCACCGCCGGCGCGCTGCGGGACGACCTCCGCCGCTGGCTCGACGGCCAGCCGATCGAGGCCCGCCCGGCGAGCCGGCTCGAGAAGGGCATCAAGTGGGTTCGCCGCTACCCGCTGGTCGCCGGGTCGATCTCCTCGATCCTGATCGTCTCGCTCACCGCTACCATGCTCGTGACCCTTGCCCTGTTCTATGCCCTCGAACGCCAGCGGGAGTCGGACCAGGCACAGGGCAGGACCCGCGATGCCCTCGTGAAAGCGCGTGAGGCCCAGGCCGCGACCCGCAAGGCCCTCGATCTGGCCGTCAAGCGCGAAGAGGAGGCGGTAGGGGCCCGGTCGGCCGCCACGAGGGCCCTCGAGGAGTCGCGCCGGCAGACGGAGCTGGCGAAGCGGATGCTCTATGACGTCAGGATGGGCCTCGTCCAGCGTGCCTGGGAAGACGACGAGCACTGGCAGTTCATCGAACTGATGGAGGAACAACTCCCCGCGAACCAGGGCGGCGCGGATCGCCGAGGGTTCGAGTGGTACTACTGGTACGCTCGGCTGAAGAAGGAGTTCTCCGAGCTTCATGGGTTCCGCGCCGCGAACGGACAGCCCCCAGCGAACTTCCCGACAATAAACTCTGGATTCGAAGCGGATCGATCGCTCGAAGCCTCTCGTGCCTGGATCCGGACCTATCCCTTCGACGTCATCCTGAGCCCGGGGGGCGACCTCGCGGCGTGCCAGGTCGCCGATCGGTCTGTCAGGATCTGGCGGGTCGCGACTGGACAGCCGATGGCTTCGTTCAAGCTCGACGAGCACGTGACCGCACTCACCTTCAACCGGACGGCCAGCCGCCTGGCGATGGCGGAGCGGACCGGGGCCGTCCAGGTCGTCGACATTGCCGGCGGCAAGGTGCTTTCCAGGTTGACGTCGGGGCTTGACCAGGGGTACGTGTGCCTCGCCTTCCGCCCGGACGACCAGGTGCTGGCGGCGGGCGCATACAAGTCCGCGATCGACCTGTGGGACTTGAAGACGAATAAGATCTCCGGGATGCTCGAGGGCCCGTCCGGCCCCGTAATCCAGCTTGCCTTCACCCCCGATGGTAGGTATCTGGCTTCATGTAGCAAGAGCAAGGAGGTGATCCTCTGGGATCACGCCACCGGGCGTGTCCACACCCGGTGGTCCGGTCACAGCGACGCAGTGACCTGCCTCGCCTTGAGCCAGGACGGCCGGCGCGTCGCAACGGGAGCCCGGGACGGGTCAGTCAAGACGTACGCGACGCCCGAAGGCTCATTCGTCAATTCCCTCCACGTCGGCAGGCGCCCGATCCGTCGGATTGCCTTCAGTAGGGGAGGCGAGATCCTGACGGCGCTAGATGGACAGGCGGAGGAAGACCGATGGATCCAGTCGATGGTCTCCTGGGATATCGCGACCGGAGAGATCCTGCAGACTCAGAGGAACAACGGGCCGGATATGATCTGCGACGTTGTGGCGCCGCCCGACCGCGATGAACTGATCAGCCTGACTCGAAGCGGACTCGTCCGGATGTCCGGCCTCTCCGGGTTCCCGGAGAGACGATCGTCTTCGGACGTTTTTGCATCTGTTGATCCCGATCTGGGTCTCGTCGCTTACCAGGACGGAAGAGGAGAAATCCGCATCGGGGACCTGGACGGTCGTGAGCTGCGGTCCATCGCCCTCGGCGGCAGTTACCCCCGTCAGGGCGGGCCGCTCGTGGATATTGCGGGAAATACGCTCGTCGCGGCGCGGGGCGTCTGGTCGACAAATCCCTGGAAGCTTCTCAGGGCCCCAGACGGGAAACTTAAGGACATGGTCAGGGTCGCGCTCAGCGGCGATGGACGTCGGCTCGCGACCGTGAGCGATCGGATCATCAATGGGGGAACCTGGCTGGAGGTCGAGGATTTGGACACGGGTCGGATTGTGCACAGAAGGAGTGACACAGGTTATCCGCCGATCCATTTTATGTTAATGAATCGCGACGGATCCACCCTGATTCTGGCGAGCCGAGATGGGTGGTTCGGCAGACTAGAGTTTGATCAGGATGTGCTGTATCTCCACTCGCTTGGGCAGGAGCTCCGTGCCGTGGCACTCGACACGCCTGCGCGGACCCTGGCCGCTGGATATGGGAGCCCTCCCCGTGTCGAGCTGTATCGGCTTGACTACGGGTCCCTCCCCTCGATCCTCCACGGTTTTTCATCGTCAGTGACGAGTCTCACGTTCTTCCAGGGCGAGTCGAGACTGGCGGCCGGATGCGAGGACGGCACGCTCAGGATCTGCGACCTCGCGACGGACCTCGAAGTTCTTTCCCTGCGTGCACATCTCGTCGGGATTCAGAACATCCGGGTGAACGCGACGGGGGAGTTGCTGTGCACCGTGGGGACCGGCGGCCGCGTCGCAGTCTGGCGAGCCCCGCGTATGCCCGCTTCCTTGCCGGAGACATCGACCATGATTGATGCTCCGGGCTTGCTCAGACGAAAGCCCTCCGGGCGGACTCGGTTTCGATCCAGCGGTGCCATACTATGAACAAGAAGGTCGGGACCAAGGCACCGAACTGCCTGTGCCACGACGACAGTATCACTTCCGCGTCGCTGTCGAAGGCTGCGATGCGCGGGATCGCGTCGAATCGAGGCGCGTCGCCGCTGTAATCCTCTACGGATCCATTGGTGGTATGAAACCAGTTGTGGCCTCACGAGCGAGTTCAACTCATCGCGCCATTCGCAGGCGGCCAGTACCCGGGAGACGGACGGCGCCGCTTTGCGGCCGCGGGGCCGGCTCCGCGGTTCCCGAGGTCGCGGCGGAGATCGTCCAGAGCTTGACGAGGCCGTCATGACCGGCGGTCGCGAGACGGGACGTCGAGGCGTCGAAGGCCATCGCAAGGACGGGGCCGACGTGCAGGACGACGTCGGTGCGGACCCGCCGGTGGGCGGCGCCGCCGTCGGTGTGGCTCACCCAGTAGGTGCCGCCGTCCTCCGCCGCCGTCACGCAGCACTTGCCGTCGGGCGAGAAGGCGGCGGAGGTCACCGCGCTGCGATGCGGGCGGACCTGCTCGCCCCGGCGGCCCGTGGTGGCGAACCAGCTGCTGACCACCCCGTTCGACCGCGCCGAGACGAGCGTCACCCGGTCGGGCGCGAACGCCAGCGCGGTCACGGGCGAGGCCTGCTCCCAGGCCCGCTCCTCGAGGCTCCGCCGGCGGCCGCCCGCGGGGGCGTCGTGCAGCTCGATGTTCCCGGACTCGCGCCCCACGGCCAGCGTCCTGCCGTCGCGCGAGAAGGCCAGGCAGGTCACCTTGCGGGGCGAAGACGAGGCGGGCGTGAGGGGCCGCTCGGCCGGCGGGCCGGGCGCCAGCGACCAGAGGCGGATGTCCCCACCGCCCCCGGCAGCCAGGCTCGACCCGTCGGCGCCGAGGGCCAGGCAGCTCACCGCGGGGAGGGACGTCGCCAGCTCCCTCGCGGAGGGCTGCGCGATCGTGCCGCGCGGGCACTTGATGACTTCCACCCGGCCGCCGCCCACCGCGCGGGCGAAGGTGCTGCCGTCGGCCGAGAGTGCAACCGTGGCGACCTTCGGCCCGGTGGGCGGCTGCAGATCCAATGACGGGAGCGAGCCGGGTTCGGCCGTCAGGTCCCAGGACTGGAGCCGCCCATCGGCGAACGCCGCGACGAGCCGGTCGGCGTCGGCATCGAACGCCAGCGCTGACACCGGGCCGCTATGGCCCTGGAATCGGCCCGCCTCGCCCCGCTCGAGGGCGATCTGGACCTCCCGCCGGAGGCGCTCGGCCTGTGCATCACCGGGGCGCGACTCGACGGCGCGGCGGGCTTGCACCTCGGCGAGGCGGTAGTCGCGGAGCTCCAACGCCTTCCGGCAGCGAGCCAGCCCGTCGCGGTACCCGGCCTCGGCCGCGAGCTCGGCCAGCTCCGGCCGTCCCGGCGCCACCGCGCGGGCGCGGTCGAGGTGGGCGATCGCCTGCGAGGGTGAATCCGTCGCGAGGGCCCGGCGGGCACGCCCGATCAGATCCGTCGCCAGTGCGTCACGGGCCTGCCCGAGCGATTCCCGGGCCCGCGACACGTCGCCACCGGCCGCAACCGCCTTCTCCAGCACGTCGACGGCCTTCTCCGGGTCGTTCGAGCGCAGTGCCGCCCTGCCTCGCTCGGCGTGGGTGGTGACGAACCGGTCGCGATCCTGTCCGGTCCGTACCTTCTTCTCGGCGGCGACCGGGTCGTCAGGCGATGCCTCCTCGGCCTTCGCGTAGGCCTCCAGGGCGGCGGCGAAGTTCCCCCGCGACGCGGCTTGGTCGCCCGCCGCCACGCTCGCCCGGTATTCCGGCTCCCTCGCGCGCCGCGCCGCGGCGTCCTTCAGCGCCGCCTCGGCGCGGGCCAGCTCGTCGGAGCGGATCTGAGATTCGAACAGCGCCCGGGCTCGCTCGAAGGCCGCCGTCGCCTCGTCGTGGTGGTGCGACCGCAGCGCCTCGCGCCCCACATTCATCGCGGCGTCGAAGTCTTCTCGCCGGGCGCGATCGACCCCCGCGAGCAGGCGCTCCGCCTCAGACCGACGCTCGTCCCCGGCGGAACAGAGATCCCGGGCGGCGCGGAAGGCGGTCTCGGCGGCATCGTACCGCCGATCGGCCAGCGCGGTCCGCCCCTGGCCGGCGAGCACCTGGTAGCGGTACCGCGCTTCCTGGGTCCTCCGGGTTTCGTCGCGGACCCGCTCCCACCAGGGCATGAGGGTCGCCCGCTGCGCGTACCCGACGCCGGCCAGGGCCGCCGCACCCGTCAGGATCCAGGCCGCGAGCGCCCCCCGCCGGCGCGCCCTCCGCGGGGCTCCTGAAGCGGCGCGATCTCCCTGATCGCCGGTCTCCCGGGACACCGGCCCCGAGAGGGTTCCGGCCAGGCGGGACGGGCCCCCGGTCGGGACACTCTCGCCGCAGGCCGGGCACCGCACCCGCCGGCCGCGGTTCGTCGACGCGACTCGGAACGACTGGCCGCAAGGGCAGCTCGCCTCGAAGTACATCGCACTCCTCCCGGATCAGGTCGCGAAAGGCGGTCGAGATTCACTCCCAGACGAGCCCCGGCACGTGGGCCTCGATCTCGTCGCGGCACTGGGCCAGGGGGAACGAGAAGTAGGTGCCGTGGCCCTCGCTCGGGTTGGCACCCAGGGTGTTGACGCCGACCACGCGGCCGCCGCCGTCGACCAGCGGGCCGCCCGAGTTGCCGTGGTTGATGTCGGCGTTGTGCTCGACCCACCGGATGCCGTCGCTGGCGGCGAAGAGCCGGCTGACGCTCCCGCTCTTCTCGACATACTCGAAGTCGGGCCCCATGAAGTACTGGCCCACGTCGGAGTGGCGGGTCTGCTCGCGGATGGTTCGCTCGATGGCGTCGCCCTCGCCGGTGACGGCGCGGGAGATGCCGGGGAACCCGAGGCTGAACGTCGCCGTCCCGCGGCCGGGGTCATCCCGCGACGCGACGGCGTAGAACGGCCCGCCGGCGCGCTCGACCTTGAGCAGCGCCAGGTCGTATCGCTCGGAGACGTGGAGGATCCGGGCGACGTGCTTCTTCCCCTGGAAGAACACCCAGAGGGTCGGCTCCAGGTCGATCTGGCGCCGCTCGCGGAGCGCCTTCAGCGTCAGCGGGGCGTTGCCGAGGTTCCAGACCTTCTCGACGACGTGGCGGTTGGTGACGAGGTGCCCCTCCGGCGTGACCGCGAAGGCCGTGCCGGTCGACATCGGGGCCTCGTAGCGGCGGCCGTCAGGCCCCGAGATGCGGGCGCCGGCGACGACCATCCCGACGGCCTCGCCCACCTCGGATCCGTCGACCGTACGGATCGGCGCCTGACCGCCCCGGAGGGCCGAGCGGGCCAGGCCGAGGCCGCCCCAAGCGAGCAGGCCGATCACCCCCGCTGCCATGGCGAGCCGGGCGGCCCGCCCCAGCGCCCGCCGCGCGAACTCGGCCGGCGACGTCCCCTCCGGGCCGACCTCGGCGCGGAGGGAGCCGGCGCGGGCGCGGAGCTGCCCGACGGCGAGGGCGACGGCGCTCTGGACAGCGTCGTGGACGACCGCCGCCTCGCCGATCCGCGCCAGCAGCTCGTCGCGACGGCGGTGCAGCTCCTCGAGCTCCCGCCGCAGCGACTGCCGCGCCGCCCAGGTCGCCCGGCAGGCGGCCAGCGCCTCGAGGCAGACCCCCTGCTCGCGGATCCTGCCGAGCACCCGGTGCAGCTCCTGGCGCTCGGCGACCGTGTCGGCCGCGACGTCCCCGTGGCCCGCCTCGATCGCGGCGTGTCCCGCGGCCACGAGCCGGGCCCGCAGCGCCGACTCGATCCCCCTCAATTCCTGCCCCGCCCGCCACCGCCGCATTCCCGCCCGCACGCCCTCCACGAACCCGGGGCCCGGGGCGACCCCCGGCGAGCCTCCCCCCCCTCGCAGCGACTCGGCCAGCTCCCGGCTCGTCACGACATCGCGGTCGTCGACCGGTTCCGCGACCGGCAGGGCCCCCGATCGCCCGGCGGTTGCCTCGGGAATCGTCACGGGCTGGTAACACTGCGGGCAGGGCCGGGTCTGCCCCGCGTACCGGCGTGCGGTGCGGAGCACCTTGCCGCACCCGGGACAATGCACGCGGATTGAATCTTCGGACTGCCGGCGGTGCAGCTCGCTCGCCATCGTCGCAGCTCCTCGTCCACCAGGGATCCGCGACCCCCTCGGCCGCGCCCTCCATCCTTTCACCGCAAGACGGCCCGGGAATGCGCAAACCACTCACCCGGGGACTTCGTTTCGCGCGCGGCGCGGAGGACCGCCGGTCGCGTTCGCTCACGGAGTCCTGGGATGGGTGGCGAATGTCAGGACGCGACCGGACCGTGCCCACCCGCCGGATCGGCGGACGGGTCAAGCAGGGGCGAGCTTCACCCCGGGTCAAGGCGCAAGGTGCGCGGCGGTCAGAGAGCTTGGAACAGACCCAGAGTCTCGCGAGACGATGGCAGGCAGGTGGGGCACTCTCGAGCACTTCGGCTCAGGCATCGAGCTGGGCGCGCCACTTCTCGCGGATGAGCTTGAGCTTGAGCTGGATGGTCCGCGGCGAGCGACCGAGCCGCTGAGCGATCTCGTCCGTCGAGGAGTTTGCCATTCTCAGCTCGGGGAGAGGGACCAGTGACTGATCGCCCAGCGACTCGATCCCGATGCGCGGTTCCTCCGCGCCGATCGCGGCCATCTCCGGCGGGATTTCGTCGCTCGCGATCCGGTCCAGCACGTGGCTGGGGTGCTCTTCCTGGCTGGCGATGAGGTCGGCCTCGGCCAGTTCCTTGACCCCGTGGGGCCTCCGACTGCGCTCCCTGCGGTTCCGGTCGATCGACTTTCTCACGGTGATCCAGACGAGCAGCCGCCAGGGCCCGTCGCGGTCCGCGAGCCCAGGGAACCGCCCCTCCTGGAGGCCCCGGCAGACCGAGCCGAGGGCGCTGATCGCGACGTCGTCCTCGACCGCGCGCGAGCAGCCCATCCGATCATCTCGGAACGAGCGCGGCGGACCAGCTTCTCGTAATACCGCTCCCACAGGGGCTGGGCGACCGCAACGTCGCCATTCCTGAGCCCCGCCGGGCAGTTCGTGATCGAACCCGTTTGAGATTCCGACATGAGCGGACTCCTTCGCCGTGAACCGGCCTCAGCGGCGCCGTTCGACTCTCCTATCGGCGCGGATGCCGTGTCAGCCACCGGGCATCGACTCGAGGAGCTGGAGTGGCTTTCGGCGTCGAATCGTCGGAGACACCATCCGTCGAAACTGGGTTCGGAATGGTAGAAAACCCTGCGGGCAAGTGCCCACCTCCGAACCGGGAGACGATGTCCTCGATGCCCGGCTATTTACTCCATGATATTTGGGTAATACCGAGCCAGCCGAACCGATTAATTTGGAGGAGCCGCAGGCAGATCAGGGCGCAAGCCAACGCCACCAGGCCCGGGTGCGCCGCCAGCGTCCGGTCGAGCCGTCGCCTCAGGCGGCCGGACCCGTGCAGCCACGACAGCGTCCGCTCGACGAACCAACGGGTGCGACCCAGGCCGCTGCCGTGCTCCGTGTTCCGCGCCAATACGGGCTCGATCTCCCGCCGCCGCAGCCACCGCCGGTCCGGCTCCGAGTCGTACGCCCGGTCCCCCTGGACGGCCTTGGGACGCCTCCTCGGACGGCCCCGGCGGCCCCGCACCGGCGGGATCGCCTCCACCGGCGGGCGCAGCTGGGTCGAGTCGTGGCGGTTGGCCCCGGTCGTCGTGGCGGCCAGCGGCACGCCCCCGGCGTCGGTCGCGCCATTGAATCCTTCAGGCGGGTCTCGCGGCAACGACTGCTCGACCGGCGACTCCCGGCTTGATTGGGATCCATTCCGGAAGCTTCCAGCTGGCGTTGAAACCAAACAGGACAAGCAATCCGGCGAGAGCTGCACACGCAGCCCGAACCGCCGGAGGCGCGGGCCATGCTGAGGCGATCGACCCGAGCAGGGGAGTCGATGCCGGGCGGGCGAGGTCGGAGTACCCGTGGCCCGCCTTGCGCAGGAAGGCGATGGGTTGCGGTGATGAGGGTGGCGAGCCGAATCGAACACCCGCCCGACCTCGGGCGAACCCATCGAGCCGGAGGACCTGCGATGAGGACGCGGAACTGGACGCTGGCACTGGCGGGCGCGGTCGTGATGGGCTGGGGCATCGACGCGCGGGCGCAGATCATCTACGGGGACGTCGGCTACTACGCCGCGCCCTACTACCACGGCTATCCCGGCTACTGGTACGGCGCCGGGTCGACGGCCCAGGGGGACATCCTCCGCGGCATGGGTGCCCACGCCATCGGCGAGGGGATCTACCTGCGCGAGAGTGCCGTCGCCGAGGCGATCCACGAGCGGACGGCCGCGAGGCTCTTCCTGCTGCAGGAGGGATACATCCGCCAGCAGGACCTCCGGTATCACCAGAAGCGGGCCGGCGCGCTGGTGAGGAACGCCGCCTACCACGCCCGGAGGGAGGAGCAGCTGCTGAACCACCCGGAGGCGCGGGACGTCAACCTGGGCGACTCCCTGAACCGCAACCTCGCCCAGCTGGTCCGCCTGGGGGACTACCTCCTGCTGGCCCGGGAGAGCGCCCGGCCGATCCCTTCCCGGATGGTGAAGGAGGTCCCCTTCCAGTACACCCCGACCGGCAAGACGATCAAGCTGGGGCGGATCCAGCACGAGCCGATCCCGTACTCCTTCCGGCGGGACGTGATCGGCCGCGACCCGGCGCGGTTCCGGGCCTTCGTCCGCAAGCTCTCCGAGTCGCCGAGGATCAGCGCCGGCGAGCTGGTGCTCTTCATGAACGGCTTCGGCCTGCGGTTCGGGGTCGCGGACGGCGCCGCCGGGCGAGAGGCCTACGCGCGGCTCCAGGCCCAGCTCTCCTCCGTGCGGGAAGCGGTCATGAAGCGCCCCGGCGAGCCGGAGGAGGTCGCGGCCCAGTGAATGCCCCCGAGGCTCCGATCGACGTCGGGCGACTCGCCCGGCCGGGGACGCGAAGGCGATCCCGGCCGGGCATCGCCGTTCGCGCCGCGCGCGGGCCGTCACTCGAGGCGGAGGGCCGACTCACGACCCTGTCTTGCATCAACTTTCGGAACAGAAGTGAAATCCAGAGATCCCAGCGGTATCATGGAGCCGTGGTTGTTCGGACAGCCCTCGATGCGGAGGCCTCCATGGACCAGCCCCGACCCCCGCGCGACATCCCCCCTCACGAGCCCGGCGAGCCGCCCCCGCCCGACGACCCACACCGGCCCCAGGCCGGCTCGGCGGCCGGCTCGGTGACGCGGTGGATCGGCGACCTGAAGGCCGGCGACACCCGGGCGCTGGCCGCGCTCTGGGACCGGTACTTCACCATGCTCGTGCGGAAGATCCGCGCCCGGCTTTGCGCATCCCGGGCCCCGACCGCGGTGAGCGACGAGGAGGACCTCGCACTGAGCGTCATCAATGCGCTGAACTCCGGAATCCGGAATGGGCGGTTCCCGGATCTCGACGACCGCGACGACCTCTGGCGGGTGCTGGCCCACCTGGTCAAGTGCAAGCTGATCGATCGGCAACGCCGCGAGCACACCGGCAAGAACCCCGACCTGAAGACGATCCGCGAGGCCGACATGATCGTGAGGGCCTGCGAGGTCAACGGCGCTAAGCTGCCCATGCTCGATGGCCTCCTCGCCGCCGGTCCCACGCCCGAGATGACCGCGGAGCTCGCCGAGGAGCTCCGGTTGCGGCGCGATGCCCTGGGCAGGTCGGACTACCGGCGGATCGCCGAGCTCAAGCTGATGGGCTATACCAACAGCGAGATCGCCCTGGAGCTCGGCTGCATGGTCCGGTCGGTTCAGCTCAAGTTGGAACTCATGCGGAAACGCTGGAAGAAGACCGACACGCAGGCAGAGGCCGTCGCCGCCGAGGAGTGACTTCCAGAGGAGCTCGCCCGGCCTGCGGAGTGGAATTGCCGTTGACGTTGACAGGACCGCCGGACGATCTGCGGGACCCCATGACCATGCACACGACCGAAAGACTCCCCGATGAGGATCCCTCGATCTCCGAGTCGGACCTCGAGCGTATCATCACCGTCGTCGACCGGTTCGCGAGCTCGTGGGATTCGGGCCGGCCTCGGCGGATCGAGGACGAGATGACCGAGTTCCAGGAGCCATTGCTCACCCGCCTGTTCCGCGAGCTGGTCGCGCTGGAGCTGGAACTCCGGAGGCGATGCGGAGAGCTACCGACGGAGGCGGAATACAAGGAGAGGTTTCCCGACCGGGCCGGCGAGGTGCGGAGGCTGTTCCGCGCCGACGATCCCTCGCTCCCCCCGAGGCTCGACCGATATGAGTTGCTGGAGGAACTGGGCGCCGGCGGCATGGGGGTGGTGTACAAGGCCAGGCACCGGGCCCTGGATCGAGTCGTGGCGCTCAAGATGATGCCCGGGATGGTGCTCCGCTCGGAGCCGTCCTGGCAGCGATTCCGCCAGGAGGTGCGGGCCCTCGCCAGGCTCTCGCATCCGAACATCATCGCGGCCCACGACGCCGAATACGACGAAGGCAGGCCGTTCCTCGTCATGGAGTTCGTGCCGGGCGAGGACCTGTACCGGGCGGTCGCCCGGCGCGGGCCCCTGCCGCTCGCCGAGGCGGTCGACGCCATCTTCCAGGCGGCGCGCGGCCTGGAGCACGCCCACGAGAAAAGCGTCGTGCACCGCGACGTGAAACCTTCGAATCTCTTGCAGGCGGCCGATGGCACGATCAAGGTCCTGGACCTCGGCCTGGCGAGGCTGCGGTCCGACGCCATCGGCGAGGCCACGGAGAGCCGGCATCCCACGCGCGCAGGGGACGTGATGGGGACGGCGGCCTACATGGCCCCGGAGCAGACTTTCGACGCCGGGACGGTGGACCTGCGTGCCGATATCTACAGCCTGGCGTGCACGCTACACTACCTCCTGACAGGCCGGCCTCCCTTCCAGGCGGCGGACACCGTCGCGCAGATGGTCGCGCATCGGGAGGCCCCTATCCCCTCGCTGCGAGACGCCCGCCGCGAGGTCCCTCCGGCCCTGGATGGGCTCTTTCGCCGCATGATGGACAAGCAGCCCGATGGCCGACCATCGTCCATGACCGAGGTGATCGAGCGGCTGGCCGCGATCGCGCGGGGGCTCGAAGTAACGCCCTCCGAAGGCGAGGACCGCTTACCACGCGAGGCCCCGGCTCGGGAGGCCGCGGACCCGCGAAACCGCATCCTGGAGAGCCCGCCCTCGAAGAAATGGCAGCAGTGGCTCATGCCGGTGTGCGTCGTGGTGCTCGCGATCGCGGCGCTTGCGGGCTGGCTGCGAGACGTCGATAAGAGGGAGGCACCAGCGAGTTCGGGGGCCGACGCCGCGTCGAAGCCGGCCGAAACGAAGGCGGCCGACGCGCCGGTCGCGGGGCCCGCCGTCGCCGGGCCGATCGCCTCGGCCCTCAACGCCAAGCCGGCGCCGCCCTCGTCGGCCCCCGCGGGCACCGGGGCCACGCCGGTCGTGAAGAAGACGACCGCAGAAGCCGTAGCGGATCCCTGGAGGCCGGGCCAGACCGAGCCGCTCTGCCCGGGGCTCATCGCTCGACCCGCGGCACTCCCCGGCGTCCGACGCTGGCAAGTCGTGCCGACGGTGACGGGGGTCCGCTCGGTCGCCGGCGCCGTGAGCAAGGACGGCCGCATGATCCTGGTGGCATCCTACCTCTCGAGCAATCTGAGGCTCTACGAGGTCGTGACATCGACTAACGGGACCGAGTTCAGACTGAAGAGAATCGTCCGGGGGACGAAGCACGCTCCTCGGAGCATCGCCTGGACCCCGGCCGGCGATCGATTCGCCATGGGGAGCCACGGGGGCAACGACTTGATCGTCGTCGAGAACATCGACGGCAACGGCCGGAAGGAAGTCACGGGACACAAGGACGCCGTGAATTCGCTCGACTGGAACCCCGAGGGGACGATGCTCGCCTCCGCTTCGTCCGATCGGACCGTGCGGATCTGGGATTCCCGCAGCGAACGGTCAACCGAGCTGGCCGGGCATAGCGGCCCCGTCCTGGATGTTATATGGAGCCAGGATGGCCGACGGCTAGCCTCGGCCGACGAGTCCGGCATGGTGCGTATCTGGGACGCGGAGGGACATGGTCGCGCGTCCTGCACCATCCCCGACGGTGCGCTCCATCCCATGGCCTGGTCGCCCAGGGAGACCTCGCTGGCCATCCCGGGGAAGGACGGTGTGGCCCGGGTCCTGGATCACGATGGGAAGGAGGTGAATGCGATCCGGACGACATCGAAGGAGATCGCGTCCCTTACCTGGAGTCCGGATGGGAAGTCCCTGACAGTCGGTTCCCGTGCTGGCGAGATCACCCTGTGGGGACTCGACGGCCGCCCCGGGCCGATCCTGCAAGGGCACTCCGGCCCCGTCCGTCGAATGGCCTGGTCGGTCGATGGGAGCCGCCTGCTCTCTACCTCTGACGATCACACGACCCGGATCTGGGACGCCGCCGGGAAGCAACTCGCACAGCTCGGCCAGGAAAACTCGATAGATCAATATGTAAGAATTTTTTGGAGTCGAGACAGTAATTCGGCTCTCACCATAGACGGATACGAGGCCAGGAAGCTCGATCGAGACGGCCGGATGACGGGGATCCTAAAATCCTATCGGCGCCCGGACCGACAGGTGGACTGGAGTTCGGACAATCGAAGCCTCGCGATGCAGGGGGCGGACGTGCGGGTCTGGGATGTGGACACGGGTGCCAGCCGCGTCTTCCTGTTGGGGGGAAATCCCTGGGGGCCGTCGACGCTCAAGTGGCAACCTAGGGGGCGGAGACTCGCGGCTGTTGGCTGGGATGGCGAGAGCGTCATCTGGAACGAGGCGGGCGTGGCCGGGCCGGTCACGGAACCGGTCCATCGGTCGGCGCGCGACCTGGAATGGAGCCCCGACGGAAAGCAGTTCGCGACGGCACATGGTGACGGGACCATTCGGACTTACTCCTCCGACGGATTCCCGGGACCTGTCTTCGAGGGGCACAAGGGGGAGATACTGGATCTCTCCTGGAGTCCCGACGGCCGTCGGATCGCCTCGGTGGGAGGCGACTGGACCGTGCGTACCTGGAGCCTGGATGGCACCGAGAAGCGGACCGTGAAGGAAGGGATGCTCGGGGCCGTTGCCTGGAGGCCTGATGGTCAGCGCCTCGTCGTCGGCCCGACATTCGGCGAGGTGAAAATCTACGATTCCACCCTCTCCAGGTCGGTAACGCTGCGAAGCGGCTCCGAAAACACGGGAACCAACTCCCTATCCTGGGATCCGGGCGGGGCCTGGTTCGCGTCTGGGGATCGGGACGGGAAAGTGCGCATCTGGGAGTCCGACGGCACACTGAGCGCGGTGCTCGACGGCCACGACGAGATCGTCGAGTCCGTCTCGGTGAGTCCGGACGGCAAGCGGCTGGCCTCGAACGCGATTGACGGGGTCTGCTGCATCTGGGACACGGCGACCGGCAAGCTGGAACGGGCCGCGATCCTCATGCGGGACGGCTCCATGGCCGTGTTCGGGCCCGGAGGGAAGATCCTCCACGGGGCGCGGGACGCCGTGGAGGGGGAACTCGTGTATTTTATCGAGGAGGACAGTCGCAAGCGGCTGGCCCTCAGGCCGTCGGAATTCGCCGTTCGCTTCAAGGGGGCCACGCCCTGAGGCCATGAGCCTGGAGATCATGCGATGGAAGCGGGGCGGGGGCAGCTCCCTCAATCGGCGACTGGGCGCGAATTCCTGGAGCGGCTCACCGCGGCCGGGTTGTTGTCGGCTGAGCGGCTCGAAAAGGCGCGCGCCGCGAACGAGGAGGATCCCTGGCGGCTCGCGCGTCATCTGATCGAGCAGGGGTTGCTGACGACGTACCAGGTCGAGCAACTCCTCGCGGGAGAGCCGCATCCCCTGGTGGTCGAACAATACGTACTCCTGGACTTGATGGGCCGGGAAGGGATAGCGAGGGTGTTCAAAGCACGACACCGGGCCATGGGGCGCCTCGTCGAGATCCACGTCTGGCAGGATTCCGATGTCTCCGATCCCGAGGCCGCGCGCAGCACCGCCCGAGGCGCGGGGCGGGTGGCCCATCCGAATCTCCAGGGCGCCTACGACGCGGGGTCCGCCCGGGGTCTGTCATATCTGGCATTCGAGTACCTGGACGTCGCGGGGCTGGATCGGGCACGGGCCGATGAGGAGCGACTGTCGACGGCGCAGGTCCTCGCGGCGATCCGGCAGGCGGCCGAGGGGCTCCGCGCCGCCCATGCCCTGGGCATGGTGCACGGTGACGTACGCCCTGGCCGGCTCGTCTGCCTCGAAAACGGTGCCGTCAAGCTGAAAGGCTTCGCACGCCTGAGAGAGCCCTCCCGGCGGCTGGATCCGGCCTTGGATGTCGCCGGCCTGGTCGTCACGCTCGAGTTCCTGCTCCTGAATAGTCGGAATCCGGAAATCGCCCGGGCGAATGTCCTCCGAGGGTTGCTCGCACGCACCAGCAACGTTGGGCCGCACGGCAGACCGGTCGCGCTGGATGAAGTCGTCGAGGCCCTGGATGCTCTCGAGCGTGCCTTCGCGCCAATCACGGAACCGCGATTTTCACTCGGTTGGATCGGACAATCCGCTCGTCACCTTGCCAAGATCGGCGTAATCGGCGGCCTCGTCTTGCTGGGCCTGGGCGGTTGGGGGCTCTCCAGGCTTCTCCCCCTTGTTCTGGACAGAGCCGGCCCCGGCTCGACGACGGCACTCTTGAAGCCAGCTGTGGTTCCGGAACGTGCTTCAAGCGAAGGCGACTCTCCGCTCGTGTTCGGCAAGAGCCGCGAGGCGAGGCAGGCGGCCGTCCGCGCCCGGGAATCTCTGCAACGTGGCGACTGGATCGTGGCCATCGAACGATTGAATGTGGCGATCCGGCTCAACCCAGAAGACGCGACGCTGCCGAAGGAGCGTGGCAAGTGCTATGCTCGACTCGAAAAGTGGAAAGAGGCCGCCGCCGACCTTGAAGACCACTCCCCCGCGTTGCGGGACGATGCGGAGGCACGCTTCCTCCGGGGCAACGCCCGCTGGCAACTTCATCGCTGGGACGAGGCCGCGGAGGACCTGGAATTCTGCCTCGAGAACGGTACTGAGGGTATCGCCGATCAGGTATTCCGACTCGTCGCGCGAATGAATCCGGCTTCTCCGCCCGAGGCCGTTGCAGCGATGACGAAGCGGGTCGAGCACGGGCCGGGTCGATGGTATCCACTCATCCTTCGTGCCGCGGCCAGGTTCAACGCAACCGATCGCGATGGGGCGCGAGATGACCTCGTACGTTCCATCCGCCTGGGGCCCAAGAACTGGTGGAATTGGCGCAACCTGTTGGACTTCTGCAGGATGACGGACCAGTACGGGATCCTGGTCGATATCTGCGATTCCTTGCCGATGCGGGGTGACGACGACCCGGACATTCAGCTCTTCAAAGCCGAAGGGTACACGAGGCGGTTCGACGTCGAATCCGCGAAGCGTGCGATCGACCGGGCCATCGAGCTCCGTCCTGCACATGCAGGATCCTATTACGTGCGAGCCAGGCTGAATGCTGCCCTGCATAACACGGACGCGGCCCTGGCTGATATCTCCAAGGCCATCGAGATCGGACCCACACCAGTGATGCACCTTCAACGAGCCATCCTTGAGGCTGACGCCGGTCACGTTCAACCGGCCGATGACTGCCTCCGGGCTGCGCAAGCCGCAGCCGGCTCGTATCGTATCCAAGATTCTACTCGGGTCGCGATCCTCGAGGCGACTGGCCGAGGGGACGAGGCGAGTCGGGTTTGTCGGGAGCTGCTCTCGAAGCCCCTTGAGAGCAATGATCCCAGTGGCGCCAATGGCGTCGCGTGGGCTTGTTGCCTGTTGAACGCGGCCGACTTTGAGTGGACGGAGGTCGTGAAGCTCGCTCGGCGCGCCGTCGCCTTGGCCCCGACGGAATGGGCTTACACGAACACCCTGGGCGTGGCCCTCTATCGTGCGGGTCACTTTGAGGAGTCGATTGAGTCCCTGAACCGATCGATCAGCTTGCATCGAGACGATCTCGATTACAGCGACGCCATCTTCTTGGCCCTGGCCCACCACCGCCTGAATCATGAGGAGGAAGCACGAGCGTGGTTTGAGAGAGCTATCAATCACTTCGAAGAACGCGTCGAAGTTTTCATGACCGACCCGCACATCTATGGGTTCCATCGTCTTCAGAACTCGATCTTCCGGCGGCATGCCGAACAGGTGCGCGACTCGAAGCTCGGACCTTGAGGCAGGATCTCCTATTCGCCCGAGGGTGCGATGCATGCGCGGCAGAACACGGAGGAGCACCAACGGATTCACGCCGTGAGATTCCCTGGCGAGCCCGCATCGCTGCCGCGAACTCGACGAGCGTCTCCACGGAGCCCTTTTCGTTCGGCCAATGTGTTCGAACTCCTCCGCCCATCTCTGGAAGAGGGGATCCCGCTGGCCCGCGTCGCCCGCGACCGGGGCCTCGCCCTCCGCACCGCCCAACGCTGGGCCGGCCAGTATCGCCGCGACGGGCTGGCCGGGCTGGTCCGCAAGGGGCGGAGCGATCGCGGCAAACGACACCTCTCCGTCGGGCTCCGACAACTCATCGAGGGCCTGGCACTGCAGAGGCCCCGGCTCTCCGCCGCGGCCATCCATCGCCGGGCCGCCGCCCTCGCCGAGCGGCTCGGAGAGTTTACGCCAACCTATCGCATCGTTTACGCCGTCATCAACGATCTTGACCCGACCCTGATGACCCTGGCCCACGGCGGGTCGAAGGCCTATTCCGATGCCATCGACCTGGTCCATCGCCACGAGGCGACCGGCCCTAACGCCATCTGGCAAGCCGACCACACCGAGCTCGACATCTGGCTGAAGGACGGGGGCGGTCGGCCGCGAAAGCCGTGGCTGACGATCGTCCTCGATGACTACAGCCGTGCCGTGGCCGGCTCCGCGCTCTACTTCGCCGCGCCGTCGGCTATCCAGACGGCCCTCGCCCTCCACCAGGCGATCTGGCGCAAGGCCCTGCCCGGCTGGCTGGCAGGCCTGCGGCATCCCCGAGGCCCTCTATTCCGACCACGGCAGCGACTTCACGTCCCGGCACCTCGAGCAGGTCGCCGCCGACCTGAAGATCCGCCTGATCCACTCCGCGGTCGGGGAGCCCCGCGGCCGGGGGAAGATCGAGAGGTTCTTCGAGACCATCACCCAGGTACTCCTGTCGCGGCTGCCCGGCTATGAGCCCGCCGGGACGCCCCCGGCGGCGGCAGCGAAGCTCGGCGGGCTGGCCGCCGAGCTGGAGCGGTTCCTGGTCGAGGATTATCACGTCGCCTGCCACTCCGAGACGGGAGTCGCGCCGCAGGAGCGGTGGGGAGGCGGCGGGTTCCTGCCGCGGATGCCCGAGTCGCTAGAGCTGCTCGACCTGCTGTTGCTCACCGTGGCCAGGGCGCGACGGGTGCACACCGACGGCATCCGGTTCTCGGGGATGCGGTACATCGACCCGACGCTGAAGACGGGGGAGGTCCGCAAGCTGCTCGGCCGGCACCCGCCGGGTGTGGCGCTGCGGGGGACTTGCTGAGCGACGACGAAGGGTCGCGGCCCTGATCCGGGCGACGGGCGGGAACTTCCGGCTGTTGCACCGCCTGCTGGCGCAGGTCGAGCGGATCCTGGAGATCAACGGGCTGGGCGTCGTGACCCGGGAGGTGGTCGAGGCGGCGCGGGAGGTCCTGGTGATCGGCGCGGCCTGATCGGGAGCTGCGCTCGACTTCCTACACGCCGTGGGTCGCAGAGACAGTCACCGGGCGTCGAACAAAAAGACGAATCACCGCGCCGAGCGTCCCGGATGAGTCGTCCCTGCCCGATCGAACCACATCGAGAAGTTCTAAGGGTTTCGCGGTCGTCGTGGAGGCTCGATCCGGCAGTGGCGGCCGGTTACGCCGACGAATGACATGCTTGCCTACCGGGTGCCAGATAGCTCTGAAGATGCCAAATAGCTCCGAAGAAGTAGCGCCGAGTAGCGGCTCTCCCGCACTCCCGGTGCTCCTGGCCCGTCGTGGGGCCCGAGCCACGGCGAATCCCTGGGAAACCAGCCTTGGCGTGTCGAGTGCTCGCCCACGACCACCGGGAATGCGGGAGAGCCCGAGTAGCACTGCAACCAACAGGTGAAACCAACAAGAACAAGCAATCCGGCGAGAGCTGCACACGCAGCCCGAATCGCCGGAGGCGCGGGCCATGCTGAGGCGATCGACCCGAGCAGGGGAGTCGATGCCGGGCGGGCGAGGTCGGAGTACCCGTGGCCCGCCTTGCGCAGGAAGGCGATGGGTTGCGGTGATGAGGATGGCGAGCCGAATCGAACACCCGCCCGACCTCGGGCGAACCCATCGAGCCGGAGGACCTGCGATGAGGACGCGGAACTGGACGCTGGCACTGGCGGGCGCGGTCGTGATGGGCTGGGGCATCGACGCGCGGGCGCAGATCATCTACGGGGACGTCGGCTACTACGCCGCGCTTCTCTACCACGGCTATCCCGGCTACTGGTACGGCGGCGGGTCGACGGCCCAGGGGGACATCCTCCGCGGCATGGGTGCCCACGCCATCGGCGAGGGGATCTACCTGCGCGAGTGCCGTCGCCGAGGCGATCCACGAGCGGACGGCCGCGAGGCTCTTCCTGCTGCAGGAGGGATACATCCGCCAGCAGGACCTCCGGTATCACCAGAAGCGGGCCGGCGGCGCGGTGAGGAACGCCGCCTACCACGCCCGGAGGGAGGAGCAGCTGCTGAACCACCCGGAGGCGCGGGACGTCAACCTGGGCGACTCCCTGAACCGCAACCTCGCCCAGCTGGTCCGCCTGGGGGACTACCTCCTGCTGGCCCGGAGAGCGCCTGGCCGATCCCTTCCCGGATGGTGAAGGAGGTCCCCTTCCAGTACACCCCGACCGGCAAGACGATCAAGCTGGGGCGGATCCAGCACGAGCCGATCCCGTACTCCTTCCGGCGGGACGTGATCGGCCGCGACCCGGCGCGGTTCCGGGCCTTCGTCCGCAAGCTCTCCGAGTCGCCGAGGATCAGCGCCGGCGAGCTGGTGCTCTTCATGAACGGCTTCGGCCTGCGGTTCGGGGTCGCGGACGGCGCCGCCGGGCGAGAGGCCTACGCGCGGCTCCAGGCCCAGCTCTCCTCCGTGCGGGAAGCGGTCATGAAGCGCCCCGGCGAGCCGGAGGGAGCTCGCGGCCCAGTGAATGCCCCCGAGGCTCCGATCGACGTCGGGCGACTCGCCCGGCCGGGGACGCGAAGGCGATCCCGGCCGGGCATCGCCGATCGCGCGCGGGCCGTCACTCGAGGCGGAGGGCCGACTCACGACCCTGTCTTGCATCAACTTTCGGAACAGAAGTGAAATCCAGAGATCCCAGCGGTATCATGGAGCCGTGGTTGTTCGGACAGCCCTCGATGCGGAGGCCTCCATGGACCAGCCCCGACCCCCGCGCGACATCCCCCCTCACGAGCCCGGCGAGCCGCCCCGCCCGACGACCCACACCGGCCCCAGGCCGGCTCGGCGGCCGGCTCGGTGACGCGGTGGATCGGCGACCTGAAGGCCGGCGACACCCGGGCGCTGGCCGCGCTCTGGGACCGGTACTTCACCATGCTCGTGCGGAAGATCCGCGCCCCGGCTTTGCGCATCCCGGGCCCCGACCGCGGTGAGCGACGAGGAGGACCTCGCACTGAGCGTCATCAATGCGGCGAACTCCGGAATCCGGAATGGGCGGTTCCCGGATCTCGACGACCGCGACGACCTCTGGCGGGTGCTGGCCCACCTGGTCAAGTGCAAGCTGATCGACCGCAGTCGGCGTCATCACGCCGACAAGAACCCCGACCCGAAGACCATCCGCGAGGCTGACATGATCGCGAGTGCCTCATCCGCCGACGGAGACGGCGGACGCCCGCTGGACGGCCTGCTCGCCGCCGGCCCGACCCCCGAGCTGGCCGCGGAGCTGGCCGAGGAGCTGAGGATCCGGCTCGACTCGCTGGAGCGGGGGGACCTCAGGCGGATCGCCGAGCTGAAGCTGATGGGCCACTCCAACCGGGAGATCGCCCGCGAGCTGGGCTGCTCGGTCCGCACGGTGGACCTGAAGCTCGAGCTGCTGCGCAAGAAGTGGAAGCCCCCGGAGAAGGACCATGACCCCGGCAACCCCTCGGGATGACGATTCGCTGGACGCTGCCGAGCTGGCCGAGGTGGTCGACCGGCTCGAGGGCTTCGAGCGGGCATGGGCCGCCGGCACGCCGCCGCGGATCGAGGACCTTCTGGGCGAGGTGGCCGACCACATCCGGCCGCGTCTGCTCAGGGAGCTGCTGCTGACCGAGCTGGAGCAGCGGCGGCGACGGGGGGAGATACCCACGTCCGCGCCCTACCGTGCGCGCTTCCCGGAGCTGGCCGACGTCGTCGATGCCGCCTTCGCCGCGTCCCCGGTGCCGCCGCCCGACCCGGCGCGCGAGGCCGCGCGCAACCTGCTGTTCGGGCTGCTCGCGTTCCAGAACGGATTCATCGACCGCGAAGCCTTGCTCGGTGCCTTCGGCGCCTGGGTCGCCGACAAGGAGCGGCCGATCGGCCGGTTCTTGCTAGAACGCGGCGCACTGAACGCGGACCGGTACGCCCTGCTCGAGTCGCTGGTGGCCGAGCACCTGAAGCTCCACGGCGGCGACCCGGAGAGGAGCCTGGCCGACCTCAGCTCGGTGGGGTCGGGGGTCCGCGACCTCGGCCGCCTGACCGACGACGACTTGCAGGCCAGCGTCGCGACGGTCGGTAAGGGCCGCGAGGAAGAGACCCGAACCTACCCCTCAGAAGAGTCCCCGCGCCGCGCCGGCCAGCGGTTCCGGATCCTCAAGCTCCACGCCGAGGGCGGCCTGGGCCGCGTCTACGAGGCGGAGGACCTCGAGCTCGGCCGCAAGGTGGCCATCAAGGAGATCCAGCCTGAGCAGGCGGACCGGCGCGATCTGCGCTCGCGGTTCGTGCTCGAGGCGGAGATCAGCGGCGGGCTCCAGCACCCGGGCATCGTGCCGGTCTACAGCCTGGGGTACTACGACGACGGCAAGCCGTTCTACGCGATGCGGTTCGTGGAGGGGGCCAGCCTGCGCGAGAAGGTGGCCGACCACCACAAGGCCCACCCGAGGCCCGACCCGACGACCAAGGAATTCCGCGACCTGCTGAACCGGTTCCTGGACGTCTGCAACGCCATCGCCTTCGCCCACAGCAAGGGCGTGCTGCACCGCGACTTGAAGCCGCACAACGTGATGATCGGGGACTACGGCGAGGCCCTGATCATCGACTGGGGCCTGGCCAAGGCGACCGGTCGTCGCGACGTCGCCAGCGGCGACGGCCGCCAGGAGCCGACCCTCGTGCCCCCATCGGGCAGCGCGCTGGAGCAGACGCGGGGGCTGATCGGCACGCTCAACTACATGAGCCCGGAGCAGGCCCGTGCCGACAACGCGGCGCTCGGGCCGGTGACGGACGTCTACGGCCTCGGCGCCATCCTGTACCACCTTCTGACCGGGCAAGCCCCCATCCCGGGTCGCGATCCCGACGAAGTCCTGCCGCGTGTGATCGCGGGCCAGGTCGCTCCTCCGCGATCAATCAACTCACACGTGCCGCTCACTCTCGAGGCGGTCTGCCTGAAGGCCCTGGCGAGAGAGCCCGCAGACCGCTACCCGACGGCTCGTGCACTGGCCGACGACCTGGCGCACTGGATGGCCGACGAACCGACCACAGTTCGATCCGACCCGCTACTGGTGCGCATTGGTCGATGGACGCGGAGGCACCGGGTCGCCACGGCCGCAGCGGCCGCGTCGCTGCTCGTCGGCCTGGCGGCGTCGCTCTACGGCTACCAGAGGCAGCGGATCTACGCGACGAACCTGGAGCAGGCCAACCAGGACGCCATCGCCGCCGTGAGACGGTTCGGCGACGTGGTCGCGAAGAACGGTGAGCTGAAAAACCGCCCGGACCTGGAGTCACTCCGCAAGGAACTGCTGAAGGAGCCGCTGTCGTTCTTCCGCTCCCTCCGCGACCGCCTCCAGGCCGACAACGACACCCGACCCGAGGCATTTCACCGGCTGGCGGGCGCTTGCCATGAATTGGGCCATCTGACGCATGAGATCGGGGACGTTGAGGACGCACTGCGCGTGTTCCAGGAGTCGCTGGCGATCCGGCAGCGTCTGGCCGACGCCAACCCCGCGGTCACCGAGTTCCAGGCCGCCCTGGCTGCCAGCCACGGCGACATCGCCCTCCTGCTGCACCAGACGGGCAAGCCGGCCGAGGCGCTGCGGTCGTATGAGCGGGCGCTGGCGATCTGGCAGCGCCTGTCCGACGCCAACCCCGCGGTCACCGAGTTCCAGAGAGGGCTGGCGGGGAGCCACAACAACATCGCCCTCCTGCTGAGCGAGACGGGCAAGCCGGCGGCCGAGGCGCTGCGGTCGCATGAGCGGGCGCTGGCTATACTGCACAAGCTGGTTGCGTCCCACCCGGAGTCGCCCGACTTCATCAGCCCCCTGGGCGGGACGCTCAACAACATTGCCCGTCTCGACCTGGAGGCCCGACGCTTTTCCGAGGCCCGCGATCGGCTGCGCGAGGCCATCGCCTGGCAGAGGAAGGCGCTGGGCGCCAACCCGCGTCACCCGACCTCCCGCCAGTTCCTCCGCAGCCACTACATCAACCTGCTGGAGGCCGCCCAGGGCCTGCACGACGCGACCCTGGCCGACGAGGCGAGGCGAGGACTGGCCGAACTCCATGAGAGTGACCCGGAAAAGAAGGCCCACGATGCCCGCCTGGATGCCGTGCTGAGCGGTGACGCGCCGCAGGACAACCCCGAGCGGCTGGCCCTGGTGCAGTGGGCCTATGAGGCGCAACGCCACGCGCTCGCCGTGCGGCTCTGTGCCGAGGCGCTGGCCGCGGACCCGTCGCTTGCCGCCGACCGGCAGACGCAACTCGCTTACAGCGCCGCCTGCGCCGCCGCACTTGCAGCCGCGGGGGAAGGCAAGGACGATCCGGCACCGGACGGTGCCGCCAGGGCCGCCCTGCGCCACAAGGCACTTAACTGGCTCAAGTCCGAGCTGAATGCCTGGGAGCCGTTCCTCACCGCATCCAAGGAACGCGCGTTCGTCCTCCAGGTGCTCCGCCACTGGCAGCAGGACCCCGACCTTGCCTCCGTCCGCGACCCCGACGCTCTGTCCCGCCTCACCGAGGCCGAGCGGGCCGCCTGGCAATCGCTCTGGGCCGAGGTGGACCGACTCATCGAACGGGCGGATCGGCCCAAGCCCGAGCTCCCCGGCCTTCCGGGCGAGGTCTTCTCGCGGCCCTGATCCCGGTGGTGACCTCTCCAGGGACGAACTGGTAGGGATGGGCGAGCGACTTGAGTCGCCTCGACGCTCTCCGCCTCACTCCCGCCATCGCGCATGAGACTTTCCGAATCGCCCGACTTCCTGGGCCGACATGCGGATGCCAGCGGTGGGCCCGGCATCCGCAGGGATGTCCGGCGCCGGTTGACGGCGTTTGCGCCGCGGAGGAGCGCACTGCGGCGCCGGCCCGAGGGTCAGCCGACGATCCTGCAGACGGTCACGGCGGGGAAGTCCCGAACGGCGGGAAATCTGAAGAGCGGCATTGCGCACCCGGCTGCCGTTCTGCGGTGAGGAGAGCAGGGAAACGGAGTGCAGCGTGATCGGGGAGTCGTCCGCGAGGGCTGCGAAACCGGCCAGCCGCGGGAGTTAAGTTCAAAGCTCTATGGCGCCCGACCTTCACCGGTAAATCGCGCGGCCCCGGCCCCGATGACCCACCCAAGTCATACTACCCGACGAAAGGGGCCTTGGAACCCTCCGGACCTCGAGAGTCGGCGCGATTCGCGATCCCGGCGAGTGCGTGCAGGGCGCCGGACAGCTCTGAAGAAGAGCGCCACCGAGCTCTGAAAGTGACACTTGGCGCGATGGAGCACCGACATGCGGAAAGTTGCCTCTCTCACTCGTCCGATGTTCCCGAGGATGCGGCGTCGTAGGCGCAGGCTCCCTCGCTCAGTAGGCCTGCACGGCGACCGGCTCGAGCCGCGCCTGCTCCTGGCCAACACGATCGCCGGGACCGTCTACCTGGATGCGAATGCCAGCGGCACGCGCGACGGCGTCGGGGTGAATCCGGTCAACGGCATCGAACTCGGCCCGCGGGGCCCCGTCGTGCTCGCCAACAGCGACGACGGCTCGAGTGTCGCGATCCCGCTGGGATTCGACTTCGAGTTCTACGGACAGACGTTCTCCCAAGCCTTCGTGAATAACAACGGCAACCTGACGTTCCGGTCGCCGCTGGGCGCCTACATCCCCCAAGGGTTCCCGCGATCGATCCCGATTGTCGCCCCGTTCTGGGCGGACGTGGACACCCGCGGCGACCTGGGCGCCGTCCACCAGTCCACCGGGATCAGTCCGCGTGGGCGGCCGTACTTCCAGGCGGACTGGGTGAACGTCGGCAAGTACAACCAGATCGGCGACCGCCGGAACGACTTCTCCGTCTACATCGAGGACGACCCGGCCGGGGACATCGTCGCGTTCTCCTATCGGTCGATGCAGTGGACCGCCAGCAACAGCGAAGGGGCCCAGGTCGGGTTCGACAGCGGCAACGGGACCAACTACCTGAGCTTCGCGCGGCCGACGACGACGGCCGACCTCGGCTACCTCAGCAACGTCCAGTTCGCCTTCCGGGTCGGCCCGACCGGGACGCCCGAGCCGATCCAGATGGAGCCCGGGGTGGCCGGGGCGGTGGTCTTCCTGGACACCAACGGCAACGGCACGCGCGACGTCGGGGAGCGCTTCGCGCTCACCGAGGCCGATAACGCCGGGACCGCGACGGTCAACGAGGCCGGCCGCTACCGGTTCGACGACCTGCCGCCGGGGACCTACACGCTCCGCCAGGAGCTGCCCGCCGGGTTCGTGGAGACGGCCCCGGCGGGCGGCGCCCGCGTGGTCACCTTCGGCGGGACCGACGGCGTGAGCGGCGGCCAGGACTTCGGCCGCGCACAGGTAGCGACCGTCGCGGGCCGCGCCTTCGAGGACGTCAACCGCAACGGCCGCGAGGATGCCATCGACGGGCCGCTGGCCGGGGTGACCGTCTTCCTCGACGGTAACGACAACGGCACGCGCGACTCCGGCGAGCCGTCCGCGACCACCGACGCGACCGGGGCGTTCCGCTTCGACCGGCTCCCGGCCGGGCGTCAGGTGATCCGAGCCATGGCCGCCGACGGTCGGGCGTCGGTCGCCCCGGCCGACGGCCGGCAGGTGGTCACGCTCGCCGCAAGCGAGACCCGCACCGGCTTGGACTTCGGGTTCGCCACGACCGTCCCCCCGCACGTCGTCGATGTCACCCCGGCCCCGGCGGCCGTAGTCACCGACGGCGTGCGCACGGTCGAGGTCCGGTTCGACGCCGACATCGATCCCGCCGCGCGCTGGGGAGGCCTCTTCGAGCTGATCGCGGCCGGGGGCGACGGCCGCTTCGACAACGGCAACGAGCGCCCGGTGCCGCTGGCTTTCGAGGGCTGGGACCCCGCCGACCGGGCCATCCTGCTGGGCGTCGACGCGTTCTTGCCGCGCGATACCTACCGGCTGACCGCCACCGACGCCCTGGTCGATGCCGTCGGTAACCGGCTGGACGGCGAGTATCGGGGCCGCCTGCCAAGCGGCGACGGCCTGCCGGGCGGGGCCTTCGTGTCAGAGTTCCTGGTCGTAAATTCCCCGCCGACGTCCGACCCGTATACTGGCCGCACCTCCCAGATCGACCCGCTAGCGGTTCAGTTGACGGGCCGCGACCCCGACGGCGCGGTGACGTCATTCCGCCTGGTCCAGGCCCCGCAGCACGGCACCCTGACGCCCGCAGACGGCCTGGGCTGGTTCACATACACCCCCGATCCGGCGTTCGCCGGCGTCGATACGTTCAGGTTCGTGGCCTCCGACGGGATCGCCGAGGGCCCGGCGGCCGACGGCCGGGTGGTGGTTGCCCGCTCGGCGGTGGACTTCGTACCGACGGCCCTGAGCGCCGCTCCCGCCGCGCAGCTCACGGTGGGCCGGTCGGCGACGATCTCCTGGTCGGTGAGGAACGACGGCCCCGGGACCACTCTGGATGTCGGCTCGACCGACTGGCAGGACGATTTGTACCTGTCCGCCGACGATCGCCTGGACGCGGGCGACATCCGCCTCGATCGGGTCCCGATCGATCGCGCGGCGATCGGCCCGGGCGGCACGTATAGCGTCACGCGGATCGTCACGCTGCCATTCTCCGAGCGGTCCGGCGGCGCCTTCCTCCTCGTTCGGCCGGCCGCCGACGGGGGGCAACTGGAAACCGACGTCGCGGACAACGTGCTCGCGACGGCCATCACCCTCCGGCCGACGATCGACCTGGTCACGCCGCCGGGGAGCTTCCTGGGCCGGAATCGGCCGTTTTTCGTCGGCTGGCGCGACGCGGATCAGCAGGGCAGCGGGACGATCACGATCGCCATCGACACCGACGCCGATCCGGCCAACGGGGTGGGCCAGGTCGTGCTGGCGAGCGGGGCGGCCGAGGACCCCGACGGGCCGGCCGACGGGGTGGCGGTCTCCCTGCCCGCTGGTCTCGCCAGCGGCGTCTACTACCTGTGGGCGCGTCTCGACGGCTCGAGCGCCCCGGCCTACAGCGTCCCGGCCCCGGTGCGTGTCTTCGCCGAGGCCTATCCCGGCGAAGACAGCGGCGGCACGCCGGTCGGCGGCGATGCCTACGAGGTCTTCGGCGTCGACCTGGCGCGCGAGGGCGACACGTTCTTCTATCGCGTCCGCACCAACTACAACCCCCTGACCAACGGGGGGGACGTCTACGTGAACGTCGGCGGCTCGTTCGCCGGCGGCGGGGGGCGGCTCGCGGGCATCGCGGTCCGCAACCGGACGACCGAGACGGGCCAGCCGATCGTCGCCGGTCAGCTCTACTCCGCGGCGGCATTCCGCGGAGGGACGATCCGCGCCGACCACCCGATCTTCGTCCGCAGCTACGGCTCCGCGATCGGCGGGGCCGCGATGGCCGTCGCGACGACCACGCCGGGCCAGCCGTGGGGCTACGAAATCAACGGCCAGGTCTCGGCGACCGCCCTCGGGGCGGGGCCGGACGATTCGGTCGAGATCGGTTGGGGGATGTACTGCGGCAACGACTTCTCGGCGACCGACAACGACAAGCCGCGCCTGAACCTCCTGGGCGCCGGGTTCGTCATCCAGGACCCGCCCGACGGCGGCCAGAGCCGGCCGCCCCGCCGGTGGGGCGACGAGGTGACGATCAAGTATTACGTCGTCAACCAGGGCAACGCCGACGTCGGCCCGACGACTGTGCGGTTCGTCGTCTCGCCCGACTCTCAGATCCAACTCGACGACCTCGGACTTCCCGTGGTGTCCGGCCAGGTCGACGTGCCGGCGCTGGCGGCCGGCCGGAACTTCGGCGGCGAGGTGACGATCCACCTGCCGGAGAGCCCCCCGAGCGGGTTCGATCCGGTCGGGACGATCTACCTGGGCATGATCACCGACGCCGGCAACAGCGTGGCCGAGTCGGACGAGACCGACAACTTCAACTTCGCCCTCGGATTCGACAAGGCCGACCTGGAGATCGGCCGCCCGCACTTCGTCAACATCCTGATCCACGGATATGACCCGGCCCCCTTCTCCTACGACACCATGTGGTCGATCTGGAAAGGATTCGGCGAGCGACTGAAGACCTTCGCCGACGAGAGCGGCGTCGCGTCCCTGGAAAACAACGTGGGCGTCTACGTCACCAAGTGGGAGTCGAGCGAGGGTTGGCACTCGGCATTCATCGACGTCGCCGGCTACGCGGCGCTCGAGGTCGTCCGGTCTCGCTTGACGAATCCGCTCCTGGACCTCGCGGCCGAGAAGCTTCAGGATATGTTCCTGGCGGACGCCCAGAACTCCATGGCCCGCGCCGCGGCGTTCGCGCACGCGGCGGCCTCCAGGACTGTCACGGAAGTCCTGACCGTCATGGCCCCCGGCCAGGCGTCCCTGCTGGGCCCGCCGTCCGAAGGCCAGTGGATCCACGTGGTCGGGCACAGCCGCGGGGGCGCCGTCGGCTCGGAGGTCGTTCGCCAGCTCCGTGCCATCGGATACGACGTGGACCAGTACACCGCGCTGGACGGGTACTCGACCGACTGGCCCTACCCGTCGAACATCCTGGCGGACATCGACATCGTCGGCACCGTGGCGCGGGGCGGGGCTGACACCCAGATCAACTACCGCGTGCAACAGGGGCTGGCAGCCCTGGTGTCGAGCGCCGCGGAGGACTTGATCGAGCCGTACCTGTCGAGGCTCCTGGGCGAGCCCGTGGACATCGGGATCACCGAGGCCTTCGTGGAACGGTTCGCCGACTGGCGAGCCCCGGACCGGCCCGGGTTCCTGAACCCGGTCATCGCCGGGGCCGGCTCGCCCTCGAACCACGTCACGATCAGCCCGCAATACTTCGACGTCACCGCCAGGCAGCCGTTCAATCCCTACGACACCCTGCTCGCGGCGGCCTCCGGGGGACTGTCCGCACGCGGCCTGATGGGTGGCCCCGCGGCTTCGGCCTTCGTCGTCCCGACGTCGGTCGGCGTCCGGAACACCTTCGCCGACGGCGGGTTCGACCGCGCCGGCGGCGTTCGCCGCATGCTCGCCGAGATCGGGACGATCCCGGCCTTCGACGATCCGCTGGCCGACACCTTGCTGCGGGTCGTCCGCCTGCCGGGGTTCGGGGTCGACACGAGCCTGGACGTGACCGGCGACTATCAGGTGATCGACGACGGCGGCAACTTCGTGCTCCAACTCGGCCAGACCAACGACACGCGCTTCGCCGACCTGGTCGAACTGACCCCGACGGCCAATCAGCTCGCGTTCCGCTATGCCGCGGCGGCCGCCGGGCCCGGTGACGAACTGGTGGTGACCTTCGACGGTGAACCGCTCGCCCGCTACGACCTGGACGCCGTCTCCGGGGCCGGGTCCCACGCGGAGTCGCTGGACATCGCGCGGTTCGCCGGCCGAACCGGCAAGTTCCAGTTCCGGCTCGCCGGCCCGACCTCGGCGCCAGCGGTCGTCCGGCTGGACGACCTGGCGGTCGTCGCTGCGGCGGCCGACCCGACCGAGCTGACCGAGGGGAACGCCGCGCAGTGGGGCTCATTCGCGCCCGTCGATCACGCCGCCACCGCCGTCTCGAACGACACCACCCACGTCAAGGTCGGCAGCTCCTCGGTCCACCTGCGCACCGAGAGCGGTTTCGACACCGGCGTCGTCTACCCGGCCACCCCGGGCGTGGTCTGGGACCTCTCGAGCAAGGGCACGCTCGAATTCTGGGCGTACGCCGACAACCGCACGCCGATCGGGTTCCAGGGCGATCAGCCGGTCGTCGTGCTGAGGGGACCGGGCGGGAGCTTCACCTACCGGCCGGCGACGCAGCAGATACCCAACCGGGGATGGAAGTGGTTCTCCATCCCGCTGGCCGGCAGCCCCGACTGGGTCCGGATCTCGGCCGGGGCGGCCTCACTCTCTGCCATCACCTCGCTCGAGATCCACCAGGACACCTGGGACTACGGCTTTGACGTCTACTACGACGGCTTACGATTCGTCCACGCCGGCAACGGCCCGACACTGGGGCTGATCGGGTCGAAGGTCGGCGATGTGGGCCAGGCGCTCGGCTTCGTCGCCGTCGCATCCGCCCCGGACCCCGCGGCCCCGTTTCGGTTCAGATTGCTCGGCGCGCCAGGAGGTGCGACGATCGATCCGATCACTGGCGTGTTCCGCTGGACACCGTCCCGGGCCGACGGGCCGGGCCCCTTCACGTTCCGGGTCCGCGTCTCCGATGGCCGCGACCCGTCCCTGTTCGATGAAGAGTCGATCGCGGTGACGGTCCGGATTCCTTCGGTCCCCGAGGCGCCCCGCACCGCGATCGCTTCGAGTTCCTCCGGCCCCTTCTATGGCCAGCCGCTGATGTTCACGGCCACCGTCTCCGCCGTCATGACGGGCCTGCCCACCCCCACCGGCGCGGTCCGGTTCCGGATTGATGGCGCCGATTTCGGCCCGCCCGTGATACTCTCCGGAGGCGTCGCGAGCATCGCGGCACCGGCCACGCTCGATGCGGGCAGTCACACGATCTCGGTTGTGTATTCCGGCGACACGACCTTCGCCGTCAGCACCGCCGATCTGCCTCTCTCCGTCTCCAAGGCCACCCCGACCCTGAGCTGGGCCAACCCGGCCGCCATCCCGGCCGGTACCCCCCTCGGTGCCGCGCAGCTTAACGCCGCCGCCTCCGTGCCCGGCACCTTCGCGTATACGCCGGCCGCGGGCACGGTCTTGGGGGCCGGGCCGGGCCAGCTCCTCACGGCGACCTTCACACCGAACGACTGGGCCAACTATACCCCAGCCACCAAGTCGGTCACGATCGATGTCGCGGCGGCCCAACCGCCGATCGATACGACCCCACCGACGGTGGTTGGCCCGCCTAGGATCGCGTCCAAGAAGGGCTCCCTGAACATGATCGTCATTGGCTTCTCCGAGGCGATTGTCTCGGCCGGGGCCGGTTCATTGGGCTCCTACCGCCTAATCTCCGCCGGCCGCGACCGACGCTTCGGCACCCGCGACGACAAGACGCTCGCCCTTGGCTCGGCCGCTTACAGGGAAGCAACTCGCACGGTGACTATCGAGCCGCGGAAGAAGGTGGCGATGAACCAGCCCTTGCAATTCGTTGCCAACGGATCCGGGGCGCTGGTCGACCTGGCGCTCAACGCCCTCGACGGCGACCACGATGGACGCCCGGGCGGCGACTTCACCTTCCGCTTCGGCGCCAAGCCGAACGGCTCGGCCTCGGGCCGATCGGTGCGGAACGTCCACGCGGCGAGCCGGATCGGGATCACGCCTGCCCCGCCGCATCGCCGACCGCATCGGTGAAACGCCGTGCTGCCTGGGTGACCGCAGCGGCATCCCGCCGCGGCCCTGGCACGTTTCCGCCCCCGTGGCCATGGCGGATGCCCGGGTCCTCCAGTCCCTTGAACGCGTACGGGCGGGGTGCCGGCAGGCGGGAGGCCAGGCGTTCCTCAGATTCGCACGTCGTGCGAGGCGCCCTCCTTCTCTTTCAACCTTTCCAGCCCCTCCAACACTGCGATCGTCAGAGTCCAGGAGAGTGGGACGATCGTGAATGACGACTTCCCACCCTTCGGACCGCTACAGCCGATCATCGACCGGCGTGGCCCGTACGACTACGGAGCCGGTCGGGTCGTCATGGCCGACGGCGACGGCAGGGCCCACCTGGTCTACTCCATATTCATGAACACCGGCGGTGAGGTCGACTTCGCCCTGTCGCGGTCGGGTAACCAGTCCCCCGGGTCCCATGGTTTGGGAAGGACCGCGTCTGCATCGCCCAGAAGTGGGTTGTATCCCAAGGGCCGGCACCGACCTTGCGGGAGGCGGTCGCGTGCGCCGGCCCTTCGGATGCAACTCGCTTCATTTCCTGAGCCAGGATCCCCTCTATCCAGCCCCCTTCCCGCCAGTGAGCCGGTTGCGGTAGTTGAAGAAGGTCGCCCGGCAGCCGCCCCCCTGCTCGACGAACGCCTTGACCCGCTCCCCCGTGCTTCCGTAGGCGCTACTGGCTAGGATTTCCGCCGCAAGTCGCGCCCGTTGGTTCTCCGCCTCGGCCGCCAGGACCTCGGTCCAGTCCATGCCGGCGGCCTTCAGCTCCCGGGCCCGGACGTAGTGCCGCAGCGACGGCTCGCGGACCCGGTGCAGGTTGGCGGCGAACCAGTCGTGGATCTCCTTGTCGTCGAACCACTTCCCCGCCTGCTCGTGGACCTCGGCCGCGCCCGGCTGGAACAGGAGCACGTGCCCCCGGTCCTGCAGCGCCGCCACGTTCTTGTTGAGCGTCCTCCAGTCGTTGGAGATGATCACGACCCGGCTCTTCGTGGTGAACTCCCGCGGGATGCCCTGCCGCTCGAGGCCCCTGGCGTCGGAGTGCCAGGCCACGGCCTTCTCGTCCTCGGTCTGGCACAGGCACTTCAATAGCCGTACGCCGCTTCTGTCGGCGTAGAGGGCGTCGACGTCGTCGATGACCACGAACCGGTCGCGGTGCTTGTAGAGCTTCACGTACATGCCGAAGGGGGTGGCGTTGCCCTCGATCCAGCACGCCTCGCCGTCCAGGACTGCCCGGACCGAGCGGCTCTTGGCCAGGCCGCCGGAGCCGACCAGGATCAGCAGGTGGAAGTGCCCCTGCGCGAACGCACGTAGATATTCCTCCAGCCGCCGGTAGGTCGTCAGCTGGAGCACCTTGTGCGGCCGCTCGTGGCCTCGTTTCTTCCGCGCGGGCATGTCCACCCTCCTCCTCGTCCTTCGAGAAACAGCGGGGTCCGATCCCCACCCTCCAAGGTGATCCCATTTCGACTTAGACTCCTAGACTTACCGCACCCAAGTGCCGGGATCCAGTGCCTTTTTCGGTGTATTCAAAAGTCCAATAATTCTCTGTTATGTTGGATATTAGACGGGTTTAATTGCCCTTCCCGGCGACGTAAACCCTTGAGCCAATTAACCTTAATGCCCATCCTCAGCACGTTTTATTGACATTCCTCCGCCTCCCTGATATGGGACATAATCTGCTTTATGTCCCGAGGTTTTATCCGGTGGGATGAGATAGATGGACTACACGCCTCCACGCATGAATCTGCCGGCCGCGCCGGCGGACCGGGACGAACTCCCGGCACGCCCCCCCCTGGTGCCCGAGCGGAGCGAGTTCCTCGAGGGTGACGCGCCCGCCGCGGGCAAGGTCGAGGCCTTCCTGGCCCGCGCCCTGGAGGCCGCCGGCGGCGACTCGCCCACGACTGCCGGCGCCCTGGTCCCCTGGATCTGCGACGCCCTGCTCTCCAACCACTCGGTCAAGGCCTACGGCCGCGACCTGATGGATTTCCTGCGGCACATGCGGGCCCACGGCGTGACGCCGCTGGAGGTCACCGCCGATCACGTGCGGATGTACAAGCGGGCGTTGCTCGAGGCGGGGCGGACCTCGGCCACGGTGGCCCGGCGGCTGTCGGTGCTCCGAGGCACCTACAGGCAGCTCGCGGCCAAGGGGCTCGTCCCCTGGGAGGCGGCCCAGGACATCGGGGCGGTCAAGGCGCCACAGGTGCAGAAGAACTCGACCCCGTCGCTCACCCAGCGGCAGGCCGTCTCCATGCTGGAGGCGATCCCTTCCGACACCCTGCAGGGGATCCGGGACCTGGCGATGATGAGCGTCTTCTTCCTGACCGGCTGCCGCGTCTCGGCGGTGACCGGCGCCTGCGTGGGCCACCTCGAGACGGACGGCGTCGAGCACTTCCTCCGCGTCACCGAGAAGCGGAACCGCAAGCGTCGGAAGATCCTGCTGGACGCGGCGCGGCCGGTCCTGGCCTACGTGGCGCGGGCCGGGATCGCGGAGGACAGGGAGGGGCCGCTGTTCCGGCCGATGACGCCGGACGGGGGCGGGCTCGTGCGGAGGCACCTGGACCGCAAGACCCCCTGGCGACTGGTGAAGAAGTATTGCCGCGCCGCCGGCATCGAGCCCGACCGCCTGGGCGGGCGCGGGATCGGCATCCACTCGCTCCGCAAGACCGCCATCAACGACGCCATCCGCAACGGGGCGACGATGCACGAGGTCCGCGAGTTCGCCGGCCACGCCGACATCCGGACGACCGAGGTCTACTTCATCCGCAAGGAGGAGGACGCGGAAGTAGCGGCACGCCGCATCCAGATCCGCATCACGGGACGAAGGAGCGAGTGAGCCGGCATCCAGCCTCCACGCGAAGACCGCGCCGTGGTATACCACCCGCATGGCGAAGCACAAGAAGACGAAGGCACCGCTGCCCGCCCCGGGTGACGTCCATGGACCCGCTTACGACGCGATCCTCTCGGGGATCTCGGACCTCCTTGAAGCCGCGCGCCGGTGCGCCGCCAGGGCCGTCAACAGCGTCATGACGGCCACCTACTGGGAGATCGGCAGGCGGATCGTCGTCTCCGAGCAAGCAGGCCAGGCCAGGGCCGATTATGGCGAGCAGCTCATCGTCCGGCTGGCGCAGGACTTGACCGGCCGATGGGGGCGGGGATTCGGGGATCGCAACCTCTATCAAATGCGACAATTCTACATGTCTTATCAGCGAATTTTGCAGACAGCGTCTGCAGAATCGGGACCGCCGGGCAGTGAGCCGGCCGCCGCGGCGGTAGTGCTGAGAGGAATCGCGACCCACTTCCCCCTCTCCTGGTCCCACTACGTGAGGCTCCTCTCGGTCGAGAAGCCCGAGGCGCGCACGTTCTACGAGGCCGAGGCCCTGCGGGGAGGTTGGACCGTCCGTCAGCTCGACCGCCAGATCGGCACCCAGTTCTATGAGCGGACCCTCCTCTCCCACAACAAGGCCGCCATGCTCAAGAAGGGGCAGGTAGCCAAGCCAGGAGACGCCCTGACGGCCGAGGAGGAGATTAAAGATCCATTCGTCCTGGAGTTTCTCGATCTCAAAGACGAGTATTCGGAGAACGACCTCGAAGAGGCGCTGATCCACCATCTCGAGGCCTTCCTCCTGGAGCTCGGCGACGATTTCACCTTCGTCGGCCGCCAGCGCCGGCTGCGTATCGATGACGAGTGGTACCGGATCGATCTCCTCTTCTTCCACCGCCGCCTTCGCTGCCTTATTCTCATAGATTTGAAGTTGAATAAGCTCACGGCCGGCGACGTGGGCCAGATGCATTTCTACCTGAACTACGCTCGCGAGCACTGGACTCGCCCGGACGAGAACCCCCCGGTGGGCCTCATCCTCTGCGCCGAGCACCGGGCCGGCGTGGCGAGATACGCCCTGGAGGGATTGCCGAACACGGTCCTCGCGGCCCAGTACCGCACGGCCCTGCCCAGCGAGGAGACGCTGGCCGCCGAACTGGAACGGACCCGCGAGGCGCTGGTAGGACGGGGCGGGGCGACGCCCAGGAGAAGCAAGGGTCGGCGTCGGTAGGTCGCCTTGATCGGCCGGCAACCAAGCCCGGGAGCCGGGGCCCATTTCTCCCGACTTCTGATCATCATCTCCGTCGTCACGGTGCTGGATATGGTCAAAGATGAAAGATGAGGGTTGAACACGAGGAGGACCATGAGCGAGGAGGAGACCCGCGAGAAGATAACCGACTTTGCCCGGACGGTGCCCGGGGCCATCAGGAACGGGGCGACGATGCACGAGGTGCGCGAGCTCGCGGGGCATGCGGATATCCGGACGACCGAGGTCTACTTCGTGCGCGAGGAGGAAGATGCCGAGGTGGCGGCGAGGCGGGTCCAGATCCGCCTCACGGGGCGCAAGACCGAGTGAGCCCGGCGGCGGCCGGCCCGACGAGGCGCGCCTCCCGACGGCCTGGAGGCGGAGGGATCGGATAGATACGATGGATCGGCACACCGACGCCGCAAAGGGCGATCGGCTTCCGTTCGGTCCCCAAGGGGGCGCCCATGACCGAGGCCGAGCTGCGGATCATCGCCTTCCTCATGACCTCCCACGCCACCGGGCCCGCCGATCTCCCCGACTGGCTGCTGTCCCTCCTCGAGGGGGACGACGCGGAGGAGCCCAGCCACGAGCTGATCACCGCCGCCGCGCTCATGTACGTCCGCCGCCTGCGCCCGGGGATCGGCTTCGGCGCCGCCCGGTCCTTGATCGCCGAATACGCGGCCGACCCGGCGAGGCTCGAAGACCTCTCCGCTCGGATCGCGGCGTTCCGGCTGTCGTGTTGCCTGGAGCGGCTTAAGCGTGCCGGGCGGTTCGAGGACGTCCTCATCGACGACCCCTTCGACCCCGAGGGCGTCGTCGCGGTGAAGCTGACCGAGGCGGGATGGCGGTCCGTCAACCCGGAGTCGGGTCCTCGTGACTCATTGCACGGGCCACGCGACTTCTGCCTCAATTAGCTCGCCGCCCGGCTGGGTGCGCGGCCTGCTAAGGTAAACGCCCCGACATGGAGGGCCCATCCCTGCGACCTGGCGAAGGTCCTGGCCGCGGTTCCGAGCTGGTCCGACGAATCTGTACGACCTTGCCACGCGGGGGCCGGCGTACGACCATGGGAGGCGATGACCGCCCGGGCTCCGGGATCGGCCGCCGGAGCCGGCCCACGCTACCCACCGGAGCAAGGCGATGGACGCGCGACGGACCTGGTTCGGATTGGCCCTCGGTCTCCTCGTCTTGGTCGCCCCGGCCCCGGGGCTCGTCACGCTCATGGCCGGGGCACAGAGGGCCCGAGCCGAGCCGCGCCACGCCTACAAGGTCGTCTGCTTCCGCTACAACCCCGGCGAACGTCTGGACGACGACGCCCGCGCGGCGCAGCTCGAGCGCCTGCTCAACGACTACGCCCGCGACGGCTGGGAGCCCGTCGCCGACCTCCTGAATCGCAGCACCGTGCAAACCGTCGGCGGCGGGGTGACGACCCGCGACTCCGTCAGCTTCGTCGCCTTCCGGCGCCCACGCTGAGACGGGCACCGCGCCGCCTCCAGGCCGATCGGGCACGCGGGAATCCGCTCGCTCGGGAAGACAGCGACCAACGACGCCATCCGCGGCGGGGCGATGATGCACGAGGTGCGGGAGTTCGCCGGGCATGCGGATATCCGGACGACCGAGGTCTACTTCGTCCGCAAGGAGGAGGACGCCGAGGTGGCGGCGCGGCGGATCCAGATCCGTGTCGCCCGGCGGAAGGGCGAGTGACTCCCCGCCCCGACCCCGTTCCCCAGCTGACGCCGTTGGACAAATCCCCCGGGCTGTGCCATAAGCCGGGCGGGAGGGCCGACAACCCGGGCGGTGTCGGCGAACATGGAGGTGACGGCGATGAATCAACGAGCGAGGACGGAAGAGGCGGCGGACGCGGCCCAAGCGGGCCAGGTCCCCGAGCACAAGGTGCATTACGGCCGCGTCGACGTGGCCGTCTGGCGGCGGCAGGCCGACGACGGCCGGGCCTGGTACAGCTTCTCCATCACGCGCGCCTACAAGGACCGCGACGACAAGTGGCAGCGCACCGCCTCGCTGGACGAGGACGACTTGCTGCCCGCCGCCAGGGCCCTGGAGCGGGCCTACGACTGGGTCCAGCAGCAGCGGCAGGCCGCCCGCGACGGCTCCCTCAAGGACCTCCGCGGCCCGGCCACGCCGGGGTCGGGCGTGTAGGACCCGGGGATCTCGGCGGAGCCGGGGGCACCGATCTTCCTTGGTGTTCGTCCGCCGGCCGTGCTACGTTCCCGCCATGAGGGCGTTCGTCTGCGAGATCGACCACCACGGGCTCCGCCGGTTCCTGCCGGAGCACCTCCTCCCGTCCGAGGAGCTAGCCGGGCTCGCCCGCGTTCCATTCCGACGGTCGTCGGCCATCCTCTGGGCCCTCCTCGAGGAGCCCGACGCCGAGGCCGTCCTGGTCGAGATGGGCGCCGGGCGCCGCCGCGACGCCTGCGAACTGCTGCTGGCCCTGGCCGTCGAACTCTTGCCGATTGCGGCCGCGTTGCCCGGTGCTTCCTCCGGGGATGGCCGGTCGGAATAATCGGAGGTCACGCCACGACCGCCCCCGGCGAGACACACACCCACAGCTCTTCGTCTTTCTTCACTATTCTAAGAAGTAACGCCCTTCATGACCTGGAAGTGCCGCGGTTCCTTCTATCCCATAACCCTCCTTTATGGGGTAGAAAGGGGGGCCGCTTCGTGGTACGGTTTGGCATGCAATCAAACACCATCCAAAGAGCCCCATGACCGACGGGAGAATCGTGCTCGAGCAGGCGACGCAACTCGGGCTCCTCGGCCAGGTAACCGAAGGCTGGCCGCACGTCGAGGCACACGTCACGGCAAAGGCCATCTGCGTGATGAGGCCCGCCCGGGGGGACGCACCGCGACCGGGACGGGATGAACCCGAGGAGGGGCATGAAGGGCAACTGAATATCGATTGAAGGTATGTTCGAAGATGCGTTGTCAGGGAACGGAGTGTGAGACCTTCAAGGGCCGAGGGCACCGTCCAGCCATTCCTCATACCACACGAGGAACGTGGCTTGGCTGCCATCCTTGGCGACTACTGGGCGGATGGGGTATCTCCCCTTCGAGTAGCCGTGAGGAGCGTCCCACCAGACGGTGCCCCGCTGTTTCCCGTTGAGTACCAACACGTAGTCGCCGTCGATGTCTGTCAATGGAAGCGTCCCGTCCCGAACGTCCACACTGGGCAAGCCGAAACGGTCGTTGGCCTGTCGCGTTGGGTAGTGGACCGGGGCAGCCGTGTAGGCGAACGGGGCAAGGGCTCTGTCCCTGTGGTCCTTCTCGAGATGGTGCGGCAGCTTCCATAGACCCCCATCAGGACCGGGCCCCCCGTTCCCAATCGTTGTCAGGAACAACGCATATCCCTCAGGTAATGTGAATCCGTTGTCTCTCTGGAATTGCTCGACATCCTTCTCACTCCAAGGCGGTCCCAACCCGTCGTAGGTCGCATCGGCGACTCGCACCTTCGGACCGGAGCGGCTTAGCCGCTCTAGCTTCTGCTCAATCCGCTTCAAGGGGTCCTGGAGTTCCATTTGATTCTCCGGCCCTCTGGCTCGTAACGCTCGGCTCGTGAGCGGATATCCGCATCACCACATGAAGACCCTCGGCGACTTCCCGAAACGCGGTCCCTCAAACGAACGCTGTCGGCACTCCCCTCACACGGTAGACAAACTCAGCTCAAGCGACTTCGAAGCCCGGACCGGAAGCTGGCCGCAACTCAAGGTCCGAGAACGCTGTCGAGCCATTCCTCGTACCACACGAGGAACGTGGCTTGGCTGCCATCCTTTGAGACCGCGGGGCACATCCTTCCGCGGAATGTCCTACCTCTGAAATGGACTGGGGGATCGCATTTCCAGACCTTCCCCGTGTCGGGACCGTTAACCACCATAATAAAGTAATGTGCTGTCACATCTTCATCATCGTAATTGTTGTAATCCTCCGCACTGGCCGGCGAATTCCCTCTACGAAAAAACCGGTTGGAGACTCTAATAGTCCCGTCTCGTGTGAGGATGAATTGCGACGCGGAGACAAAGGTCCTATCCCTTTCCAAGGATGCCTGGTCCGGAAACGGTAAACGAGCAGGTTTCTCAAGCCCTGGCTGGGAGAGGTCCAATTCCAGCAGCACGCCTTCAGGCCCGGCCCCCCCGTTTCCGATTGTGGTCAGGAACAAGGCATACTCCTCCGGGAGTCGAAACCCGATGAAGTCCTGGAAGCGACGGATGTCGAACTCGGACACAGGCTCGCCCGGTCGGTAATGATGGTCTTGCGGTGCCCGTTCCTGTAACTCCGATGCCAGATTTCGGAGCCGTTCGCACTTTTGGCGAAGCCGCTCTAGAGTTTCGTGAATGCCCATGTGTTTCCTCGGGTTCCACACCGATGCATCCTGCAATATGCTGAACGGGCAGGGCTTCAGCGGACCCCGGAATCGACTGATTGCGGCCCCGCTTCCCAGAGTAACGGATTCGCGTCGTGATGGCCCTGAAATCCGTCGCGTTACCCGCTCCGGAATCAACGCCCCCGACGGCCGCCCGACGGCCGAGTGTCGGGACTGGCCAGGCTCAACGTTGGTATTGTCCGTTTGCTCTGAACAGGCCACCCAAGGAGGACCATGACCGCCGATGTCATCCCCAAGAGCGAAGGAGCGGCCCTCGGGGCACGGATGGCCGCGTTCGCCCTGACGTTCCCCTCGATGCGGTATGCTTCAGGCGTCAAGCCCTGGGATGCCGAACGGCTGGACGCCTGGGCGGACGGTTCACGCTCGCACGGGGAGCTTGTCACGGCACGCTTCCTCCTGACCGTCTGGGACCCCGCGACCGATTGGAAGTGTGGCCGCTTCGACCTGATGGACGCCCTGAGGGTCTGGGACCCGACGCATCACGCGGTGTTCTTGCGATGGGCCCGAGAGCCCTGGTGGCCGTGAGGAGGATTGTCCCGTGACCATGCCCGAGTTCAACCCGAAGGTCCAGGCCGCCATCTACGACGTCCTGGACAACCAGCTCAGGGACGAGGATCCGCCCGAGACCAAGCAGACGCTCGAGCGGCTCCTCGCCGCGGGCATCGAGCGGGGTGAGGCCCGTCGCCTCATCGCCTGCATCATCGCCGGCGAAATCTTCTCGGTGCTGAAGACGAGCACGGCCTTCGACCGCGAGCGATTCGTGGGCAGGCTCTCCCTGCTGCCCGAGATGCCCTGGATGGACGACGAGCCGCAATGACGGGAGGCCCGGACGTGAGTCGAGCACTGGCGAGGCGAGACAAGGGGCCGGTGGTGCCGGCGGTGATTGCCGACGCGGGCGACGTCGCCGCGAGGCGGTTCCTCGAGTTCTTCGTCGCGAACTACCGGAACAAGAATACGCGGTCCGCGTACGCTCACGCGGTCGCCCTCTTCATGCGTTGGTGCGAGGGCCGCGGATTGACGCTCCGCTCCCTCGACACGATTGCCGTCTCGGCCTACGCCGAGGAGCTTACGGGCGAGATGTCGGCCCCGTCGGTGAACGTCCATCTCACCGCCATCAGGAAATGCCTCCAGTGGCTCGTTGACGGGGACATCCTCCAGGCGAACCCCGCGACCCTGGTCCGGGGGCCGAAGCACAAGACCAAGAAGGGGAAGACGCCGGTCCTGTCGGCGGAGGAGACGCGAATCCTCCTCGATTCGATTGAGACCGAACGCGAGGAGAAGGACGGCACGAAGACTCCCGACCTCCGCGGGCTCCGCGACCGGGCCTTGATTGCGACGCTCGTCTTCCAGGTGGCTCGGATTTCGGCCGTCCTGAAGATGAAGGTGCAGGACTACTACCCGGAAGGCAAACGCTGGCGGGTCCGGTTCCACGAGAAGGGGAGCAAGTACCACGAACTTCCGGCACATCCCACCGCGGAGGAATATCTCGATGCGTACATCGCCGCTGCGGGCATCGCCGAGGACAGGAAGGGCCTCTTGTTTCGCTCGTCGCCCGGGGCGAGCCGCACGCTCACCGCGAAGGCTCTCTCTCGAAGGAATGCTCTTCACATGATTGAGCGGCGGGCGAAGGCCGCGGGGATTCGCGGCCGGGTGTGCTGCCACACGTTCCGGGCGACGGGTATCACCAATTACCTCGAGAACGGAGGCACCATCGAGAAGGCCCGGGCGATGGCCGCCCACGAGAGCTCGGAGACCACCGAGCTCTACAACCGCACCGACGACGAGGTGACGTTCGATGAGATTCTGAGAATCAGGATTTAGGCCGAGGGCCACGGGGAGCCGAACGATGCAGTTTCGTCGGTTGTTCGATGTCTTCTCACGCAGGCACCATGAGGACCCGAAGCCGGTTGCTCCGCTCACGAAGGAATTTCGCAGCCGGCTCATCATGTTCAGCACGCAGAGCTTCGGTCGTCGCACACCACGGAGTGCGTTCGAGAAAGAATTCTGGGACGAGATACACGAAAAGCTCCGATATCTCGTGGGGAGACCGCTTCTTGGCAACCAGAACCCCATCAACATGCCATCCTCTTACGACGACACCGTTCAATTTCTGATGATATGCAATGATATTCATGTGCTAGACTTCATTGAGTATATCTTTCAAACCCAGGACTATGACCGGTACCAGGCGACAATTCAGAACGACCTCATCGACGGCATCAATGACCTGTTGCTGGTTGACGACCTGCCGTATGCCCTCACCTCTTTCGTCTGGGGGACTCGCAAGGAGATCTTTCACGGTGTCGAGCAAGATGCCGAGTACCTCGTTTCTTACCCGCGAGTCATCCGCCGCGATGATCAGGTGACACATGTATGGTCGATTGAGCCCGCGTTGACGCTGCTTAGGGAGAAGCAGTTCACTTCGGCTAATCAGGAGTTCCTGAAAGCCTTGGAGGATTACCGAAAGGGCGATTACGGCGACTGCCTGACGAAGTGCGGGAGTGCGTTCGAGAGCACCATGAAGCTCATCTGTGCCAGGAACCAGTGGCAGTCGCCGAGCGACCAGGCGAGGCCGCTCTTGCTGACGATTCTCCAGCATTCCTCCTTAGAACAGAACTACTTCGAGCAGCCGCTCTTGAACATCGCCACGCTCCGGAACAAGCTCAGCACAGCTCATGGGGCAGGCACGCAGCAGCGTCAGCCTCCTCAGCATGTTGCCAAGTACGCGATTAACGCCACGGCCGCCGCGATTCTTCTCTTGGTCGAGGAATGCACCTGACCTCCGGAGGCTGGGCCACGAGGGACGAGACCCCGATGAGGGGCATGGCCGCAGAGGGGTTGAGGCCGGAGGCCGAGTTGGATTGGGGCTCGCGTCGAATCTCGCCGCCGATTCGACCTCGGTCCCGTAGCCGGTCAGTCGACCTTCAATAACAGAAATTGCTATTTTCTGTTATTCATGCTGGGCTGGAGGCACGAACCAGGAAAGGAGCCAGGTCCCATGAACGTCTCCCTCACGCCAGAGCTCGAGCAGTACGTGAACGGCAAGGTCCAAAGCGGCATGTACCAGACCGCGAGCGAGGTCGTCCGCGAGGGCCTGAGGCTCCTCAAGGAACGCGAGGAGCTCCATCAGCAGAAGCTCTCAGACCTCCGAGAGGCTATCCAGGTCGGCATCGACCAGGCCGACCGGGGAGAAGGCGTCCCGATTGACGAGGCGTGGGCGGAGGGGGTCAAGGAGCGTGGCCGCGAACGTCTGGCGGCCCGCAAGAAGCGGGCGACCGAGTGATGGGCGGGCCCATCATCACGCCGCAAGCGGCGGCCGACATCGAAGACGCCTGGGACTACCTCTCACGCCGGAACCTCGCGGCCGCGGACCGGCTCATCGACCGGTTCCTCTCCTCCGCGAGGAGGTATGCCTAATTCCCGCTCATGGGCCAGCAGCGGGACGAAATCTCCCCGGGCCTCAGATGCTTCATCGTGCGTCCCTACGTGGCGTTCTACAGGGTCGAGGGGCAGGACATCCGCGTGCTCCGCTTCCTGCACGGCAGGCGTGACCTGAAGAGGGTCATGAGGAGCGAGCCGGGCGAACCGTAACCCCGAAGCAAAGCATAGATTTGATTGAGCAGCGATACAGAGGGGCGAAGGAGCTCTTGAGGGCATGAGGAAGACGAAGGCTAGCCGGGAGGCGGCAATCGAGCACGAACAGAGTTCCGGGAACGTCTTCGCCGACCTGGGCCTGCCCGAGGCCGGCGATCTCCTGGCGCGGGCGAAGCTCGGGTTCCACGTCTACGAACTGCTGAAGGCCAGGGGGCTCAAGCAGCGGGGGATGGCCGCCCTCCTCGGCGTCAAGCAGCCCGAGGTGTCGCACCTCATGAACGGGCATTTCAACCGGTTCACGACCGACAAGCTCCTCGACTTCCTCCTCCGCCTCGATCGCAAGGTGACCATCCGGATTACACCGCACGAGCCCGGCGAGCCCTATCAAGAAGTGGGCTTCGGTGCGTGATCAGGCTCCGCCCCGAAGGCCCGAACCCGCGGCACGAGGTCAGCTAACGGACATCGTGCCCGCCACGCCGTACAATATGCTCTTTCGACCCCCTCCGCAGGCTCCGAACGAGGCGAAAGCAGATGCCACCCAAGCAAGCCGCAGCCTTCGTCACGGCCAGGAAGGGCTTCTGTTACCTCACCCAGAAATACCGCGGACGCAATTTTCATATGATGCGTATCCGCAACTACACGCTCGATGCCCAGGACAAACGCGACATGCGGCGGCTGTACCCGGACGTCCTCTTCGACTGGAAGAAGATCGCCCGGCAGCTGGCCGAGAAGCGGGAAGCCTGCCGGTGCTACCGCTCTCGGCGAAGGGGGACCTCGGCCCGCGTCCCGCGGGCCCGCGGGACGTTCCATGCCGTCTACGACCCGGCCATCAAGGCCGTCTATGCCGACGGACCCCGTACTATCCGAGACGCCGCAGCGTTGCTGGTTGCCGTCTTGCTCATCGACCGCACGTTGAAGCAGGACTCATCGTCCGCGACCAGCAACCCCTCGGGCCGACGACCACGGGAGCGTTCCTGATGCGAGACGTCTACCCGGTCAAGTTCTATCCGGATGAGGGCTTCGTCGAGTACAAGGTGGAAATCAAGGACGAGGACCTGGCGAAGATCATCGAGGACTACCTCCTCCAGAACGCGGAGTTCGACTTCGACGAGCTGGAGGTCGTCAACAACCGGCCGGTGAATATCTGGCTCTACGCCAAGTGCCGGAAGTACGTGGACCCGGACGCCTCGGCGGAGGAGCAGGAGGAGGAAGCCACGGAGTTCGGGGCCGAGGTCACGGTCAAAGGCCCCTATGACGGCAATCCGACCGGGAGATGAGAGGCGTTGCGGGTCCGGGTACAATCCCGAGCGCCGTGATAAATGTTTCTACCGTTTTCGCCCGCGGTAAGGCCCCGCTTTGAGCAAACTTCCTACCGTTTTTGGTCTCGGCTCGAGCCTTCGCGCGGCCCGAATCGCGGTCGGCAAGACCCAGGGGGCCCTCGCCCTGGAAGTCGGCCTCACCGCGAAGACGATCCGCTTGCTCGAGCAGGGCAGCGGAAACCTCACCACATGGAACGCCGTGCTCAAACATCTGAAGCTCGAGGTCGCTGGCCGCAACCTACCGGCGGGCCGCACGCTCGGGACGAAGATCGCTTCGCTCCGCAAGGGCCGCGGCCTCTCCCAGCGGGACCTCGCGACGATGGTCGGCGTGACCCAGCCCACCATCGTCGCCCTGGAGCGACGCGGACGGGGTCGGCTCGCCACGATGGACCGGACCCTCACCGTGCTCGGCGCCGGGGCCTATCTCGCCTCACGCGGCCGTGCGAAGCCGTTCTACACGCACGCGGGGAACTCCTCGACCAACCAGATGTGGGAGACGCCGCCCGAGCTGCTCCGGACCCTCCATGCGGTCTTCGGTCGCTTCGACCTCGACCCGTGCGCCCCGAGGAGATCGCGGACTCGCGTCAAGGCGAAGGTGCATCTCACGGATGCGGATGACGGGCTCGCCGTCCCCTGGCACGGCGTCGTCTTCGTCAACCCGCCCTACGGGAGGACGCTCGCCGCGTGGGTGGCGAAGGCCCACCGGGAGGTCCGAGAGGAGCGAGCCAGGACCGTCGTCGCCTTGCTCCCGGCCCGACCCGACACCGCCTACTGGCACGCCGACGTTGTTGGGCATGCGGCCATCTATTTCCTCCGGGGACGGCTCCGCTTCGGTGATGGGAAGCAGAGTGCCCCGTTCCCCTCGGCGCTGGCCATCTGGGGAGCGACATCCGAGATGCTCATCAACCTCGATGCCGCGTTGCCCGAGGCGTGGCGAACCAGGTGATGTCAGGCTACCCCATCTTCCTGGAGGGCGAGGTTCTGATCGAGGGTCGAGACCCTGGCAGAGCCGACCCGCATCGCACCGGCCCTCGTCGGCGCCCCGCTCCCCGCCGCGGCGAGTCTCACGAATCCCCGGCGTGCGGGCCAGGTGTGAGACGTTGAATGCGAGACGACTTTGTGAGACGCGAATTGGCCGTCCCTGGCGGATGGCCCATCGACGCCCGCCGGGTCTCGGAAAACGGCCGATTCCGAGACGGGGCGATTTCCCCGGGAGTCTCGTTGCCTCTAACAGTCCCCGGACCGTTGCGTACCCGACAAGGGAGGTAAGTAAGTCGGGGCGCTCGGAACGGGCGGTTCGCGACAAGTAGGCATGGCCGTTATCACGGCAGGGGTTCGCTGATGCGACAGATCATGAACCGTGGGCGGATGACGATAGCCCAGATGCTCGCCTATGCCCTGCTCGTCGGGATTGCCCGGGCCGGATCGGAGCCGTTCGACTCCCGAGTGGGAGACGTGCAGTACCGAGCGCCTTTGAGGTGGCAGAGGCGTGATCTTGGTCCGACCGTACTCTACACGCCCCCTTACATACCCTCTGGGCAGAGGGTCGGCCTCGCGGTCTGGCGAGAACTCGACGTCCCCAGCGATCTCCGCCTGGCGCTGGGCCTGGCCCGCGCCTCGCTCCGCTCCGGTGCCAAAGTGCTGTACGAGGAGGAAGTCGCCTCCGCACGCGCTGGCACGTGCCGATTCCTCACAGTTGTGGTGGGCGGCGTGTACTTCATCCGCCATTGACGAGAACTCCCGGGCTCGGGGGCCGAGCGGCACCGTCGAGCCGTCCTGGGTCGGCACATTGCTGAAACGTTTCGTCCCGGCCGTCACCGCTGGCGATCACTGTCCCGGTCTCTGCCTGGTCGTCGGATCATGCCCGAGCGATCGCCAAGCGGGAACGAACGACGGACCCGCAACGGACGCCGATCGGCGTCTTAGCCGTGCGTGGTGGGAGCAGGATGGCGGCACGTCGATCTCTCAAAAGAGACCTGCAAGGTGGTTGGGGGTGGTCCATGTTGAGGCGATATGCGTACGTCCGCCAGGACGACCAGAGCGATTGCGGGGCTGCCGCACTCGCGACGATTGCCCTTCACCATCGAGTGCCGATCGGTTTGCAGCAGATGCGCGACCTGGCGGGTACGGACCGTGTCGGTACGAACCTCCTCGGCCTAGTTCGAGCCGCCGAGCGGCTTGGTTTCTCAGCCAGAGGGGTCAAGGGGCCTTTTGAGGCCTTGACTCAAGTCCCCTTGCCCGCCATCGCCCATCTGCGGACTGAGGAGGGCCTTGGCCACTTCGTCGTGCTGCATCGCCTGGCCAAGAATGGCGTCATCATCGCCGACCCCGCTCGCGGTATTCGGAAGCAGTCACGGGAGGAATTCTGCCAGTGGTGGACGGGCTATCTCCTGATCATGGTACCAGGGGAGGGGCTGGGCTCGCAGACGCCGGCCAAGGCGTCGATCGGGCCGTGGAACCGCTTCGCACAACTGCTCAGGCCGCACATTTCGATTCTGATCGAGGCTGTCCTCTGCGCCCTGCTGATGACGGTACTGGGAGTCTCGACTTCTTACTTCGTTCAGCACCTCGTGGATTCCGTGCTGGTCCGAGGAGAAGCGCGGCTCCTCAACGCGCTCGGCATCGGGATGGTCCTGATCGCTGTGTTCCGCACCCTCTTCGGCGCCCTGCGCGGCTATCTGCTCGCCCACATCGGCCGCAAGGTGGACCTGGCACTCATCTCCGGCTACTCCTGCCACATCTTGGGCCTACCGATGCGGTTTTTCGAGATGCGGCAGGTGGGCGAAATCCTTTCGCGCGTCAACGACGCAGTCAAGGTCCGCGAGGCCATCAGTGGCACGACCACGACCGCGATTGTGGACGGTGTGCTCGTGATCTTGATGACGGCGATCTTGTGGCTCTACGACATCCGCCTGGCCTTGATCGCCACGGCCTTCGTCCCCGTGCTCGTGGCATGCGTGATGGTTCATCACCCAGCCATCAAGACGCGCTCACGCCAGGCCATGGAGGAGGCGGCCCGTCTCAGTGCTCACCTGGTCGAGAACGTCTCAGGTGTGGAGACAATCAAGGCCTTCGGCGCCGAGCGCTCTCGAGCCGAGGAGGGGGAGATGCGCCTGGTCAAGCTCATGAACATGGTGTTCTCGCTGGAGAAACTCGGGATCAGCATGAACACGCTTGGGCTCTTCGTCACGGCGCTGGCTAGTATCGTGGTGCTTTGGTACGGCGGCCACCGGGTGATCTCCGGAGCATTGACCATCGGCCAGCTCATGTTCTTCTCGACGCTCTCGGGATACCTCCTGGATCCCCTGGAGCGGCTCGCCTCGGTGAACGTGCAGCTCCAGGACGCCCTGGTGGCGGTGGATCGCCTCTACCAGATCATCGATTTGGAGACAGAACCCGTCGGCGACGGGAAGAAAGTCCGATTCTCGACCGTCCGGAGGTCCATCAAGTTCGAGAAAGTGACATTCAAGTACGGGTGTCGGGCCAACGTCCTCGAGCAGGTCAGCTTACGGATACCCGCAGGGAAGACGGTGGCCGTGGTCGGCGAGAGTGGCTCGGGAAAGTCGACGCTCCTGAAACTGTTGATGGGGTACTACGAGCCCACGGAGGGGCGGATCGCCATCGATGGGATCGACCTGAGGGACTTCGAGCTGGGGTCGCTGAGGGCCCGAGTCGGAGTGGTCGCCCAGGAACCGTTCATTTTCAACGGAACCGTCGCCGAGAACATCGCCCTGGGGCGCCCGAAAGCAAGGCGGAAGGACGTCATAAAAGCGGCCCGCGCCGCGGGATTGGACGAGTTCATCTCGGGTTTGCCCGAGCGGTACGAGACGGTCATCGGCGAGCGGGGCGCAAACCTTTCAGGAGGCCAGAGGCAACGGCTGGCGATCGCCCGGGCGTTGATCAGGAAGCCGGAGATCCTCATCTTCGACGAAGCGACGAGCCATCTGGACACCGCCACGGAGCGCGTGATCCAGGAGAACCTCAAAACCGCCCTGGACGGTATGACGGTCGTCCTCGTGGCTCATCGACTGAGCACGATCAAGGACGCGGATGCCATCTACGTCCTGCACCAGGGTCGCGTCGTCGAGCGGGGAACTCACAGGCAGTTGATGAGGGAGCGGGGTCGGTACTGGTCGCTCTGGCGGTCCCAGACTGATGAAGGGGCAGCGCAGCGTATCGCGCGCAACGGACACGTCTCATTGAACGGTCTGGCTCCCAACGGGCAGCCAAGCGAGGGGGACCCGATCGATGCGTAATGGCCTCGTTCTCGATCTGGCGGATTGCACGGAGTTCCGGCAAACGCTCCAGGCACGTCCTCCCCGGATCCTCCACGGAACGGCGATCCTGCTTGTCCTGCTCCTCGTATCGGCCGTGGCTTGGGCGGCTCTCACGGAGGCTAACCTTGTCGTCCGTGCCCCCGGGCGGATTCGTCCTGTGTCCACCATAACAAAGGTTTACGTGGCCACACGCGGCGAGGTGCTCAGCGCGAGCGTCGGCGGCCGTGTTGCCGAGGTCCGATTCCGCGAGGGAGATCGGATCAAGCGTGGCGAGCTCCTAATCCGCCTGGAGACCGGCAGGCTCGAGAACGAGGTGGCCAAGCAGCGGCGAACGATCCGCGCAGGCGAGGAAGAGCTGGCGAACTTGAATCGCCTCGAAGAGTTGTTGATCGACCAGCACCATGCGGCGCGTCTCAAGGCCGAGGCGGAGTTAACCCAGGCGCGCGAGGCTCTGGACCGGGCGCAAGCCCAACGAGACGTAGAGATCAAGCTCGCCGAGTCTGAGTTCACGACCTCGCACGACCAGGAAACCCGGCTCCGTCGGCTGTTGGAGCGGAAAGCCAGTTCTCCTCAGGAGGTGATCCTGGCCGCGGCGAAGACCCTCGAGGCCCGCGAAAAGCTGAACAAGGCCAGGATCCCGGTGGAACAGCGCCAGGTGGAGGTCCACCAGCGATCATTGGAGTTAGCGGAGCGCGACTTCGCTGTAAAGCGTAGCGACCTGAACGCAAAACGGATGCTTAAGCAAACTGAGGTTGAGTCCGCCCGGATCGAGCTGGCCAACCGGGAGCTAGAGCGGGACCAAGCAGAGATCCGGACCCCCATCGACGGGATCGTGACCGCCGGGGAGGTAAAGGTCGGCGATCTGCTGGAGCCGGGTAAGCCAGCGGTAGAGATCGCCGAGGAGGCCGGATTCCGGTTCGAGGCGGTGGTCTCCAGTGATGACATCGGCCACTTGCGAACCGGCATGCCGGTTCGAATCAAGCTCGATGCCTATGACTACCAGCGCTACGGCACCCTGGACGGAAGAGTCGGCTTCATCGCGCCCGACTCCGGTGTTGCAGAGCAGCAGAAGACAGTGGTCTACACCGTGAAGATCGACGTCTCACATGATGAGGTGGAGCGCGGGGCATATCGCGGCCGGGTCAAGCTAGGCATGGCCGGCCAAGCGGAGATCGTTACCGACCGGAAAAGCGTACTTTTGCTCCTCGTGAAACAGATTCGCCAGTCAATCAGCCTGAATTGACCGTGTCTCTGGAGATGCCGTCCGACTGTGGGTCGTCTGACTTGTTCCAACGACTTTCCCGGCCTAACAGGCCCCACATGCAAACGTAATCGACGTTGAGCAGGGTGTCCAAAACTACCGTTCTTACGGCCAGATGCCTTGTCGGCCCCGCAATCGCCCTGTGTCCTTCATCTTCCAGGGGCATCACAAGGCGGAGGATAAAGTGATCGAGTGCGTACACCACTGCTGGGCGGCAAATGGCCCCGCGCCCGACCAGTGGATCAAGCTCGGGGCCTTGATCGGAGGTGATCGAATGGTCGGTTTCGTGGACGGACGAGTCCCCATGCTACAGCTCACCGACGAGGAGCTGATCGACGTCGATGGCGGCGGGCCCAGTCGGGGCATTACGGCTGGGGAGACCGTTGCAATCGCTGTCGGAACTCTTGCGGCCTCTGTCGTGTTCCCCAGCAGCGGCCCGGTCGTGACATTGGGTTTGACCGTGCTTGCCTACTTCTATTGAGACTTTCTGCGACGGCCCCGACTAATGTGTTGGGGCCGTCAATGTCACTGGGGTGTTTCACAACTAGCCACTGATGAGGCTGCCACACAAACCCAGTTCAAGCAGAAATGACCCATCGCACAGTAAGCGAGGTGCGCTGGCTTGGCCTGATGTAGGCACGCGGCCATGGCTGGCTACACGTTCATCCGACCCAATCGCGATGGGTTCTTCCTCATGTTCTCGGCACACTAAGGGGCCGTCCACCAACAAGTTCCAGGTTTCTGGTATGCTGACGCGGTCCCGGATCCCATGTCACGGAGGGCCGGCCCATGGCTCAGCATGCTCCGCATCAGTGCCGATGTCCCGTCTGTCAGTCACCGGAGCCCCATCCCGACCAGGTCCTGCACCGGCGGATGAACCTGCTCCTGAGCCGGCTCGATGAGCAGCAGCGGCGCTGGTACGCCGCCGTCGAGAGCGCCCGGATCGGCCACGGCGGCGACCGCTTCATCTCCTCGGTCACCGGCCTGCACGTCGACACGATCCGCCGCGGTCGCGAGGAGCTGGCCGGCACCCTCGAGGGCCGCCCCACCGACCGCGTCCGACTCCCCGGCGGGGGGCGACCCCCGCTCGAAAAAAGTCGCCGGGGATCGTCCCGGCCCTCCTGACGATCGTCGGCCCGCAGACCGGCGGCGACCCGATGGGCCGCAGCCGGTTCGTCCGCCGTAGCCTGCGGGCCCTGGCCACGGAGCTGTCCGACCTCGGGCATCCGGCCTGCCCCACGACCGTGGCGCGACTGCTGCGGGCCGAGGGCTACTCGCCCCGGATCAACGTCAAGCGGTTCACCGGGCCGGACCACCCGGATCGGGACCGACAATTCCGCAACATCGCCGAGTGGGTCGCCGTCTTCGAGCAGCTGGGCCTGCCGATCATCAGCGTCGACGGCAAGAAGAAGGAGCTGATCGGCAACTTCAGGAACCCCGGGGCCGCCTGGTGCCGCGACCCCGAGGAGGTCAACGTCTACGACTTCATCGCCGACGCCGAGTGCCGGGCCACGCCGTACGGGATCTACGACCTGGCGGCCCGCCGGGGCCACATCCACGTCGGCACCTCGGCCGACACCCCCGCGTTCGCCGTGGAGGCCATCCGGTCCTGGTGGGCACGCTACGGCTGCAGGCGGTACCCCGGCGCCGGCGAGATCCTGATCCTGGCCGACGGCGGCGGCAGCAACGGCTGTCGCCCCCGGCTCTGGAAGGCGGCCTTGCAGGAACGACTCGCCGACCGCTACGGCCTGCACGTGACGGTGTGCCACTACCCGAGGGGGGCGTCGAAGTGGAACCCGGTGGAGCACCGGCTCTTCGGCCCGGTGAGCATCAACTGGGCGGGCCAACCGCTGCGGAGCCTGGAGGCGCTGCTGGGCTGGGTGCGGGGGACGACCGTCGGCGGCACCGGGGTGACGGCGAGCCTGGATCGGTCGGAGTACCCGACGCGGGTGAAGGTGCCCGCCGACGTGATGCGAGGCCTCAACCTGGAGCGCCACGAAGTCTGCCCCGGGTGGACCTACACGATCGGCCCCCGCACGACGCAACGTCGGCGATAACAAGACTCAAGGAGAACTTGGAACTTGTTCGTGGACGGCCCCTAAGATTGGCTGCCGACGGGGTGGGCCAGGCTGAGATACAGACGTACATGCCTGTGGCCTTGCTGTTGTGTGCCTACTGCCTGGGTGTGCGGTCGAGTCGGCAAATAGAACGGCACTGCGCGCGGGACGTGGCATTCCGCAATGACCGGCGGGGAGGAACGGCAATACACTGGGTAGCCGACGGGCGGGCGAGACGGGAAACATCCTTCTTCCCGTCCATCAAGAGCGGCATACACTCCCCTGAAGTCGCCCTCCGGAACCTCCCGGAATAAACTCATGTGAATATCTATGAATTAAAGAATATATCATAGTATTTTCTGATACGTGTGGGTCGGCCTGGTAGATCTCTCCTCGGAGCCCCGGCACCGCACACAAGAGTGCGAAGACTTGAGGATTGGCTGCCACCATCTGGCTCAGGACAAGGTCTCCACCCTGGATAAGCCCAACTAATCGCATCGCCCGGCGAACGGTCGTTCCGAAGTAGTCCAAGCGATCGTTAAGGGTAACGGACGAGGCCGCACCGCGGTGGATTGCCGCTCGTAGCCTTAGACCACGCGTTCTCTTACCACGTGCCATCACGTCCGGAAGCTCGATCGCAACTTGTACTGCATCCACTGGATCGTCGAACGCCGCCACTACACCTTCGGACAACGTTTTGACCGTCGCCCCTCCGGCACGACGGATCGCGTCCTCGAGCAACCGGAAGTGTTCCTGGATCACACCAAAGGTCTGAGCATCCCCCAGTTCGGTGTAGAGGGCTTCGACCTGATTTTGGTCTAGCTCGGTTACCAGCAGGGTCACGGTCACAATGCTGATGAGCTGACCCGGTGAGAGGATTTCATCCGGGAACAACTCACGGAAAAGGGCAAGCGTCGAGGCCCGGGCGGCCGTCAACACGTCATCACGGGGCGTAGTCCGCTCGACACGCACGAGAAGCTCTTGCTCGTGTCCGTTCATCAACGCGAACAATTGGTTGCCGTCTCGGAGGGCCCAGGGGAGTTCGGGAGCCGGGCCTCGAGCGAGGTCGAGGTCCCAATCGCGGGCCGAGGCGGTGGATTGGACCCGGAAGTCGAGCGACCAAGGCAGTTGCGGGCCGCGAAGTAAGTAGGACCCCTCGGGCAGCGCCAGGTCCAGCTCGAGCCGCTCGCCCGGCGCAACTCTCACCTGGGCCAGCACGTGGGGCGAGTGACCCGGGCCGCCGACGCAATACGTGGCTGTGTCCGCGGTGCGAATCTCCGGGTGAGCGCGAAAGATCATCTCGATGGAGCGGGCAAAATCGAGGTTGAAGTCGAGATGGCAGGCAGGGCAGTTCGCGTGTTCGCGAATAGCCCGGAGTGTGTCCTTGATCTCACAGGAGAGTCGGCAGGATGGGCAGAGGATGTCCCACAGCAGCACCAGCAGCCCCTCTCGGGCTCCGTGCAGGCAAGCGGAGACAACCTCGTCGGGGTCGAGGCCCCACCGGCGGGCCAGGACCAGCGGCCGGATCCGTGCGACCTCCGGAGCGGGAGCGGAACCCAGCAGGTCGCCGAGCCGCTCGACAACCGTCAGATCGACGCCGCGCTTCGTGAGATGATCCAACCTCTCTTCCAGCCGAGACCTCTGCGCTGGATTCAACGCAGCAGGTCCTTCGAAGGGGTCGATGTACCCCGAACGGCTGAGCTTGCTCGACAGGAAAGCGTCAATGCGGCGATAGACCTTCCCCAGATCGTCCCTCAACCGGCGTCCGACTCCCCAGGGGGAGCCCCGACGAACCCACCAGTACCAGGGCTCCAGCCGCAGCCGGTGGACGAGCGTTGTCCCCCCGTCTATCCTCGAAATGAGCTCGACCTCGCTGATCACCCAACGAAATGGGCCTCGGCTATACTCGCGAAGCACTCCCATCCGACGTGGCTCGATCCACTCGTAGGGATGTTCCTCCCCCACCTCGACCAGCATGCACTTGCGGCCCTCCGTGAACGTGCGCACGCCATGCTCCGGCTCGAACCGCAAAGTGGGCGTCACCGACGCGAATCCGATGGCCCGGTCCAGCCGGTCGGTGTTCGTGACATACGGCCAGAGCTGCCGTGGGGACGATCGCAGCTCCCATCGAAACTCGAACTGCAGCATCTTCGCCGGATCACAGGCCGGCAGTCGGGGATGGACCGCGATGTCGACCGGCTCGCCGTGGAGCACCCGCTCCAGGTCGCGGAGTATCGCCCCGGCATCCGGATAGCGGTCCTCCGGGACCTTGGCCAGGGCTCTCGCCACGATCTGGCCGACGGCCGGGCTGGCGGAGGAGTTGTACTTCTCCAGCGGAGGCGCCGGCTCGTGGCAGTGCAGGTCATAGAGCCGATCGCGCGACCCGGCGACGAATGGTGGACGCCCCGCCAGCATGTGGAACAGCGTCGCCCCCAGGGAATACACGTCGGTACGGGCATCTACGCCTCGGCCCGTGCACTGTTCCGGGGCCATGTACTGCGGCGTCCCCATGATGGCACCGGGGTCGGTCAAGGCGAGCGACTCGGACTCGACCAGGTGCCGGGCCAGTCCGAAGTCCGTGAGCTTGACCCGGAGATGAGTCGTCCGACGGGTCTGGCCTTCGGTCTCGTCCCTTGCCGGCGTCGAGGGCCGGTCCAGGAGGAGGATGTTCCCCGGCTTGACGTCGCGATGCACGACGCCCCGTTCGTGGGCCTCCCTCAGGCCACGGGCCACGTCTGCGGTGATCACCAGCGCCATCGACTCTTCCAGCGGTTTCCCACCTCCGAGCAGCTCGCTCAAACTCCGTCCCGCGACGAGTTCCAGGACCAGGTAAGCTACCCCGCCGTCCTCGTTGTATTCCAGGAGGTTCACTACGTAGGGGTTATTGACCTCAGTGAGGAGCCGGGCCTCCTTGCGGAACCGCCGCATGACCTCGGGCCGGGTGGCCCACTCGGACCGGAGCGCCTTGATGGCGACGGCGGTCCCGTCGGCCGTGTCCTCGGCCCGATAGACCACGCCCTGGCCCCCACGGCCGATCTCCTCCAGGAGGCGGAAGCGACCGAGCTGCAGTCCGCAGGATTGCTGGGGCGTCGTCCTCGGGACATTCGGGGCCTCGATGGTCTCCAGGTGGTCCGTCTCCATCCCCGGGAGGGTCGTGCCCCGGGGATGGCCGCTCGTTGGCTCCGCACCCGGCGGTTCCAGGAGGGCGTCCAGACGCTCCGCGACCTCGCGGGCGGACGGCCGCTCGTCCGGATCCGGAGCGAGCATGCCACCCAAGAGGCGCCCGATCGGTGAGGCCGGATTGATTCCTGCTCCGCCGAGATCCTCCCGCGTTCGAATGGTCCGGCACGTCAGCATCCAGGCGATCAGGGCCCCGAGATCCCGGACGTCGTCGGCACGTTCGTCGATCGGCCTGGTTGGGTCGATGTTCGTTGGTCCTCCGAGCGCTCCCGCCATCGGTGGGATCGTTTCCGGCATCGCATCCATTCGGGTCTTGACGCCCGACGGGTCGATTCTCAGAAGTCCTCCCGGGCCGAGGATGACGCGCCACGGATCGATCCGGCCGTGAGCGAACCCCAACCGGTGCGCCTCCGCAAGGGCATCCACGAGAGGACGGACCAGCGGGACGACCTCGGCCACGGCGAGCGGGAGTGATTCGCCTAGAGCATCCGACACCGGAGCATCATCGAACCACTCCAGCGTGATGAGCGGAGGGTCGCCTTCCAGGTCCAAGTCGAGAACTCGTACGACTGCCGGATGAACCAGCCGTGCCGCCAGCCTTAGTCGATGTGCCAGGTGCGGCCAGCGGTGCGGGTCGGCCTTCGCACTACTCAGGTCGCGCACCTCGACGTATGTCGCCCCGTCCTGGCCGACGGCGCGATAGGAGACCCCGTCAGGACCGGCGCCGATCTGGAGCTGGAAACGATAGCCCTGGATGCCCATCGCGACACCTCGTCGAGCGGGACCCTGGCGGGACGTCCGGGGCACCGTCGGCCCCCTCCCGGCATATTACTGCAGGAATTCTCCGAAAAAACCGGAAACGTCTCATAACACCGGCGGGGGCGCTGCGTAATCGGAGCGGAGCCCTGAGAGAAGCCGACCACACCACGACATCTGGTCACCAAACAAGGGGAACTGACCATGCGACAACCGACGCAACGCTTTGCCTCGTGGTTCAACGACGCTCCATTGAGGTCCCGGTGCCCTTCCCCGCGACGCGACCGGCATGTGAGCCGCCCCGTGCTCGAACCTTGCGAAGCCCGGATCTCCCTGAGCGCCACGGTCTTGGCCACCTCGTCCCTGGCCAGCGGCTTATCTGTCGCGGGGATCGTCGTCACGAAAACGCAGGTTGAGGAGATCTCAGATTGAGCCCGGGATGATCATTCGGTCGCACCCGGAGAGTTCCTGCCTCGTCCAGGACGGCGATATGCTGGCTCATCTGACCAGGCTGATACCGTCGCGCTGACTAAACTCGCGGGCGCGGCTGTCCCAAGGTGTTCCGAGCCGTTGGCAGCGGGGTCAGTGGTGGCAACCTCGCCCCACTCACCCATGGTACGTGTCCCTCTCGAAGTCAAGCCGTGTGGCCAGTCGCCGGACTGCTCGGGTCCGATTGCACCGAGGCCGCCCGACATCGCAGGAACCCCCGGCACGGAAGGACCTCGACTTCGACCGGCTCAAGGCGGAAGGCACACCCGCTGGGATCGTACCGGTCGTCGGGATCTCCTGAACGATCTCAGTCGATCCTTCGGTCCTGTTCGTGCTCCATGCGGAGCCGTTCGGCGAACCGGAACCACTCCCGGGTCCGCTCGCGGCCCAGCTGCCAACCGACGGCCACGAAGGGGAAGAAATAGAACGAAAGCTCGACGAGGCGAATCCCCGTGGCCAACCGCGGGGAGGCCTCGTCGAAGACGAACCGACCCGCGTCCGTGAGGTGCCAGAGCCAGGCGACCTGGAAGGACAGCGACCACGGTGACGCGGCGGCCCAGCCGCAGATCAGAGGGGACTTCCCTGCCTCCGGTGCTCGGCGAGGACTCGCTCCGAGAGGCGGAACCAGCGCTTCGCCTCGTCTCCGCCAAGGACGCGGATCGACGCGACGGGAACGGCAAGCATGACGAGCAGGGATGCGATCGCCAATTCTCGAAGCACAGGCCGGGCAGTTAGTGCGTGTGACATGAAATAAAGGAAGATCAAGGCGACGACGACATCATAGGCAAGGGATGTCCGCCTGGCCTTCTCCCTCCCGTTCATCAGGCCGATGCCCAGGGCGCCGGACATCAGGATCATGCAGAGAAAGACGGGCATGATAAACATCATGAATGTCCTATACTGGCCACTCTCCGCATACATGTAGACATAGAGACCCCAGTAAAAGAGGCCGTAAACCAACCACGCGGAAGCCAGCATCAGGTGGAAGACGGCGCTGAACGTCACCCACATGGGCCGCGCGGCCACGATTTCGCTGCGGTCCAGTCGGTATCGATAACGAGGGGCGTTGACCGGCTGCCCGGCCAGGAAGTTCTGCAGGTCCGACGCCAGTTCCGCGGCGTTCGGATAGCGTTCATCGGGATCCTTGGCGGTCGCCCGGTGCACGATGCCCTCGACTTCCCGGGGGACCATCCGGTTCCGCCAGGTCACCGGGATGAGGGCCTTGGTGACGATGCGGCGAAGGACCCCCTCCCGAGTCGGCGCCGTGATCGGCCGCCTCAGCGTCAGGAGCTCATACAGGACCAGGCCGAGGGAATACACGTCCGTGCGGCAGTCCACGTTCAATCGCCCGGAGACCTGCTCGGGCGACATGTACATCGGGGTGCCGACCAGGGCCCCGGTGTTCGTGATCGTCGTGTCTTCGAGAAAGCGAGCGAGTCCGAAGTCGATCAGGTGGACGTGCCCTTGCCGGTCCACGAGGAGGTTCTCCGGCTTGATGTCGCGGTGGATGACCCCGCGCTCGTGGGCGTGCGCCAGGGCCAGGGCGGCTTCCCGGATCAGTTCGACGCAGCGCCGAACATAGCCGGGGGTAGCCGACAGTGCCTTCGCCATCGGTGTCAACTCGCCCGAATCATCATCCCCCGGGCTGGCCCCGGGAGGCCCCGGCCCGAGTGTTACGGTCGCGTCGTCAAAGCGGACCTCGGGGGCCTCGCCCTCGCCGATCGGGAGCTTGGCGAGCACCGAATCGAGGGTCTCTCCCGCGGCCCGCTCCCCCGCCACCCGTTCGATGAGTTTGCGGAGTGAGGCGCCCTCGATGTACTCCAAGGCCAGGTACGTGACCTGCCGATCCTGGCCGATGAAATGGACCGCCGCGATGCCGGGATGCTGCAGTCGGGCGATGGCCTGGGCCTCGCGTCGGAATCGGGCGATGTCCGCCTCGCGGTTCAGGGCGGGCCCTATGATCTTCAGCGCCACGGGCCGGTCGAGCGAGATCTGACGCGCGAGGTAGACGAGGCCCATCCCTCCGGCTCCGATCAGCCGCTCGACCCGGAAGTCGCCGATCTCGAACCCGGTCTTCGCGTCCCGGCCGGCCATCCCTCCCGGGAAGCTGGGCGCGGCCGGGGTCGGAATCGCATCGCTCATGACGGCTGCCCTCCCGCAGGTTCGCCCCCACGGGACAAGCATCCTATCCGGCGCGACGACGACGAGGAAATTCGAAGATCGCACTAAACGCCCGCGAGGTTCGTGCGTACTCGGTGCAGGTCCGCGGGATGTAGGACGTGACCGATTTCGCCATCTCTCTCATAGTTCGGAGGGGAAGTCATGAGACGGACAGCCGTTCGCCATGACCAGAACTTGGCCGCCGCCGAGCGGACGTTCCCCGTGAGCTCGACCTGGCGGCTTCGCTACCGCTTCAGTCACGCTGTCGGCGGCTGGAAGATCACGCGCGTCAATGAGACCGGCTGCGTCCCGCCGACCGGGTTCCGCGTGGGCGATGTCATTCTGCGGGTGGGATCGCTCCCCGCTGCTCCCACGCGGACGCTCGACGACCTGTTCCACGTAGCCATCCGCTCGCGCCGCCGTGTCCTGATCTTCCGGGAGGCAGTTACGGGGGACCTCGTCAGAGCGGTCTTCTGATTGAGACTTTTCCCGGCAAATCACGAGGGAAACTGGATTCGCAATAACAGCCGACAGGATGCCACGTATTCGGAGCAGTGGAGCGGGCCTCGCTCACCTCGTGGCGACGCCAATTAACTCCGACCGCTGAAGAAAGGACAGGACCATGCGACGTCCGACGCTACGGCTGACCTCCTGGTTCGATCACGGTGCGACTCAGTCCGAGCGCCGCACTCCGCCGCGGGATCGGCATGCAACACGGCCCGTGCTCGAGCAGTGTGAGGCTCGCATCTCGCTGAGTGTCGCGGGATACCCATTCCCACGCGGGGGGGATATCGGAGTGTGGGGCAACGATAGAGGGTATTGGTGAATCACACCTTTTCTCAAGGGGCAGGCTGGGCAGAGGCGAGATCGGTGAGATTCTTGATAACATGCCGCTCGACATCCGTGGTTCCCAACGCCTGCGTTACGATCTCGGGGCTACTCACACCGGGATCTATTCAGCAGCGGTGATTCGATCCTCTATTCGGATGATCTCGACATGGACGCCCGCGTCATTCCCTCGCACCTCAGCCAGATCGAGACCTGCTGGACGGAGCTGTTCCAAGCCCACCAAGGGGCACCCGATGACGCCGCTGCGGCGCAAGCGGCCCTCATGCTTTGCTACTCGGGTGCGGTCCTGCGCTACCTCGTCAAGGCGACCGGCGACCCGCACCTCGCCGACGACCTGGCCCAGGACTTCGCCGTGCGGTTCCTCCGCGGCGACTTCCGCAACGCCGACCCGAGCAAGGGTCGGTTCCGCGACTTCGTGAAGCGGGCCGTCCTGAACCTGATGGTCGACCACCACCGGCGTCGCCGCGTGCGGCCCCGACCTCTCGAGGAGAACGACCCGGAACCGACCGCTCCGGAACCGAACCTCGCCGAGATGGACCGCCCGTTCCTGGAGAGCTGGCGGGAGCAGGTCCAGGCCCATGCCTGGGACGCCTTGGCCGCCTACGAGCAGCGAACCGAGCGGCCCTATCATACGGTGCTCCGCTTCCGGGCCGATCACCCGGAGATGCGCTCGCCCCAGATGGCCGAACGGCTCTCCGAGATCTTGACCAAGGGCGTCAACGCGAACTGGGTGCGTCAGATCCTGTTCCAGGCGCGTGAGGTCTATGTGGATCTCGTGATAGCCGAGGTGGCTCGCACTCTCAAGGCACCAACCCGAGAGGGGGTCGAACAGGAGCTCATCGCGCTGGACCTGCTGGAGTACTGCCGCTCGGGGCTCGAACGTTACACGTGTGAAACGTGACCCAAGCGTCGACGTCCGCCGGTTAACAGCGCGGTTTCTCATGCCATCCGCCCCAGGGTCGTGTCCAACCCCTCGTCTTCCAGCGATAGAAGAGGTGGACGGACACCCCCAGGGCGAGCATTCCGAGGATCCAAGCCCAGAAGTAATGGGTCCCCCAGAGGAATGACGCAACCCCGACCAGAAACACCGACTTGGCGACACGCACTCCCCAAGGTTGGATGCTCTTCGCGAACGCGACTTCCCATTCCCTTCGGATCGTCTGCTTGATCGACATGGCGTGAACCCAGCCAAATCCCGGGGACACGAGATCACTTTACGACCAACCGCTCGCAAATCCAGGGGTATACAATCATAGCCAATGTGCTCTCCCCTCGTCCTGTCATCGTGAGCTTGAGTCCCGGGACGCGAAGCTGTCCGCGTTTTCCTCAGCAGCAGGCGAACTCGAAGAGGTCCGAGGAACACAGACCCTGTCCACTCGGCACTTCTCTGGCACGATCGAGTGTTCGCCACAATGGCTCGAGACCGATCCCCTGCGCTCGGGGTTCTCAACATGTCCCAACGGCTCAATCTCAGCTGCCCCCGGGGGCATCGGTGGGTGATCGATGCCGAGGTGCTCCTCGCGACGACCCACCCTTCGAGCTTTTGTCCCGACTGTGGCGAAGCGGGATCGAGAGAAGTCAGGCCGGATCCGTCCGCGGGGGCCGATCTCGCTGGTGAACTCCCACCGCCGCCTCGGCCGTTGCCCGCGGTGCCTATCGCAGACTTGACCGCCTCCTTCCGTTCGCTCGGAATCGGGACAACCCGACGAACTGTGACCGAGACACCCGCAACGGTCCCGGGCTACGAAATCCTGGGGGAGTTGGGCCGAGGCGGCATGGGCGTGGTGTATCAGGCGCGGCAGGTGAGCCTCGACCGTGAAGTGGCATTGAAGATGGTCTTGGTCGGCGCGCATGCCGGTCCTGACGATCGCGCTCGGTTTCGTGCCGAGGCCGAAGCGGCGGCGCACTTGAAGCACCCGAACGTCGTTCAGGTCTTCGAAGTTGGTGAATACGACGGCCTCCCTTTCCTGGCGCTGGAACTTGTCGAGGGAGGCAGTCTGGCGACGAGGCTCGCCGAGAGCCCACTGGCCGCCGAGCAAGCGGCTCAGCTCGTCGAGATCCTGGCAGCGGCGATGCAGAACGCCCATCGGCGCGGGGTCATTCACCGCGATCTGAAGCCGGCCAACGTCTTGATGACGCCTGACGGCACGCCGAAGATCACCGATTTCGGGCTGGCCAAGCGGCTCGACACCGAATCGGGCCTGACCAAGAGCGGTGCGGTAATGGGCACGCCCAGCTACATGGCGCCGGAACAGGCCAGAGGCCAGCCCAGGGCGGTCGGGCCCGCCGCCGACATCTATGCCCTGGGCGCGATCCTCTACGAGACGCTGACGGGCCGGCCGCCGTTCCACGCCGCGACACCCCACGAGACGATACAGCAGGTGCTGACCGAGGAACCCGTCCCACCGTCCCGGCTCCAGCCCAGGGTGCCTCGCGACCTGGAGACCATCTGCCTGAAATGCCTCCAGAAGGAACCGGAACGGCGGTACCTGGACGCAGGCGCCCTAGCCGAAGACCTGCACCGATTCCTGGTCCGAGTACCGATCTCGGCCCGTCCAATTCCTTCCTGGGAGCGCGTCGCGAAGTGGGCGCAGCGACGGCCGGCTGTCGCGGCGCTGATCAGTGTCAGCGTGATGGCGGCGGTGACCCTGGTGGTTATGGGGTTGGCTTACAACGCGCGGTTGCTCCGCCAACGAAACATCGCCGAGACCCAGCGTGATCTGGCCAAGAAGGCACAGGCGCAGGCCGAGGCCGACTTCCGGTTGGCCCTCGGCGCCGTGAAACGCTTCTATACCGACATCAGTGAGAATCGACTCTTGACGGTTCCTGGCATGGACCAGGTGCGGATCGAGTTGCTCCGGCGCGCCCGCGACTTCTACGAGCAGATCGCCCGCGACCGCCCCGACGATCCCGATGTCCAGGCCGAGCTCGGCAGAGCCACTTTCCGGCTGGCTGCCATGATCCGCGATGCCGGCTCCGTGCCGGAAGGGATCGACCTCATGACGCAGGCGATCGCTGTGCAGGAGCGCCTGGTGAGCCAATTTCCGAATCGCCTTGAATACCGCAGCGACTTGGCTCGAAGCTACTACAACCTGGGAAGCCTACACCGCTCGAACAACCATCGCGAGTTGGGGCGAGAGCCCTGGCTGCGTTCCCTCGCCCTACGTGAGCAGATGGTGAGGGAACACCCCGATGATTTCCTCGCTCGCCGCGACCTCGCCCAGAGCCTTCATGGTCTGGGGAACTACTACCGCGAGGAGGGGAACCAGGGGGCGCTTGCCGAAGACGCGTATCTCCGCGCCGCGGCGATTCAGGACGGCCTCAGCCGTGAGATCCCGGCGCCGGCCCAATCCACGACCCGGCGACCCCTCACGCCTTTCGTCCTGGCACCCGACCGGGTGCGATATGACCTGGCCTTCACCCACCTCAATCTGGCCATCCTCTACCGCGACGAGAACCGTTTGACTGAGGCGATCGCCTCGTTCCAGAAGGCCCTCGAAATCGTGGGGCGCCAGGTTCGCGAATACCCGGAACGCAACGCGGCCCGGCGTCTATTGGCGAAGACGAAATACGAATTGGGGCTGGCTCATCTGGCTACGAAAGACTTCACCCGTGCGGAAGCCACATGGATCGGCGCGCGGGACGACCAGCAGGTGCTCGTCCGCGATTTTCCGAACGATGCCACCTATGATTTCGATCTGGCCCTTACTCTCGCAGGTCTGAGCGTGATCTCCGATGCCAAGGGCCGTGCCTCCGAGGCCGAGGCGGCGCGACGGACCGCGGGTGAAATTGTCGTTCGGATGGTCAAGACACATCCAGAGACAAATGCGTTTTACTTGGAAGCAGCTGGCATCTATGCCCTCGCATCAGCGGTAGATACAAGAGGCCTGCAGGATCCGACAGACCGCGATATCTTCTCAAAGGAGTGTTCGCAACACGCCTTTTCGATGCTCGCAGAGGCGGAGCGTACTGGCTACTTCCGCACGGCGAGCGGTCTCATGTTCTTGAAGGCCTGGCACCCTCTCGACTCGCTCCGGGAGCAGGACGAGTTCCGGAGGCTGCTCGACCGCGCATCTGCCGGAGTCGATCGGGATGCCAAGTAACCACCCGACCATCTCAGCCCAGCAGCGCGGAGTCGGCTATCACGAAGGCACCATCGTGAAGGAATCGTGGAGGCAATGGCCCACTTTGTCGCGAATCGTCGCCATACCCCCTGAAGGCCCGTGCGCTCCCAGGCTCGGCGCGGGTCACGGGACGTGGCGATCGAACCGGAGGTTCCTGACGCCGAGGAACGACACACGGAGGCCGCGGACACGACCCGACTGGCCGCGATCGAATTGATAGTCCGCCCGCGCTCCCTCGAGCGGGTATCCGGCGAAATGGTCCGCCCCGGCAGGCTCCAGCGGCAGGTCGGCGAGGCGCGGGATCCTGATCGCGATGGAGGCGCGATGCATGACGACCTCGTAGGTCATGCCCAGTTCGGCGCTCGTGTAGCGGCCCCTGTAGGCGGACGGGTCGGCGGTGATCGGGCCGTGTGACTCGGGTCGAGGGGCCGTGGCGGCCTCGGCCGGACGAGCGAGCCCGGGTGGGGACGCTCGCCGCCCCAGATAGGCATCGGCGACCTTCATGGCCGTGCCCTCGGCGTCGAACGACTCGTCGTTGCTCAGGACAACCACGCCGAGGTCCCGGTCGGGAAACAGTCCCGCATAGGCCCGGTAGCCTTCCCACGCCCCCGAATGGCCGACGACCCGCTCTCCACCGTGCTCTCGGGCCACGAGCCCGAGGGCGTAGGGGATCGGGGTCCCGTCCTTGAGCCGGCCGGGTCGCTCCATCTGGTTCAAGATGTCCCCGTCCCGATCGCCGGACCGTGCCCGGCCCAAAAAACGGAACCATCGCGCCAGATCCTCCGCAGAGGCGTAGAGGTTGCCTTCGCCGTACGTCGTGCTCGGCCAGCGGAGGGCCCGGTAACCCCGGCCGCCGTCCCGGGGGCCGTACGAGAAGGCTCGACCCTTGATGATCCGCCCGGGATCGGCACCGAGGCCGGAGCTCGTCATGCCGAGGGGACCAAAGACATGGGCCGCCAGCCAGTTGCCGTAATCGAGTCCGCTCGTTCGCTCGACGATCTTCGCAAGCAAGACATAGTTGGAATTGCAGTACTCGTGCTCCGCCCCGGGATCGAAGTTCAGCTCGCGCTGACCGAAGAGTAGCCGGAATACCTCGTCCCGCCGGACCATGTCACCATCCTGACCGCCGGCCAACACAAGCAGCGATCCGTAATCGCGGAGGCCGCTGGTGTGATGGAGGAGGTGCCGGACCGTGACCTCCCTCCCGAAGTCCGCCAGCTCGGGCAAATGCCTGCGGACGTCGTCGTCGAGCGAAAGCCTTCCCTCCGCGGCGAGGCGGGTGATGGCATATGCGGTGAATTGCTTGGTCACCGAGGCGATGAAAAACGGCGTCCGCGGCGTGATCGGTACGTCGTGCTCCAGGTCAGCCATGCCGACGCCCTTGGCGTAGACAATCCGGCCGTCCTTCACGACGGTTACGGCGGCACCCGGGGAATCCCGACGATCCCAGCTCGCGAGGGACGCATCGACCCTGTCCGATGCCTCGTCGCCGCGGGCTACCGCGGCGAGTATCGAGAGCAGGAGCGTCAGCGGAACCGCCGTCGTTCGTGTCATCTGGTGGCTCGTCGTGGAAAGCCCGAAGGTCGGACGGACGCGACCTCGGCGATTCTGGCGAAACTGGGCCTCGGATCGCCCCCCATCTTACCACGGGGCGAATCGGTTTCCGCATCGATCCCCGTCGCTCGCCGACCAGTATGAGCTACGTCGACTGGGGCAGATCGCACAGTTGGAGTGTGTTTCATCAAACGGCCATCTTCCTGACCGCCGCGACCCACTCAGCTTGAGGTCACGGTTCCCCGGATTTCCTGCGTCCGATGATCCGGTCAAGAAATCAGTGGCAAGTTCCGACGGGTCGCCACGGGTCCCTTTACCATCCGTGGCCACGACGACGGGGAACCTTCCCGAGTAATGATCGAATCAGGACTGTCGAGTCTCATTTAACGGAGGTTTCTGAGACTTCCGGACATCTGCGACCCTCGCCGGCAAACCACTCGGACGGGTGACGAGCCGGCGTCCACCAAGGGCCGGTTCCCGCCAAGGACGCATTCTGCTATACGCCGGTCTGATGGCAAACCGGCGACAGACCTCCAGGCAGCTCCGCAGGCCCGGCCCCCGGCGACAATCGTTGCTCGACCTCTTCTTCCCCGACTGGAGGCAGGCCCGCGACCGACGGCGAAAGGCCGTGGCGGTCGCCTTCCTCGTCGCCTTCACGGCGGTGCTCCTCTCGGCCCTGGCCCGCCGTCTCGGGTGGGACTCCGCCGCACTCATTGCCTGGTTGAGGCAGCTCTAAGCGGCCGGACAGGGTTCCCCTATAATTTCGTATGATACGCACCACCCTCGACCAAGACACCCGGGACGAACTCCGGCGACTGAGGCGGTCCGAGCGATCGCCCAGGGTCCGCGACCGCATCGAGATGGTCGGCCTCTCCGACTCCGGCTGGTCGGCCCCCAGGATCGCTCAGCACCTCGGCTACAACCCCCAGACTGTCCGCGACCTGCTCCGCGCCTTCCTGGCGCGGGGCACCGCCGCGCTGTACCCCTCCCGCGGCGGACCGGCCCCGGACGCCCAGCGGTTCGAGCAGGTCGCCTCGGCCCTCCGCGAGCTGCTGGGACGACCTCGTACCTGGACGGGTCCCCAGTTGAGCCGGGCCCTGGCCGAGCGGGGCATCACCCTGGGCGCCCGGCAGGTCCGCCGCTACCTGAGGCGGATGGGGGCGAAGTACCGCCGCACGGCCCAGACGCTCAGGCACAAGCAGGACCCGGCCAAGGCCGAGCGGGCCGCCCGGGTCGTGGACAACCTGGAGGCCCGGGCCGCGGCCGGCCGCCTGAAGCTCTACTACCTCGACGAGTGCGGCTTCTCGCCGACGCAGCCCGTCGGCAGCAGCTGGGCCCTTCCGGGTCAGCGCAAGCTGGTGGAGTACGAGGCCCCGCAGGGCCGGCGGGTCAACGTCCTGGCGGCCTACCGGCCGCACGGCCCGACGCCGCGGCTGGACGTCTTCACGGCCGAGCGGACTTGGGTGGGGTACGACTTCCTGGCGTTCCTGCGGTCCCTCCCGTGGGCCCCCGTGCCGCGAGTCGTGGTGCTGGACAACGGGCCGCTGCACACCAGCCACCTCGTGCGCGAGGCGAGGCGGGGACTGGCCGGCAAGGGGATCTACCTGTACTACCTGCCGTCGTATAGTCCCGAGTTCAACCGCATCGAGGGCGTGTTCCGGCAGGTGAAATACCAGGAGATGCCGCAGCGGAGCTATACCCAGCGATCGCAGCTACGCGAGGCGGTCGAGAGGGGCTTCCGAAACTACGGCCGGACGCTTCGCCCCAAAACTCGAGAACCACTCCGTCCGGCCGCTTAGGAGGACCTCCTTCATCCGCTCGCACTGGCCTCGAGGCCTTGCACGTGGTAGATGACCTCTCCATGAGAGCCTACGTCGCCCAGGTCGCCGAGTCCGAGTTGCGCCAGTTCGTCGCGGAGGACGCCCTGCCGCGCGACCTCCTCTCGGACCTCATCCGGGAGTGGTCCCTGCCGGCCGTGCCGGCCGTCTGGGCCGTGCTCGATGACGCGGATGCCGAGGCCGTCCGGGAGGAACTCGCCGCCGGCCGGCGACGCGATGCCTGCGGCGTCCTCCTCGACCGGGCCGTCGAGGTCCGGCCGATCCGGCCCGACGGGGCCTCGAGCTAGCCGGTCCTTCTCTCACGCTTGCTCGGCTCGCGAATGCTGCCGGTCCTTCTGAATCCAGGTGTAGCAGTCTTCGAGGGCCTTCGCCGCCGGGAGCATGTCCCCCTCGTCGAGCGAGGCGGTCCGCTGCCACTTGCCTTCGCGGTCCTGGTAGCTCCGCTGGAGCGTCACGCTGAAGGCCGTCCGGCCCTCCTCCAGCTCGCGGGTCCAGACGGCGGCCTCAACCCGCCCAAACCGGGCCCGATAACACGGAGCCCGATGCGTTGAAGGCTCGTGCCTCTCCTCGGCGGGGGCCGTCGGTAAAGTCGCCTTCTCCTCCGCGGGCTGATTCTCAGCCCCTTTCGCATGCGTCGTTCGTCCCATACGTCTCCTTACGTTTTCACCAGCTACTCTTTCTTCATCGGCATCAGCAGGAACCGGAATCCCGGGCTCTCGCACAGGAGCGGCCACTCGTCACCCGGGGGGAATCGCAGGACGAATGTCGACCGCTGGGCCGCGAGATAGGGGAGCAGCCGGTCCGGGCCGATGGACACCGTCGCCGCCTCGTCCGGGTCGGCCGACAGGTTCTGGACCGGCACCGTGCCCGAGCTACTCGCCGAGGCATTTGCAACCGTGAGCGTCAGGGTCGAGCCCCGGAGCGTGACCCTGATGTCGGGTGCCTCGAAGGTCGTGAGCCCGGCGAGCTTCCTGACCGCCTGCTCCAGGAGCCGGGGGTCCACCCTGGCCGACCGGGGCGACTCGGGGGGGAGGACGTCCTGCCAGTCCGGGAACCGCCCCTCGAGGAGCCTCGCCGACATCGCGAGGCCGTCCCCGTGGAGCTGGAACCACCCCTCGGGAGTGAAGCCCAGGGTGAGTTTCCGGTTCGGCTCGAGGACGCTCAGGACCTCGATGAGTCCCTTGACCGCCGGGAGGGGAATGACCGGGGCGACGGGGCGTTCCTCCTCGCCGACCTTGATGGACTTCGGGGCCTCCAGCCCGGAGCCCGCGGCCGTCTCCTCGGCCACGGCCAGGCAGCGGCCGTCGGTGCCCGTGGCGACGAGCGTCCCGTCCGAGGAGGTGAGGCAGACGCCGCCCAGGGCGAACCGCGTCGAGTACGGGTCGCAACCGTAGACCGTGCGAGCGAGGGCCTGGAGGAGCTTCCAGGCCGGGAGCTCGACCGAGGAGAGGACCGACTCGGGGGTCCGGAGTCCGAAATGCCCGGGGTCGAAGCTGGCAAACGTCACTGAGCCTTGGGCCGTCCGGACGGTGAACTTCCGGCTCGGGGTCCTCGCGTCGGCGGCCGGTCCCTCGGGGGCCAGGGCCTCGAACGAGACCGCACCGCCCTTCGCGTCCTTCAGGGCCTTCACGACCTGGTCGCGGGAGAGCTGCACGGCCCCGGGAGATGAGAGCTTCATGACCGGCACGGCCAGCGAGCAGCCCGAGTCGAAGTTCCGGGCGTGGAGCCAGGCCCTCCCCTCGGGGGTCACTTCCAGCCGGACCGTCTCGAGGAGCGGGGCCTGCGACTTCCGGGCCGCAAAGAGCGAGACGGCCCGGAACCGCTCCAGGAACGTCTTTGAGTTCACACTCACCGTCAGGAGACTTTCGACTGCCGGGGCGGGTTCCGGTGGTAGTGCGGCCACGGGCGGGGAGGCGGGCTCGGCCGATGGCACGGCGACCACCGGGGCGGCCGGTTCCCCGGCCGTCGGTGGCGGCGGGAGGACCTCGGGCAGGACCACCGTCGGCCGAGGCGATTCCTCGGGAGGCGTCGCGTCCGAGGACCTGGCCTCTTTCGGCTGCAAGCCGTGGAGGTAATCGACCGCCTTCTGGGCGTGGGTGGCCGCCGTCACGATGAACCGCTTGTCGGCCTTGAGGACCTTCAGCCAGTGGCCGAGGTAGGCCGCATGGTCGTCCCGGATAATCGGGACGAGGGAGAGGTCGGAGCAGAGGAACGCGGCCCCGAGTTCGGCCACGAGCTCTTCTTTCGCGTAGCCCTCGTCGCCGAAGGCTTTCTTCCCGAAGTCGCGGGCGAGCCGCTTCTCGTGTTTCGTCCAGTGGACACTCTCGTGCCCCAGGGTCGAGTAATACGCCGCCGGGTCCGAGAAGCTCTCGAAGGGGGGCATCTGGATGTGGTCGGAAGACGGTGAGTAGTGGGCCGAGTTCCCGCCGTGGCGGATGTCGGCCCCGAGGTTCCGGAAGAAGGCCTCCGCCCGCTCGATGCGTCGTGCCGGGTCGAGCTTCGGCCCCTGGCGGAGGGCGTAGTAGTGGCCGGGCAGCCCCTCGGTCTGCTCGACGTTGAAGACGTGGTAGCCCCGCATGAACCAGACTTGCCGCTTCGTCTCCTCGCCGTCCTCGGCCTTCTCGGTCCTGTCGTAGTGGTCCGAGTAGACGACGAGCGTCGATTTCGAGCCCGGCTTCACGAACCCGCCGAGTTCCTTCACCTGGCGGAAGGTCATCCAGATGGGGGCCGCGTAGTTGTTCGACGTGGCCGACATCCAGAGCATCAAAACGTTGATGCCGCTGTAGGGGAGGCCGTTGTGCCGCAGGGGCCGCATGATGGGCCCGGCTGCGTGCTCGGCGTTCCACGGTTTGGCCCAGGGGCGAACGCCTTTCTCGAGGTCGGCGATGATTTGTTCGGTGATTTGCGAGTAGACGTCGCGTCGAGGACCGTGAGCAGACGGGAGGCTTCCCTCGACACTCGCGGGTGCGGCTGACTGCTCTGTTGACTGCGGCTTCTCACGGTACTGCGGGGACGGCATGAATCGGCTTCATGCCACAATTGAAGACCGATATGCAAGCCTTCATTCGTCTCTAGCCCGGGTCCACCCGAGGCAGGGTCGCCGGGACGCCCGAGAGACCGTCACGAGCGTTGAAGGCTAAGTCTTTCTTGATTTCCGCGTCGATTTGCTCGCGGTCTCGGAGGTAATGAGAGAGCCCGGCGAACACATCAGCGAGAGTTAACGCCTTTGGGAATTTCGCCGCGATGTCTTCCGGCCGCAGCCGGCAGTATGCATAGAGATATCCCAGGTTTTTTATGCTGATTCGGGAGCCTTCTGGGAATACGGGCACGGGGTAGCCGGCTTTCGGCTCTTGCGACCGTTGCCGCCTGAAATTCTCTCCCCTGAACCGCTCTCTCTTCTCGCTCATGTCGAGAGAGGTTCGCTCGAAGTGACCTCATCGCGCAAGTACCGAAGACGATGGCCTCGGTCTCTTCTTCCTTGCCACTTCGAGTTTTTCCTCCTCTCCTGGCATCATCCGCGAGCCTGGCCGCAGTTCGTTCTCTGCCCGCACGCACGGCACTTCGCCGCCGGTTGCCGGACCGGGATTTCGCGGGAGATATCCCGCCGATGCTCCCGGATTCTCTCGGCAATTGTCAGGACCTCGGCCCGCAGCTCCTCGGAATTCTCGACCTCGACCCGCTTGCCCCCGGCCAGGACGACCACGCCGAACGGGGGCCGCACTCCGAATTTCTCCTCGACGAGCAGGCAATAGGAAATCACCTGGAGCCGATGGCCCTGATAAATCCGCCGAGCCGACGGCTTCCACTCCTCGGGGATCAGATCTTCGCCCTGTCTCACGATTCGGTCGGGCCGTCCGACGAGTTTCAGCCGCTCCGAGACGAGGAACAGGTCATCAAGGGCGACCGTTTCCCCGCCCCCGAGCCCTCGATTTTTCCGGATTTTCAGGGCCCACCAGCAGAGCAGGGCCCCGAGAATCAGGGCCACCAGGCCGAAAATCACGAGATATTCCGTCATCGGCCGACCGCCCAGAGGAAGAGGCCGACCAGTAGAAGACCTAAGGCAAGCAACGCAAACGCGACACGACACCCGAGTTGCGTCGCCTGCTCGAGCACGGCGGTTAACTCGTGATTTTCTTCGCCCCGGGCGAGTTGCCGCTCGTTATTCGGCCTCAAACCCAGGGCGGAGCCCAGCCGCCAGGCTTTCGGGCAGAAGGCATAGCTGGCGATTTCCGAGGCCGTCACCATGTCCGGGTCACGTCCTTCCCTCGGGATTTCTCGGGGTCCCCGGAAATTCATCATCATTATCCAGATATTACGAGGTCCTTGACCGTTGTCATACGATGGGACGGGGGCCGATTTCTTCCCTTTCGCCCCCCGCCTCGGGCCTGCTATTCAATCCACTGGTCCCATCAACTTGACTAGAGCCACCAGGGAGTCACGCCGTTGCTCTCCGTCGCCCCACTCGCCGGCGGGCCGGGATATTACCTGGCGCTGGCCAACATCAACTATTACATGGAGGGCGAGAAGGGCGAGCCGATGCCGACCTGGCACGGCCTCGCCGCCGGGGAATTCGGCCTCGAGGGCATCGCCCGGAAGGAGCACGTCGAGCGGCTGTGTGCGGGCTACGACCCCCACGACCCGGGCGAGAAGCTCGTCAACAACGCCGGGAAGGAGGCCCGCAACCCCGGCCATGACCTGACCTTCTCCGCCCCCAAGAGCCTCTCCTGTGCCTGGAGCGTCGCCGACCCCGAATTGCGGCGGGCCATCGAGGAGAAGCACCGGGCCGCGGTGAAGGCCGCCCTCTCGTTCCTCGAGGAGAAGGTGGGCTATGCCCGCGTCGGGACCGACGGGCTCGCGAGAGTCAAGTGCCCGCTCTTATTTGCACTTTTTGACCATGGGACTTCGAGGGCCGAGGACCAGCAGCTCCACACCCACGCCCTGCTCATCAACGTGACGAGGCACGGCGACGGCAGGACCACCGCGATCGACCCCACGTTCATGTACGACTGGAAGATGGCCGCGGGGGCCGTCTACCGGCTCGTCTGCGGCCAGGGGATGCTCGAGCTCGGGTTCCAGCTCAAGGAGCGGAGAATCGGCTCGAGCGTCGGCTGGGAGCTGGCCTGCATCCCGCAGGAATGGATTGACGACGCGAGCAAGCGGCGGGCCGAGATCGAGGAGAAGCTGGCCCTCCGGAAGGGGAGCCTCGATGCCGCGGATTCGCGGTATGCCGAGCTCGTCGCCAAGGAGACCAGGAGGACCAAGGACACCGAGAAGCCTCGGGACGAGCTCTTCGCCAGGTGGCAGGCCGAGGCCCTGGAGCACGGCATCACGCCGGAATTTCTCCGGCGTCACCTCGAGCCGGGCGTGAAGCTCTCCCAACTTCGCCCCGAAGTCCGGGACGCCCGGAAGGAAGGGCTCTGGAAGCAGGCGAGCGAGGCCCTCTCGCGGCAGAATTCGCACTGGAGCGAGGCGGACTTGACCAGGGCCCTGGCCGAGCGGGCCATGGGGAAGCTCTCCTTGAGGGACGTCCGCGAGCTCATCGCCGAGAAACGCCGCACTCGCGACCTGGTGAGACTCGGAGAAGTCCGGACCGAGAAGCCCGACCGGAAGCGGAACCGGTACGCCGAGAAGTGGGAGCAGCGGTTCACGACGAAGGAGGTCATCGAGCTCGAGAAGCGGATGCTCCGGGACGTCCTCGCCATCAAGCGGGAGGATCGCCCGGGGAGCCGCAGGGAGCTGATTGAGGAGGCCATCAGGAAGAGCACCCCGAAGCTCGACGGCGAGCAGGCCGAGGCCGTCAGGCACCTTTTAACGGGCCCCGGGATTCGCGTCATGACCGGCATCGCCGGCAGCGGCAAGACGACCGCGATGCTCACCTGTGCCGAGGTCTGGAGGGCCGAGGGCCGGGAGGTCCTGGGCTGTGCCCTCGCCGGCAAGGCCGCCACGAAGCTCCAGAAGGAGACCGGGATTGAATCGGGTACTCTCGCAAGCCTCCTCTGGCGGTCCGAGAACGGGCAGCTCTCGCTCGCCCGCAAGACCATCGTGCTCGATGAAAGTGGGATGGTCGGCACCAAGGACCTCCAGAGGCTCATTCGCCTCATCAGGTGCTCGGAAGACTGCCGTGGCATCCTGCTCGGGGATCCGAAGCAGCTTCAACCAATTGACGCCGGCGGGGGCCTGAAGTTCCTCGGAGACATCCTCGGGGAAAAGCGGCTCACCGTCATCCGCCGCCAGGGTGAAATCTGGCAGCGGCAGGCTGTCGCCGCCATCGAGCGGGGCGACGCCGGGGAGGCCATCAAGGCCTTCATCGACAACAAGTGCTTCCACCTGGCCGACACCAGGGAGCAGGCCATGGCGAAATTGCTCGAGCAGTGGAAGAAGGACGGAGGCATCCAGAAACCGGAGGGCGTCTTCCTCCTCGCCTCGACCAATGCGGAGGTCATTTCCATCAACCGGGCGGCCCAGGCCGCGAGGATCGAGGCCGGGAACGTCTCGGCCGACAGGAAGGTCTTCGCCGACGGGGTCTTCCTCCACGAGGGAGACCGGCTCATATTCCTCAAGAAGTCGAAGGAGCTCGCGATCGACAACGGGGACATGGCGACCCTCGTGCGGGTGGACGACTCGGGCCGGAAAATCACCGTGCGTCTCGACCGGGAGGGCCGGGAAATCACGGTCAATTTCTCCCGGTATGCGGCCAGGAATCTGGCCCTCGGCTACTGTGCGACGACGCACAAGACCCAGGGCGAGACCCTGGCCCATTGCCACGTCCTGATGGGCGGGCCGATGACCGACCAGCACCTCGGATACGTGCAGGTTTCGCGGTCGAAAATCTCCACGCATTTATTCTGCGACAAGGCCTCCGCCGGAGGCCCGGAGCTCTCCGACCTCCTCCGGGCCCTCGGCCGGGAGCGTCAGAAGACCATGGCCGCCCAGGTCGTCCTCGACGAGAAGCGGAGGGAGCGGGAAATCCCGCTTCCCCCGACTCCGAGGCTCGACCAGGAGCAGGCCCAGCGGCGAGGTCACGGCCGGGGCATCTCGCCCTAGGCCTCCGCCGCGGGCCACGCGGGCGGCGGAGAATTCGCGAGGAATCCCCGAGAAGGACGCACAAATCAGTTGACAACTATAGGGCAAATGCCCTACAGTTGGCGTGCGTTCGGGGGCATGGTGTTGCCCCCGGAATTCAATCGAACAAGGAGGAATATGAGCGATGATCATGGAGCACGCAAGTACAACGGGTGGGCCAACTACGAGACCTGGGCGGTCAAGCTCTGGTTCGACAACGAGGAGGCCACCTACCGGAACTGGATGGAGCGGGCCCGGTCGTGGAAGGGCCGGGAGGATGATGTCCGCCAGTTCGCCGAGGAGCTGGAAGAGAATGTCCGCGAAGTGAATCCCCTCTCGGAGGAGTCGAGCCTCTTCGCGGACCTCTTGTCCGCCGCCCTTTCGGAAGTCGATTGGTTCGAGATTGCCGAGAGCTATCTCGAAGAGGTCGAGGACCCCGAGCACTGGCCGGACTCGACGGAGGATGCTGGAAATGAGCGCGTAAAAGGGACCCACCCTGGGGCGTTTTGAGCGCATAAAAGGGACCCACCGTAACCGCCTCCGTTTAGGCTGGATGTCTTTCTGGACACCCGGTCCTTCAGGGAGGTCAGGATGTGCTTACGGTGGACGATTACGGAGCGATTCGACGCGCCCGACGCGATGGCATGTCCATCCGCCAGATCGCGCGCAACTTCCATCACACGCGGCGGAAGATCCGCCGGGTCCTGGCCGAGTCCGAGCCGCGTCCCTACACCCGGACCAACGACCGGCCCGCCCCGGTTCTGGGGCCATTCCACGAGCTCATCGATCAGATCCTCGCTGACGACGAGGCCGCGCCGCCCAAGCAGCGGCATACCGCCGCCCAGGTGTTCCGGCGACTTCGCGACGAGCACAGCTACGCCGGCGGCTACGCCCAGGTGCAACGCTACCTGCGGCGGCACCGAGTCCGACATCAAGAAACCTTCGTCCCGCTGGGGCACCTCCCCGGCCGCCGCCTCGAGGCCGATTTCGGTCACATCCACGTCGACTTCCCCGAAGGCCGACGCCTGGTCCCCTTCCTCGTCACCACCTGGGCCTACTCCAACGCCCCCTTCGTGCTGGCGATGCCGTTCGAGCGCACCGAGGCGATCCTCGAGGGCATGGTCGCCGCCTTCGACTTCTTCGGATGCGTCCCCAGGGAGGTCTGGTGGGACAACCCGAGGACGGTCGCCACGTTGATCCTCCAGGGGCGCGAACGCCGGCTCCATTCGCGGTACGCCGCGCTGGCCGCCCATTACGCCTTCGACCCCCATTTCTGCATGCCGGCGCGGGGCAACGAGAAGCCCGACGCCGAGAGCACCGTCAAGGCCGTCCAGCGGCGATTCGCCACGCCGGTCCCCGGGGTCGCCGATCTCGATGAATTGAACATATTGTTTCGCAAACACTGCGAGGCCGAGCGCCGGCGCACCGTGCACTCGCTCTCCGGCCCGTTCGTCATCGACGACCGATTCGCCGAGGACCGCGCCGCCGCGGGGCCCTTGCCCGGCCATCGGTTCGACCCCTGCGTGATCCGCCAGGCGGTCGCCGTCGACAAGTATCAGACGATTGCTTATGACACCAACCGTTACAGCGTCCCCCGGCCGCTCGCGTTGCAGGCGGTGACGGTCAAGGGCTATGTCGATCGGGTCGTGATCGTGTCCCGAGGCCAGGTCGTCGCGCGGCACGAGCGGTCGCACCAACGGCACGCGATGGTGCTCGATCCGCTCCACTACCTGGCGACGCTCGACCGCAAGCCCGCCACGCTGGACCACGCGCCGGTGTTCCGCGACTGGGAACTCCCCGCCTGCTTCGCCGCCTTCCGCGCCGCCCTGGAGCGGGAGCACGGCGCGACGGCCGGCGGACGCCGGTACGCGCGAGTCCTGCAGCTGCTCGTCGAACACCCGTTGGATCGTGTCCGCGGAGCGATCGAGTCCTGTACGCAGTCCGACCAGATCGGCGTCGAGTCCGTCACCCGCCGGGTGCAGGTGCTCGCCGCGATCGCGACACCGGCCTCTGTCGGGGCTACATCTCCCGGCACGCCCGCGCCGCCGCAGATCCATGTCCCGCTCCCCGATCTGAGCCGCTTCGACGAGCTCCTTGGAAATCCTGAGATTCCCGAAGCATCACATTATGACACAACGATTCGATTATGTTGCGACCAGCCTTCCGAGCTCCCGGTCAGCGTGCTCCTCGCCTGATCGAGATCAGCCGGACCCGACGGTCGGGCCCGGTGCGTCTTTGTTTGAGCCCCTTCTGAAAAGGACTTTGCCGATGGCCGATGTCATGGTCGAGCTGCTGAAGACCCACTTCCGGCAGCTCCGCCTGCCGACGATGGGTCAGGAGTTCGAGAGGCTGGCACGGGACGCCGCCGCGGGTAACCAGACCTTCGTCCAGTTCCTGCTGGGCCTGACCGAACTCGAGCTGGCCGCCCGCGCCGCCAACGCGGTGGGCACGCGGATCAGGAACGCCGATTTCCCCGTCGAGAAGGACTTCGACACCTTCGACTTCACGGCCCTGCCGGGCCTGTCCAAACCGAAAGTGCTGGAGCTGGGACGTTGTGAATGGATTGAACAAAAATTCAATTGTTGCCTGATCGGGAGTCACGGCACGGGGAAGACTCATATCTCGATCGGACTGGGCCTGGCGGCCTGTCGCGCGGGCCTGCGGGTGCGGTTCTTCACGGCGGCGGAGCTGGTCAGCCAGCTCGAGAAGGAGCAGAAGCAGTACACGCTCGACCGGTTCCTCCGGCAGCTCGACCGCGCCCACCTGCTGATCATCGACGAGCTGGGCTACGTGACCATGAGCCGCGGCGGGGTCGAACTGCTGTTCCGCGTCTTCGGCGACCGCTACGAACGTGGCAGCCTGCTGGTGACGAGCAACCTGCCGTTCAGCGAGTGGGGCCAGATCTTCCAGGGCGAGCGCATGACCGCGGCGCTCCTGGACCGCCTGACCCACCACTGCCACATCCTGGAGATGAACGGCGAGAGTTACCGCTTCCGTGAGTCGATGAAGGCCAAGAAGGGCCGAAAGGCCGACTGAACCCTGGTTGCCGCCCTTGCCCAGAGCGGCTATCTTCAAGACCCCAGGTGGGTCCCAATTAGGCGCTCAGGGTGGGTCCCTTTTACGCGCTCATTTCCAGATGCCGAATCGTGCGATGGTCGGGCCATGCCGCAGCCTACCCCCGAGGGACGACCGGACAGCCAGGAGCCGACGCAGCAGCCCGCACGGCTTGATGCCGAGGGCCTATTCGGGGAGGTGATTTTCGCCTACACGCGGGAGCAGGCCATCGCCGACGGGGCCCTGATCGACGTGACCGAGACCGCCAGGGAAGCCGGATTTCGCATCCCCGTGGCCCTCTCCCGGGCGGTGTGGGCGGAATATGTCGAGGTCCCCGATGGCGTCGAGGCCCAGGACGAAGCCGGGCGGCTCTGGGATATCCTCTGGATGTGCCGGTGGGGCGTTGAGCGTTGGAATCGAGTCGGCTCCATGTTTCTCTTCCACCTCCACGTCCGGAACGACAACGCCGAGGGCGAGCCGCCGGTTGTCCAGTTGAAGGCCGTCTGCGGCCCGGATGACGACGCGAGCCCGTGCATCACCATCACGTTGCCCGAAGAGGATTGAGCCCCTCGGGAAAGGAACCCGGTCCGCCATGACTCGAAGCGAGGCGAAAATCCCCGAGGAGGATCCCCCGAGTCTGGCGGACCATCTCCGCGAGGCGGCCCGCGACAGCGGCCTGAGCGTGTACCGGCTGGCCAAGGACGCGGGCGTTGACCAGTCCACGCTCAACAAATTCCTGGCCGGCGACCGGGACAATCTCACGCTCGAAGTCGCCGACCGGCTGTTCCGCGTGCTCGGCTTGCGGGTCGTTCGTGCCCGACGCCGACGGCAGCGGACGGCAGCCGACGCCTGACGGCCCTGGGAGGTGAGACCACCGCCGTCATCGACCCCTCATGTGACCGTGCCGTTCCGGGGCCGGTGATTATCGAGCAGATTCGGGCCGGGAAATTTGACCGCGAGATTGAGGAAGTCGCGGCCATGGCCTGCCGGAACATCGAGCGGAAGCGGCAGGTATCGCTCGAAGCGGCCTGGCTGCCGCCAGGAGCCGCGTTTTCCGGGTGGCCCTCTCCCTTCCCCTCGGGCCCGAGCAACCGCCGCTCCTCGGGCCAGGGAGCGGTGTTCCTCGTGGCCTCGCCCCTGGCGACCTGGTCCCGGTCTCTGTTCCAGGGCCAGGAGCCCCACCTCCATGCCGACCTGGCTGCCACCGGTCGCATTTCTCAAACGCTTTTCTCCTTTCCTGCGGCCCCGTCTCTCGTCTCAACCACGCAGCCCTTTTTCCGACAAGCCACGCCCTGACTTCTCCCGGCGAGCAGCCCACCAAACCCGCTCCCCGATTCTCGGCCACCACCCTCACGGGGCGTCTCGTCTCAGCCGTCTCCCTCGACCTCCAGCCGTCTTCAACTCGCACAGTCCCTTCCCCGAGACGCTGTCTTCATAATTCCTGCCAGCCGTCTTGCTCATCACCTTGGCACCGTTCTTCTCGCCGTCCTTGAGCCCTCGGCCTCGACCATTTCCAACCCGCACCGCTCGCTCTCTTGGCTCTCTTGCACCGCTTTTTTGCTCCGCCCCTCGGCTCGCCGCCGCACTGCACTCACTGTCTTTCCGTCCACCAACCAGCCCTCACACCCGTCCATGCTCCTGCAGGGCATGATATGTCGAATATCTTCAATTTTCCGCGGAATTGCGGCCGGGATGAGGACGCCATTTCGGGGATATTCCCCGGGCCGATTTCTGAGGCCCGGGATATCCCCGATTTGGGCGTTCCCCGGCTTCGCCGGGTCGGGCTTTCCGGGACTCCGCTCACGCTTCGGTCCGCTCGAGCGGACTGCCCTTCGGGCATCCCTCCAATCCCTAACGCAAGAGGCTCCGGGCAGGGGTCACGCCCGGCCGGAGGCCGGTCATGCCCCCTGCTCTTTCCGTCGCCGCGAAAACCGATGAGGTGTCGCCCTCCGGGCGACGAATGTCCCGGCGGCTCCTGCCGCCGAAAATTGAGGGTGCTCAAGCTCTGCTAACCAAGAGCATGGGCCCGGGAGGTGGGGGACCGGCCGGGAGGCGAGGGCTTATCCCGCCCTGCCTTCAGCCCCGTCGCTCTCGCCCCCAGCCCTCTTGAGGGGCGAGAGCGACGGGGCCGAGGGCAGGGAGCAGATGGAGGAGAGCCGTCCCCTGAAAGTGAGCAGTGAGCCCACTTCGCAGCCTTGCCTTGAGTCCCAAACTGCTGATTTTCCCGGTTTTTCCCGGCCACCGAGATGCTTTTCCGCCCTCGGTGCTCACTTCGAGGAGACGAATCCCGGCAGCCCTGGAAATACCCGCCCGTTCATCGGGCTTGCCGCTCACTTTCAGGAGACGGGTGCTCACTTCGAGGAGACAATCCGCTCACTTTGAGGAGACGGGTGCTCACTTTGGGGAGACGCGGTGCTCACTTTGGGGAGACGATTCGCTCACTTTGAGGAGACAAATCGCTCACTTTGAGGAGACGATTCGGCCTCCAGAATTTCCGTAACATCGGGACTTTACTCGCTTTATTTCACCCCTTGGCAGCCCTAGACTATTAGACTATTAGACTATGTAAGACAACAACAACAGATGACTTGTTGTTGTTATTTTTATCGGATGGAATCCCATGGAATCGATGCCCGGAAATCCCGAGGTCGGCACCGACCTCCTCCCGCAGAACATCATCCGCGTCGAGACCGCCCTCTCCCGGTTCCCGATTCACAACCTGGGCACGAAGTCGAACGTGGGGATTAACATCCGCGAGAAGGACCAGGACGGCGAGGTGAAGGTGCGGTGGCTCGTGAAGCATCAGCCCGGCCCGCTCGCCTACAAGCTCGACACGCTGATTGTGAACCGCCGCATCGAGGAGGCGAGCCGCCCGGTGCCGAAAGTCATCAGGCTCGGGAGCCTGAGGCAGATTTGCCGCGACCTCGGAATCAGCGAGGGCAAGGGGACGCAGAACGTCAAGGACGCCATCTACCAGAACGCCGAGGCGTTCATCAAAGCCAAGACCAAGTACAAGCTGAAGGACGGGGGCGAGAGGACCATCGAGGCGGGGTTCAACCGCTACAGCGTCATCTTCACGGGCGAGGAGCTGCCGGACGGCAAGCGGGCCGATGCGGTCTACATCGTGCTGAACGACGTCTACATCCAGGTGCTCAACGGGGCCATGACCAGGCCCCTCGATTATGACTACCTCCGCGGGCTCCCCCCTGCCCCGCAACGCTTCTACGAGATTTTGAGCTACCAGATGTTCGCGGCTTTAAAGCACAACCGGCCGAGTGCGAGGCTCGTCTATTCCGAGTTCTGCACCTACGCCCCGCAGACTCGCTATGCCGACTACGAGCGGGTCAAGAAGCAGATGTACAAGGTCCACGCCCCGCACAGGAAATCCGGCTACATCAAGGCGGTCGAGTTCGAGGATGCGACCGACTCCGAGGGACAGCCCGATTGGGTCATCCTCTACACGCCGGGGCCCAAGGCCCGGGCCGAGTACCGGGCCTTCACGAAGCGTGGCGGGCCGGTCGTCATCGAGATTGAGCAGCCGACCACGCTCGAGCAGGAACTCGCGAAGCGAGGCGTCACCGAGCGGGTCGCCCGCGAGCTCGTGGCCGAGTTCCCCGAGGAGAGAATCAGGCTCCAGCTCGAGGTGACCGACTGGAAGCACGAGAAGGGCCAGGTGAACGACCGAGGGGCATTTCTCGTTGCGGCCATCCGCGACAATCACCCGGCCCCTGACGGTTTTGAGACAAAGGCCCAACGCACCGAGAAGGCGAACGACGAGGCCCGCAAGAAGCGGGAGGAGGCCAACGCGAGGAGGCTCCGGGAGCGGGAGCGGGCCGCCCACGCACGGATGAAGGCCTTCTGGGACGGCCTCACCCCGGAGGAGCAGGAGGCCCTCGACGTCGAGGCCCTCGAGGCTGCCCCGGCCGCGGCCGTCGAGGAGTACAACCAGAACAAGACGGGGCACAGGAGCATCGCACAGGCGATGTTCCGGGCCCACATCCGGGACCCCTACATCAGGGCGAAGCTCAGCCTGCACCAGGAGGCCCAGACGGAGGGGGCCGTTTCGCAGCCCTCGCTCTTCGATTAGGGCCGCGATTCCCCGGTGCCCTACGTTCCCCATGGACCCGACCGGAAACGGACCGTAGCGGGCCGCCTGGGGCCTTTAACGCGGGTCCCTGCCGTCGAGTTCTCCCCCGCCCTCTCACCACTTCCCGGATTCAGGCCGCGGACGGCTCGCCCTGGGCCTCCGGCCCGCCGCGGTCGGAGACGACGTAACGCCTCAAATGGGTGTTTATGAGCTGCTCTACCAAGCTTGAGCGGTCCGTGCCCATCATCGTGGCGTGAATATCAAGGCGTTGAGATGCTTCGATGGAAAGATGGATTGTCGCCTTCAGCTTCCCGCCGCCATTCCGCCCAGGCGGCTTGGCGGGGAGACGCTTGCGAGACTTGCCCGCTTGGCCGTCGGGAAGCTCTTGGGTCATGGCGTAAAACCCTTTCACCGCCTCGGCGGAAAGGTGTCGCAGCCGCTTAAGCGGCTAGGTGGCGATTTCGACCGCTCCGGAGAAGTACATCGGCACTCCCCCCCTGCCCTGCCTCAGTCAAAGTCCGGGCCCAGCGAAACCCGATAACAAAAGACGTCAAAGCCAGAATGCCAGCTTTTCCGGCGATGCCAGCATCGCCAGCACCGGCGAAATGCCGACTTTCCCAGCAATGCCGGAATCGCTGGCTTCGGAAGAATGCTGGCATTTCCGGCAAAGCTGGGGCTGCCGGCATTTACGGCATTGCCATAATGCCGGGATTGATTTATGTGATGAGGTCATCACTTATGGCGAATTCCGAGGGAGGGAACCCGTGAGAAGAATCATCAGTATCGCCAACCAGAAGGGCGGTGTCGGCAAGACGACAACGGCCGCGGCCCTCTCGGTCCTGCTTGCCCGCACCGGGCAGCCGGTCCACATGCTGGACATGGACCCCCAGGCCAGCCTCACGAATGCGTTCGGCATTTCGGACCCGGAAGGGCGGCTCTACGAGGCGATGAGCTTCCGGAGGGCCCTGCCCGTGGAACGCATCACGGAGAACCTGACCATCACCCCGTCGAGCATCGACCTGGCCCGCGGCGAGACTCAGTTCGTCGCCGAGACGGCTCGCGAGTACCTCCTGAAGTCCTGCCTCCAGAAGTCGGACATCCCCGAGGACGCGACCGTCATCATCGACAGCCCGCCGTCGCTCGGCGTGCTCGCGGTCAACTGCCTCACGGCCGCTCATGGGCTCGTCGTCGTCGTCAAGCCGGGAGGGTTCGAGCTCCGGGCACTGGCACACCTTGAGGAGGTTATCCAGATTCTCCGAGAGCAGGTGAATCCCGACCTGGGGATTCTGGGGGCGGTCATCACCGATTGCCACGCCAGGAGGAGCATCACGGGCCAGGTCGAGACCGAGCTCGCCCGGCTCTATCCGGTCCTCGGTCGGGTCCGTTCCGAGGCGGCCCTCCTTTACGCGACGACCGAGGGCCGCGTCCTGGAGCTCACCAAGTCTGCGGCCCTCGACGATTATGCCGCCGTGCTCGAACGGCTCATGAACGGAGCCCCCGCGACCCTGGAGGTTGAGCCATGCCTGAACTGAAGAAGGGAGTCTCCGGGGTGCTCGGCGGCCTCATCGGCAGCCCGTCGCCCAAGACCGCCCAGGAGCCGAGTAGGGAGGTCTCGCCGACCGTCGAGGAGCGGGAGAAGGAGCCCGAGGAGCAGAGGCCCATCCTGGCGGCAACGCCCAAGAAGCGAGAGGGCAGGGGGGAGGCCGAGAAGCCGAAAGCACGGAGGGGACGGCCCCCGGGGACGGGTAGAGGAGCCGAGGGGCCGGTCGAGCGGAAGAAGGTGACCTTGCGGATTAAGTCATCGCTTATCGATGAGTACATTGATTGGTCATGGAGCCGCAGGTGCCAGCTCGGCCAGCTCATCGAAGAGGCACTTGAGTCCTACGGCAGCCGTGAACGCCGCCGGACCGGGTCGGACTGAATGCCGGAAATGCTGGCATTGTTGGCAATTCAATAAAGCTGGCGTTGCTGGTTGAGATAAGGGAGCGAGCTGGCTTAGGGTTTCGTGTGTTCTCGTGTTCGGCATCGGGAACAGCCGGGTCCGACCAACTTCGTGGCCCGCTGGTCGACCAAGCTACACTTCCGAGCAGAAGGGCCGTTCGGGTTACCCTCCGAAGCCTCTATGTGCCGGGCCGCCCTGGGGGGTAACCTGGAGGGGAGAGCGGAGCGGTCGGAAAGGCTATGAGAGAGCGAGCCGATGGCTGACAAAAGGCAAATCGCCCCTTCGGAAAGTACGAGACTCACGAACAAGACGCGACTCCTGGCCCACGAAATGCTCGTCCGTTTGCAGATGAGCAGCTATGTGGCTGGCTCCCACGAAGAGCTCCAGGGTTTGACTTCGCCCCACACGTTGCCGGATGCTGAGCTTGCAAGTACGTTTGAACATCAATTAAATTTTCAGGACGATATGAGGGCGGAGCGGGTCGAAGGAACATCGGGACCGACGACAGCGGCAGACCTAGAAGGGCAGGCCTTCTCCCAAAACCCGCTGACCGAGGCCGTAGGAGCGATATGCCGACTGATTGAACTCATGGACTCGAACCCCGCGATCATCCCGGACCTTTTGCCACACATTGGCGAATTGATGAAACGGGTCGATGAATCGCCGGACATTCTCCGGCGGAAACAGGTAGCCGAAGAACTCGACTTGAGCATCGAGCGAATCAAGGACTTCTTCGCTGAGAAGCGGTTCGGGGTGCGTGTTGGTTCGGAGCATCTTACCGGCCGAAAGGAGCTGGAGGCTTTCAAGATGACCAGTCGTACGGCCGGTAGACCTCATAAGTAGTTACTTAGTAAAATCTTAAGAAGAATCCCAAAAATTCCCACCCCCAGGGTGGGTTTTTTTGGGTATAAATCTACCCCCAGGGTATATTTATCAAATAGACGACGCCTCCTCAATCCGAAGAAGGAGCTTGCACCCATGAATCTCATCTCCCGAAAACTCTCGGCTTGGTTCCGCGGCTTCTTCCACGGCGGCCTGCAGGCGGTCGCCGCCGAGGAAGCGGCCGCCATCCAGGCCGACGTCCTCGACGCCCAGGCCAGGGTCTTCAACAAGGTCGTCGAGATTCGGCGCCAGGCCAGGCAGTCCATCGAGGCCGGCGACGAGGTCGACCGCGAACTCGCCGCGGCCCTCGACGCCTCGCTCCGCCAAACTCTCGAGCTCGGCAAGGCGATGCTCAGCCCCGTGACGGGCGAGGAGCGGGCCGAGGTCCTGTCCCGCCCTTTGCCCGACTCGGGCGGCGCGCCGACGAGCTTGCCGCCCGCCAGCGCCGTCGCCTTGATGGCCCCCGAGACGTCGGCCCCGGAGTCCAACGGCACGCCACCGGCCCTGCCGGTCCGACGCGGTCGGGGCCGCCCCCGGGGGTCCAGGACCCGGTCGCCGAGGCCGGAGTCGGGGAGGAGAACGGAGCCGGCCACGGCCGCGGCCGCTTGCCCCCGCGGGCGAGCGGCCCGGCCCCGGGAGTGACCACGATGGACGACTTCTCCTCCTTCGTCTTCACGTCGAGCACCACGCCCGAGCTGCCGCCTCCCGCCGGCAGTTTGCCGGTCGCCGTCACGCCGGGGCCGGCCCGCCCGCGGGGATGGGCCGTCTCCCCGGAGCAACTCGCCGTCCTCGGCCAGGTCGCCGCCGCCGTGCTGGTCGTCGCCGTCCTCGGCGCCGCCGCCCTGTGGGATGGCCGCGGCGGGAGGCCGCGGCGGGAGCGGCGGTCGCCGAGCGTCGAGGTCGCCCATCCCGGGGCCGCACCCACGCCCGTCGCCCTCGGGACGGGAGAGGTCGGAGGGGGGCCGCCGCGGCCACCGGGACGCGGCGGCACCGTCGCAGCATCCTCCGGCCTCCCCGACCTCGGAGGGGCACCGGACCCGCAGGATGACGACGTCCGGGCCCTCCTCGTCGAGGACGGCTACCGCGAGCGATTGCGCCGCGAGGGGAAGCTTCCGCCCGAGCCGGGCACCGTCGAGGACTTTCGTCGGCGAATCGAGGACGTCAAGGGGACGCTCGTCCGCTCCGCCGACTAGGAAGGGGGACACCATGCCAGCGCGAATCGCTTTCCTTGCCGCCTTTTGCCTGCTGCTCCTCGTGGGTCCCGTCCCGGGCCGGGCCCCCACGGCCCCCCCGGCCGAGGTGGCCGTGCCACCGCCGCCGAGCAACATCGCCAATTACTTCCCGAGGACCATCCCCGACTGGGAGCGCGGTTACCGGGCCGGGTACACCGGCCCGAGGTTCTATCCCGGGTACGCCGGCGAGAACAACGCCTTCCGCTGGGGCTACGCCCGGGCCAGGGAGGACCGTCGCCAGCACGACGAGGCCGTCCGGCGTCGGCTGCTCCTCGAGCGATACGGGGACGAGGGGGCCGTGGACGCCTGGTTCGAGGGGTCCCGGGCCGGGCTCAACGGGAGGGAGCCCTCCCCGCCCGGGGTCGAGAAGCCGAACTCCTATCTGGCCTACATGGACGGCCACGCGGCGGGGCAGGAGGCGAAGGTCACCGGCGAGGGGATGGACGGGTCCGCGGCCGCGCCGCCCCGCGGGGGGGATGCCCTGCGCTACGCGAAGGAGTACGTGAGGCACCTGAACGCGGCCACGCTCCACTCGGACCAGTACTACCTGCTCCTCGACGCCTTCAACAGGAACTTCGAGCTCGGCGATGGGGATGAGCCGAGCCTGGCCGAGTCGATCGCCCGCAGCCGGGCCGCCCTGGAGCTGCTCAAGGAGCTCATCAGGCTCCACGGGCTCATCAACCAGCACGCGTATCTCGCCTTCCGCCTCCAGCCGCCCCTCGTCGCGGCGATGGAGGCCAAGGCCGGCGAGGGGCTGGCCGCCATGTCGAAGATGGAGCTCGAGAGCAACCGGCAGGCCCTCTACCGGAAGGCCGAAGAACTCACCGCCGAGGCCAGGCGGCTCAAGGCCGAGCCGGTCACCGTCCCGGCGAACTTCCACGCCAAGGCCCGCCACCAGCGGGAGCTGCTGCAGGTCCTGTCGCTCTCGCTCGAATCCGACCTGGTGCGCGAGGCCGTCGGCTCGGGCCGGCTGGATACGCGGGGCGTCGAGGCCGGGAAATTCACCGCGTTCGCCAGGTCCTGGCGCGATGGCCAGCGGCGTGAGCACGAGGCGTGGAGGGCGGAGTTCAACGAGTGGCTGACGACGCGGCTGCCCCGCAGCTACCCGTCCGGGGACGGGCCCCCGGCGGACCTCGCCGACCAGGCCCGCAAGGGCGTGGCCCGCTTCCTCCCCCCGCCGGTCGTCGAGGAGCAGCCCGCAACGCCCGCGTCCACGCCGGCGGGAGGGGACGTGAGCTCGAGCAAGCCCGAGGCACGGGCGCCTTCGGCGGACGCGGGGTCGGGCGGCCTTGCCGGGTGGCTGAAGCGGCCCCTGGTCTGGGTCGGCCTCGTCGCGGGGGTC
>JAXMBE010000011.1:0-195272 GCA_046349995.1 Isosphaeraceae bacterium | reverse complement strand
CGCCGGGTTGGCTTCTTGTCGCCGTTGAATCCCGATTCCAGGTAATAAGGAAAGCCCGTCCCTTCCTGGATGTACTTGCAGGCCGCCTCGGTGGCGAGCGTGACCATGTTCTGGCCCGCGGCGTTGCCCGTGTCGTAGACGAAATCCAGGATGACCCACTGCTGGATGGGCGTCGGATCGATCCGCAGCAGCCGCCCATGCCGCGTCGTGCTCTCCGCCGCGGCGAGGATCGAGTCGGCATGGTCGCCGACCCAGTCCAGGAAGGGGGCGATCTCGGTGATGGAGGGCAGGCAGAAGGCCGGGCTCCGGCTCAGTTCCTGCTTGAGGTGGACCGTCCGGCACCCGCCCCCCATTGCCATGGCCAGCAGGCCCCGATTCATCGACAGGGTCAACGTCCCTTCGAGCGTGCAGAGCGGGACGACGAACTCCCCCCGGGCGTAGTCGCCATGGATCAGCAGCGGGGCGGCGACCGACATCGGCAGCGGCATGAAGCCGACGTGATTCTCGATGATGCCGCGCAGGTCCTCGGCGGGCGGTAGCGGCATCTCGCCCAGCCGCTGGCCGGTCAATCGCTCCACCCAGCGGGCCCGGCGCTCGGTGTCCCCGGCGGCATACCCCCCGGGGGGCTTCCCCGGGATACGCGGCTCGGTCCGGTCCCCGAGCGCCCAGCGTGAATTCTGCGGTGTCGTGACAAGCGGCCTGTTCATCGCGGAGACTCGGATCCGTTGAAAGGTCGATCAACTTCTGTCCGGACGCCTCGACCGGTCGGTCGAAGGCTCTGCCGGCATGTCGAAGGTTTCTCCCAAATGTTATGCCCCGTCACGAAGTCCGGACCTCATTTCATGGAAAAAGTTTAACAACCTGAAGCTCATCTGAGAATCTGGGCTTTTTGGGATATCTAAGGAATTTAAGGAATCCTGAAAAAATCGTCCCCGGGGACGCTCCCGACATTCCTGGAGAACCCGACCCACGTCTCCAGGCATCCCGTCTTTGAGAAGCCCCGACACCGTTGGGAATGTCCTTGCCCGCGACGAAACCAGAGTGTACTTTTGTCACCAGTGTTCTCAAGAACAGTATTTTGCGGTCCATTCGGCCCCGGATCGTGGTCAGGCGCTCCGGGCTGGAGGCTGCCTGCCATGTTCGACCCCAGCGGTCCGGAAGCGGCCTCGGTGTATCGGCGAGCCTACGGCGAGGCGGCCCGGCTCATCGAGATCGCGCGATTCGATCACTGTTTCGGCCGGGATTTCGCCGCGGGGATCGGGGGAAACGTCGAGGCGATCCGGGCCGAGGTCGCCCGGCGGATGGGGCCGCGGGCCGATGCGGACCTCGTCTCCCTGGCGATCCGGGACGCGATGGCCGGCCGTCCCCCCCGCTGGTGACGCCTCGCGGCTCGACGGAGCGCGGCCCGGGGCCGGCGGATGATTCGAGCGGTCCCTTCGGGCTACGGCTTGTTCCCCGGTCGCCTCTCGCCTACGATCTGCTCGGCGGCGGGCCGCCGGGGACGCTCCGCTGCGTCCCCATGGCGCGGGCTCGCCTGCCGTTCACCCTTCGTGTTGGCCAGGATTCCTGGGATTCACCATGTCGCTCGTACTGGACGAGGTCCTGATCACAAGCAACCCGGCGTCCGGGGCCGAGGTCGGCCGGGTCCGCAGCACACCGGCCGAGCGGGTCGGGGAGATCGTCGCCCGCGCCCGCTCGGCGCAGCAGTCCTGGGCCGCTCTGCCGTGGTCCGAACGCAAGGCCGCGCTGGTGCGGCTCTGGAAGATCCTCGCGCGCGACGTCGACGGCTGGGTCGGCGTGATCCGCGACGAAATCGGCAAGCCGGGCCCCGAGGCGCTGGCCGGCGACGTGGTGCCGACGCTCGACGGCCTCCGCTGGACGATCAAGCGCGGCGGCCGCGCCCTGGGCGACGAGCGGATCGGGCCCGGCTGGCAGCGCTGGCTGCTGATGCCGGCGGGGCGGCTGAGCTGGCGGCCGCTCGGCGTCGTCGGGATCATCGGCACCTGGAACTACCCGCTGTTCCTCAACGCCCCGGCCATCGTCCAGGCCCTTGCCGCGGGCAACGCGGTCGTCTGGAAGCCCTCGGAGCTGGCGCTCCAGACCGGCCTGAAGCTCCAGCGGAGCCTGGACGAGGCGGGCTTCCCGTCGGGGCTCGTCGCCGCGGTCTACGGCGGCCCCGAGGTCGGCCGGGCGCTGGTCGAGTCGGATCTGGACAAGGGGATGTTCACCGGCGGGATCGAGAACGGCCGGCGCGTGCTCGGCGCCCTGGCGGCGCGGGGGATCCCCGCCGTGGCCGAGCTCTCCGGCTTCGACCCGGCGATCATCCTGCCTGGGGCCCCCCCGCGGAGTACCGTCAGGGCGCTCACCTGGGCGGCGTTCGTCGGTTGCGGGCAGACGTGCGTGGCGGTCAAGCGCGTCTACGTGGTGGGCGATCCGGCCCCCTGGGCCAGGGCGTTCGCGGCCGCGGCGCGCGAGCTGAAGGTCGGCGACCCGGCGGAGGAGGGGACCGACGTGGGCCCCATGATCAACTCGGGTGCGAGGGACCGGCTGGACCGGATGATCAGGGGGGCCGTCGAGGCGGGGGCGGTCATCCTCGCCGGGGGCGGCCCGCTGAGTGGGCCCGGATGGTTCTATCAGCCGACCGTCCTCCAGGCCGAGTCCCCCGCCGCCGAGGCGGCCCTGGCCGGGGCGTTCGGCCCGGTGGTCCTGATCCGGGGCGTCCCCGACGTCGACGCGGCCGTGGCCGCCGCCAACGGCTCGAGCTACGCGCTGGGGCCAGCGTCTGGGGCGGCGCCGGTGGCCGGCGCGACGTCGCCCGGAGGCTCCAGGCCGGGGTCGTCTCGATCAACGACGCGGTCACGCCGGCCGGGCACGCCGCGGCCCCGTTCGGGGGCTGCAAGGCCAGCGGCTTCGGACGGACCCACGGCACGCTCGGGCTCCGCGAGTTCGCCCAGCCCGTCGTCACCTTCGAACGCGGCGCGGGAGGGTTCCGACCCCAGCTTTTCCCTTACGGAGGATCCGCCATGGTCGAGCGCTTCCTGGGCTTCTACCGCCGCATGTTCCACCCCAGGGGCTGATCCGGGCCTGGCGCCGGTGCCTCGGCCCCGGAGGACGCGGCGCCCGCGACGAGATTGCCGTCCGCCGGGGCGGACCTACAACAGGGAGAGCGGAGGATCGGCCCTTTCGCGAAGTGTCATGCCCTCGGAGCTGATGGCAATGATCTCCCCCAATCGGAGTCCCTGGTGGGCTCGGACGACGAACCGGCTGGTTCCCGCACTCGTACTGCTGGCTGGAGCGACGGTCTTCTTCAGCGGTCGATGGTCCCCGCAGGTCAGGAGGCAACCGGTGTCCGAAGTCAATCACGCAGCCAGGGTCGTCAAGAGCGACCAGGAGTGGAAGCAGCAATTGACCCGTGAGCAGTATCACGTCACCCGGGAGAAGGGTACGGAGCGCGCCTTCACGGGGGAGTACTGGAACAACAAGCACGACGGGGTCTACCGGTGCGTCTGCTGCGGCGCCCCGCTGTTCGACTCGGCGACGAAATATGAGTCGGGCACCGGCTGGCCCAGCTTCTGGAGGCCGATCGACGAGCAGCGGATCGGCTCGGAGGTCGACCGCAGCCTCTGGATGGAGCGCAACGAGGTCCATTGCCAGTCGTGCGACGCCCACCTCGGCCATGTCTTCGAGGACGGGCCTCCGCCCACCGGCCTGAGATACTGCATCAACTCCGCGTCCCTGCGATTCGAGGAGCGGTCCGCGGACACGAACCGACCCGCACCGGAGGCGGAGGGGGCCCGGTGAGCCCGGTCGCCCGCCGCCGGAACCGGCCGAGGTCGCCCGGCCTCGTCCCGCCCTCGCTCGCTTGATCGGTGCCCCGCAGCCGAGTAAGATTTCTGTAGAAATCGACAATCCAGTCCAGGCGGAACGTACCGTGAACCTCACACCGGCCGCGCAGAAGTTCGTTCTCCACTGGGGAGAGATGGGCCAGGCCTGGGGCATCAATCGCACGATGGCGCAAGTGCATGCGCTGCTGTTCGTCTCTCCCGCTCCCCTGGACGCCGAGGAGATCAGCAAGCTCCTGGACGTCAGCCGGTCGAACGTCTCGACGAGCCTCCGCGAGCTGATCACCTGGGGGGTCGTCCGCCGGGTGCACATCATCGGCGACCGCCGCGACCGCTTCGAGGCCCTGAAGGACGTGATGGAGACGTTCCGGGTGATCATGGCCGAGCGCAAGCGGCGCGAGATGGACCCCACGATCGCCCTGCTGGAGCATTGCGTCAAGGAAGCCAAGGCGGGCGGCGACTCCGAGCAGTACACCCGGGAGCAGCTCGAGAAGATGCTCGAGTTCGTGCGGATGGCGACCGCCTGGTACGGGCACATCGACAACCTGTCGACCTCCGCCTTGCTCCGGCTCTTCCGCGGCGGCGCCACCCTCGCACGGCTGTTCTCGCACGGCCGGGCCCGCCCCCACGTCCCCGAGAACGCCGAGCCCGCGGAGGCCGGCGCGACGCGGAGCTGACCTGACCGCCCGGGCCCTCGTCGATCCCGTGCGACGTGTCCCCTGGTTCAGAACGGCTGGGTCGGTGCCGCCGCGTCCTTGCCGGCCGGAGCGGCGGGCCTGGCCGGGGTCTTGCCGGCGTCGGGTCCGGGCGCCGCGCCCGCCGGATCGCGGGCCGGGCGGGCGGCCTTCGCCCCGGCCTTCACCTTCGCGGCCTCGGCGATCTCCGCCTTCTTCCGATCGAGGGCCTCGGTGTAATTCGCAAGCGGCTCGTCGTTGAGATAGCGGTCGATCAGGGCCTGGAGCTCGTTGAAGCGGGCCTGGATGTTCTTCGTCAGGACGGCGGTCTTGGTCTCTGCCTGCTGCTTCGCGGCCCGGTCCTTCAGCTCCTCGAGCCGCCGGGAGTACACATCCTTCCTCGGCAGGAGTGCATATTCCTTCAAATTTTGCTCCAGGGACGCGAGGTCCTCGCCCTGGAGCCGGGCCTCCATCCGCTTCTCCAGCCGGGCGCGCTGGGCCACCAGGTCGATGACCTCGTCGCGGAGGGCGTCGAGCTGCACCTGGTAGGTGACGGTCAGGGGCTTCGGGTCGATCGGGATCTCCCGCTCGTCCGAGCTTTCGCCGGGCATGACCGGGAACTCGACCATCGGCTCGGCGTTGCCCGCCAGCAGGCGGAGGATGACGAGCCCCTCGGCGAACTTCGGGGCCAGGGCGATCCGGCCCCCGCGATCGGTCATCCCCAGCTCGTGCGGGACGCCCTCGGGGAAGTCGCGGCTGATCAGCGTGTAGCCCGCCGCCGGCGCGCCGTCCGGCCGGGCGACGAAGCGGAAGCGGAGCGTGCCGTCGCCGGGCCGGATCCCCGTGCCGCCGCGAGGGTGTTCGGCCGCGACACGCGCTGGGTGAGCGGGTCCCGCAAGCGCCGAGACGATCATCGCGCACGCGCGACGGCCCCCTCGACCGACTCCACGCTCAGGTAGGTGAAGAGGATGCGGCGGACGACGACCGAGCGGTCCGGCATCGTCACCAGCCGACCGGGACGAAGACGGTCCCTCCGGGACGACGCGGCCCAGCTCGCTACCGGCGTGAGGGACGCACCCTGACGGACAGCAGGGCACGCCCGCCCTCCTGCCCGGAGATCAGCCGCCGTCGGGCCGAACAGGTCCAGGCAGAAATTCAGAGGCCGCGGGAGCCGGCCAGGACCACGGGCGCGGCGGACCTGGAGCGGCCCGGAGCTTCCGGGTCGCCGAGTCGTATTCCCGCCCCTGGAACCGGAGCCCCGCGTCGCCGTCACCGGCCGAGACCCGCACGAGCCAGACCTTGTCGAAGGCCGGGTCGAACCGCGCGAGATCCGCGGGCTCCAGGGCGGCCAGGTCGCCCGCGGCCAGCGTGCTCGGGCGGGCGGCCGGCGTCACCTGCCACGGGGCGCCGACGAAGCGGTGCACCAGCGTCTGCCACTGCTGGAGCAGGACGCGCGCGCCCCGGATCCAGCTTCGCCGACGGGTCGAAGGCCAGGTGCAGCTCAATCCGATACGGCTGGCGGTCGAAGGCCTCTGGGCGCGGATGCCGATGCCGGCGGATGTCCGGCGCGGCCGGCCGCCGGCGTCTGCCCGGAGTCGGCCCCGGCTTCGAGCGCGCAGATCGCCAGGATGCCGCCGAGTCGCAGGCACGCGGCAAGGGTTCTCTTCGACTTCCCCCCATCCTCGCCTCCCGCGCTTGCGAGGGGACTGCCCCGGAATCCCTCCCCTCTGTGGGGAGGGGTGGGTGGGGGGCCGGCGAATTGAAGCCGAACCAAGCGCCGGTTGCTTGATGGTGCATCCGCCACGTCGTTTGACGTCGCGGGCGGGACCGGGTCGCGACGAGTGCCGAACTCCCCCCCTTGCCAAGGGGGGGTGGGGGGGGTAGAGGCCCGGAGCCACACGGCGCAGCTCGGCCCGTGACCCCCCTGTGTCCCCCCTTGGTAAGGGGGGAAGTGGGATCCGGCCCCGTCTCTCGCAAGGGACTTGCCGGATGCACCACCCAGCCTCCAGACTCTCCCCAGGATCCATGCCTCCGCTCGCCCCGCGGTCCCCGGCCCGATCATGGCTTCTTGCTCCACGGATCGCTCGGGATCCAGGGCACGATTTCCCACGATTCGATCCCCTGATAGAGGCGCTGCGCGGTCTCGCCCGGGCCCTTCAGCCGCGACCGCCAGGCGTAATGGTCGACGACGTGCCAGAGCGGCAGCACGGGCAGCTCGTCTCGGGATTCGCGGTCGACCTGGATCGCCAGCCCCCGGGCCGTGGACACGTCGACGGCACGCTCGAGCTGGAGCAGGAGCTGGAGGATCCTCGGGCTGACGGCCGAGGTCAGGCCGTCGGCCTCCGGGCGAGCGTCGTACGCGGGGCAGAGCAGGGGGCCGGCGTCGAGGATCGGCTCCTCGACCCGCACCACCCGGTAGGCCAGGTCGAACCGCCGCCCGGCCTTCAGCTCCGATTCGAGCGCGGTCTCGGGCCTGGCGATCGCCTCGACCTTCAGCCCGGCGGACCGGAAAGCCTCGGCGATGACCGGGGCGGCGGCGATCGCCTCGGGGATCTCGGGATACTCGAACTTCAGCTCGATCGGCGAGCCGCCCAGCTCCTTCCGCGCCGCGGCGACCAGCATCGTCGCCAGGGCGGCGTTGTGCTCCAGCGGCTTCACACCCGGCGCGTCGGCGTAGCTGCCGCGCGGGAACGGCCCGTCGGCCACGGAGTTCCCCTCGTCGACCGGGTGCTTGAGGATCGTCTCCCCGAGGATCGTGGCGCGATCGACCGCGTAGGAGAGCCCGCGCCGGAGCGAGCGATTCCGGAGGGCCGGGTTCCGACCGTCCAGGGCGATCAGGTGCACGGAGGGGGCCGCATACCGGCCGACCCGGATCTCGGGCTCGTTCCTGAGACCGGCCACCTGATCCGCCGGCACGTGGGCGAGCAGGCTGACCTCGCCCTGGACCAGGGCACCGACCAGCCCCCGGGGGCCCGGGAACCGTCGCTCGCGGATCCGCCGGACACGGGGACCGGCCGGGCTTCCCCCGGCCGCGGAGCCCTCGTTGAGGACCAGCTCGGTCGCCTGCTCCGAGGAGGACCGGCACCCATAGGGGCCGTCGGTGACCAGCGGCCGCTCGGACCCCGCCGTGGCGATGCGGCCGTCGATCCCGGCGTGGGCCGGGCCCACCGGCCGATCGAGCCAGACGCCGGCCTTCACCAGCGGGCGCTTCAGGCGGACCTCGACCCGCGACTCCTCGGCGGCCTCGACCCGGTCCAGCAGGTCCGCCCAGCGTGCCTGATACCTGGGCGAATTCGGATCGCAGCGGTCGATGAGCGCCCGCGCGACGTCCGCCGCGCCGACCTGCCGCGAGCCGTCGGACCAGGGGATCCCGGCCTGGAGCCGGATCAGCAGCCGGCGCCCCAGGTCGGTCGATTCCAGACCGGCGGCGAGCTGGTCGGGTGCCTTGCCCTGCCGGGCCGCGTCGCCGTCGTCGGCGAGGATCGGCCGATAGAGCAGCCGGCTCAGCCGGGCGTCGGCCGGTGAGCGGACCCAGGGGCCCAGCGGGTGGGCGATGTCGCCCACGCCGACCTCCAGCGTGGGGAACTCCTCGAATGCCCGGGCGTATCGCTGCTTCAGGCCCTCCAGCTCCGGCCAGACCCGGACGGCCTCGACCAGCGCATCCAGGCGATCCGGCCCGGCCAGGCTTTCGGACTGCTTGACCCGTTCGCCCGCACGCGACTCGAACCGCCCGCGCAGGTCCCTGACCACCGGATGCTCCGGGGCCATCTCCGCCAGCTCGTGTAGGAACCGCCGGCCCGTGGAGAACTGGCCGAGCTCCATCGCCCGAGCGATCCACCCCTTGTAGGCGTCGGCCAGCCGGTCCAGCAGGCCCGGGAAGTCCCGCTTCCGGCCAAGAAGCTCCCGAAGGAGCCGCAACCCGCGCTCGCTGTCGCCCCCGATCAGCGCGGCGCTGCCCTCCGCGAACAGGAAGCGATTGACCTGCTCGTCCAGCCCCGGCCAGCTCGGGTTCCTCGATTTCACCCGCAGGAGGCACTCGAACGCGCGGCCGAAGTCCTGCGCCAGGGACAGCCGGGCACTCTCATTGATCAGCATCTCCTCAAAATATTCGATCGATCGAATGCTGCTCCGCTTGACCGAGAAGTCGCGGACCTCCGCCTCCTGGAGGAGGTGGATCTTGATCGACCGGTCCGACTCGTCCTCCGCGTCGTCGGCCTTTCGCTGCTCGCGCGACTTGAACTTCGAGGGCTCGCCGGGCAGGCCGATGTTCCCTTCCAGGGGGATCTCGGTGCCGCTGCCCTTGAGCTTGACCGTCTCGCCCTTCCGGGTGCGCTTCGGATCGAGCGGGGGCAGCGGCCGCGGGCTGACCGGCTCGACGAGCAGGACGGAACCGTCGACGAGGGTCAGCCGGTCGAACGGGACCGAGCGAAGGAGATCGACGCCCGGGGCCGCCGGCTGTTGCGGGCGGCCCAGCACCGGCGAGAAGAGCACGCCGACGATGAGCATGCCCGCTCCGAGGCCGAGGATCGCTCGTTGATGGGCAGGTGCGTGGACCACGTGCTCGTCTCCTCCGTCGCGTCTCAGTGCCGTCCGTCCCGAGGGTCCCCCGGGCCGAGCGAGAGGGCCTGAAGCGTGCCGCGGGCCGTCGGGACCAGGACGCGTCCCCCCAGGCCGATCAGGCCGCCGGCCGGCAGGGCGCCGGGATCGATGCGACGCCGCGGCGAGCCGTCGGAGAGCGAGCGGCCGTGGAGCCTCCCGTCGCGGTCGAGCAGCCAGACGAGGTCGCCGTCGATGATCGGTGGCCCGGTCGCCGGCGCGTCCAGCCGGACCTGCCAGGCCCGCTGACCCTCGCGGTTGAAGGCCGAGACCCCGCCCCCCGTGTCGAAGACGAAGACGCGGTCGCCGACGACGGCCGGGCGTTCGGCCAGCGCCTCCAGCGGCCAGGCCCCCACCGCTCAGGTCGCGGGCGGAGAGGGATCACCAGGCTCCGCCGTCACCACGATAACAACGGCCTCCGTCCTGACCGGGTCGGCGATGATCGGCTTATCGAGTAGCTTCTCGGCGTCCACGGACAGCCGGCGGACGGGGCTTCTCCTGGAGGCTGAGCAGGCGGACCCGCCCGGCGTCGTCGGCCAGACGACGGCTCCCGCGCCGAGCCGGAACGGGGCGAGCCATCGGCCCTGTCGTTCCCGGCTGAAGACCGGGACGAACGGCTCGGCCATCGAGCGGGCGGTCAGCGGATCGACGAGGTACGCCCTCCCGTCCGCGCGCCGGGGACCAGCGCAGCCGCTGATCCCAGAGCAGGGGAGAGGCGGCCAGGGACGCCGGCAGCTCGACGGGCCTCCACCCTCCCGGCCCCGGGCGCCTGGACCCACACGCGGCCCTCACCGCCGCGGGGAGCGAGGATGGAAACGGAGCGGCCGTCGTGCTCCATCCGGAGCACCAGGCCCTCGGGCATCCTCGCCTCGCCGGGGCGCGGCAGGGCCTGCGTGGCGAACCCGCCCGAGGCCAGCAGGCTCGCGGGGATCGTCAGCTCCTTGCCGCCGGGGCCCAGGCAGGTGATCCCCGCGCCGTCGGGCGAGACCACCGGGCCGTTCGGCCAGGGGGCGCCGAGCACGGTTCGCCATGCGAGCGTGCCCGAGTCCGGGTCGACCCCGCATATGTTCACCCCGCCGGTCTCCGGGTCCTGGTAGGTCGCCGCGAGGTGCCGGCCGGCGAGCTGGAGGGGGGCGAGCGCCGGCCCCATGTTCGCCAGGGCGGAGCGGACCGAGATCTGCCCCCGCTCCGGGTCGAGCTCGTACTTCCCCGAGCGAGAGGCGGCCAGCCAGAGCTCCCGCTCGGAGGCCGCCAGGCCGAAGGCGGGGCCGGAGGCGACGGCGTCGGGATTCAGCCGGGCGATCGAGCGCAGGGGGTTCTTGCTGGCGTAGTCGCCCAGCGCGTAGGCCTCGACGCCCCCCTTGTCGCCGGTCGCCCAGAGGACCGAGCCCGACGAGGCGGGCGTGGACCAGGTCCAGCCCGGCACGGCGACCTGCTGGGCGAGCCGGAGCTTCGACCCGTCCTCGTCGAGCACGAGGACCCGCCAGCGGCTGTCCTCGGCGCGGTCGTTCTCGGCCACCACGAGGAACCGCCCGAGCCGCAGCGGCGCGCACGGGATGGAGAGGTCCTCGTGGCCCAGGTATTCCACCGCCGTGCAGCCGAGCGGCTCGCGAGCCAGGACGAACAGGCAGTCGCGGCGGCCCATCACGTAGAGGTGGCGGCCCTGCTCGTCGCTGACCGGAGACTGGCTCAGGGGCATCCCGAGGTCGACCGAGGCCTGGACCTCGCCGGAGCCGAGCGAGATCACCAGCAGCCTGCCTCCGGGGAGGGTCTGGAACAGCTGTTCGCCCAGCGCCAGCGGGGGGCTGTCCACCGCCTCGCCCAGCTCCTGCCGCCAGATCAGCCGGCCGTCACGGGAGTCCAGCCGCAGCAGTTCTCCGTGGCGGGCATCGACGGCCAGGACCGAGGGCGTCCCGGCGACCGGGACCGGGACGAACGGGGACGACAGCCCCACGGGCCGCTGCCAGATCGGCGCGCCGGTCGCGGCGTCCAGCGCGGAGATGAACCCGTCGGCCAGGGCGTAGACGCTCGACTCGGCCGGCCCTGCGCCGCGGCCCTCGCCCTCGCCGGAGCGGAGGACGAGGCTGGTGGGGGGGCCGAGGAGCTCGGGCCGCGGTTCCGTCCGGGCCGCCTTGCCGGGTCGCGACACCTTGACGGCCCGCCGGATCAGGTCGTTCGCCCCGGTCATCCGCCGGATCAGCTCCGGTCCCATGAGGTCGGCGTACTGGGCGACCACGGCGTCCCCGCCTTGTAGACTCCCGACGCCGAGCCCGCCTGGAGCGCGGCGTCCATGTCCGCCAGCGCGGCGGCGGTCGTCCGCCATGCGGACGGCGGCCCGCGCCTGGTCGATCAGCCCGGGCAGGCGCGACCGCTGGAGGAACGCCGGCGCCGGCTCCCCGGCGATCTGGGCGTGCAGCGGGACGGCCGACTCCGCCTCCTCGAGCGACCGGGCGTCCGCCGACCGCCGCGCGCGATCGGCCAGCCCCTCGCCGATCCGAATCACCAGCTCGGCCAGCTCCACGCGCTCGTCGCGGAACTCCTCGGACTGGCCGTAGCCCTGGTACATCTCGCGGACCGCCTCCAGCGCGGTGGACCAGGTGCCGCCCGAGACCGAGATGTACTGCCGCACGTTCGCCAGCGCCCGCCGCACGCGGGCCTTACCGGCCCGGGGGTCCTCGGGATAGGACTCCAGGAAGCGGTCGAAGTCGCGGATGGCGTTGCGGTAGTCGCCGTCCTCCATGGCCTCCATGGCCCGGTTGAACTGCTGGTCGGCCATCGTCCGGGCGATGATCGAGCGGAGCCCCAGGCCCGTCAACGCCAGCAGGCAGATCGCCCCGACCAGGGCGAAGACGACCGGCGACGACGCGATCCGCTCCTGCCCCGGGGCCTCGGACTCCCTCCCCGTCAGCGCGCCGATCCAGCGACGCAGCCGGCCCGGCGAGGCCTTGTCCGGGCGGCCGGACCCGGACCGCTGGGGAGCCTCGGGGCCTTCCTCGGGTGCCGGCTTCCCACCGATCCCAAGCTCCTCGAGCCACTCCTCGCGCTCCAGGAGCGAGCCCGCCGTTCTGGCCGGCTTGCGTCGCGGCGGCTCCTTCCGCTTCGCGGGCTCGGGCGCGTGGGGCGGCGGGCCCTCGAGCACCCGCGTCCGCTCCTCGTCGGGCCGGCGGGCGGGCCGGCGAGGGCGGCCCTCCAGGTCCTCTTCGAGCCGGAAGACGAAGATGCGGCACGGCCCGACGCCCAGCTCGTCCCCCTGGTGGAGGCTCGCGCTGGTCATCTTGTGACCGTTGACCACGACGTATTCCGCGCCCGGCGAGGCCTCGACCTTGTAGCGGCCCTTCTTCCAGCGGATCCGCCCGTGCACCGGGGCGACGCCCGCGCCCGCCAGCACGATGTCGCAGGCCGCGGCTGGTGCCGAAGAGCACCGGATGGTCGCGCGCCCAGCTCGACGAACTGAACACTTGCCCTGATCGTCGTGGACTTCGAGGGTGGCCATGCCTGGGCGATCAGCTCCCGATCTCGCGAGGATGACCAGCCACACGCGGCCCGCGCCCGACGGCTCGCACGAGGAAACCCCGGATCATCGCAGGGTCTCCTGGGCGATCACCTGGAAGCCGTAACCCTCGCCCCTGGGCACGACGCCGAAGCGGGTGACCCGGATCTCGCCCGGCTGCCGACCGCGGTAGCGGACCTCAAGCTGGGCGAGCTGCTCCTCCACCTGCCTGGGGTAGAACTGGATGACCATGCCCTCGCCCACCTCCACGCCGGCCTTCCGCAGGAGCGCCATGTCGGACTGCTTCCGCCCGCGGCCCTGCCAGAGGAAGTAGAGGCGGCCGTCGCCCTGCCCCGAGCCGTAGCGCTTGGTCGGCTCGGGGCTGGAGAAATTGGAGACGTACACGAGCCGATCCGGGCCCGACACCGCGGCCAGTTCCACGCCCAGGGCGTCGAGCTGGCGGGCGTATTCCTCGGGGCTCTGCTCGCTGTTGTAGACGATGCTCCAGCGGGCCTCGCGGGAGACGCCGCCGTCGCCGGGGCCGAAGCCCAGGCCGGGGCCGCCGGTGCCGAGCTTGGAGGCGCGGCGGCCGCTGGCGACCGGGCCGCCGCTGGGCATCACCGGGCCGAGGTCCACCTCGGCCAGCCCCGAGCCGGCCTCGGCCACGGCGTCGAGCATCGCGCCGGGCGTCGCCTGGACGGCCGGCTCCTCGAAGTCGCCCGCCTCCTCCTCGTTGTTCGAGGCCATCGCCGCGGCATCGGCGCCGGGGACGTCGATCTTCTCGGTCGAGCCGGGGGTCCCGTCCGGGCTGCCGCCGCCGCCCCCGCTGACCTCGACGATCTGCAAGGGAGCGGTGACCCGCAGGGCGAACGCCTGGTTGGTGACGTAGATCAGCCCGAGGAGCCCGACCGTCAGCAGGCTGGCCAGGACGATCGCCGAGAGCATCGCGATGACGCGGTCGTAGGACGACTCGCCGTGGACCTTCGCCGCGGCGGCTGCGGGACGATCCTGGGCTCGTTCCATGGGCATCGTGGCGGTGGTCATGGTCCGGTCCCTCCGCCGCCAGCGGTTGCGGAACCCGGGGCGTCCGGCTGCCGCTTCCGATCGGGCCCGTCCTGCCTTGCCTCGTCGAGCGGACGGATCGACTCGTACCAGGACTTCCAGCGACGGGCGGCCTCGGCCCGCTGCTCGGGAGTCGATGGGCTGGGCGGTCCCAGGCCGTCGATCTTCCGGCTCAGGAGCTGGAGCCCCGACCGGGCGGCCTCGATCACGCGCTCGTCGGGGTCGACGAGGGCCGCGATCAGGTCCGGGATGACGTCCATCTCGCCCATCCGCGCGAGCGCCCAGGCGCCGACCGCCCGGACGCCGGGGTCGCGGTCCGAGACCAGCCGGCGGAACCGGTCCTTGAAGGGCCGCAACGCCGCGGGGCCCTCGTTGAAATAGCGCTCCACCAGCCCCGAGACCGCGTTGTTCGCGTCCTGGACTCGCGGGTCCTCCAGGACCGCGAGCATCCCCTCGACGGCGCCGTTCATCGGCCGGCTCATGATCCGGCCCCCGGCGACCGTCATCGAGGTGAGGTCCTTGGGCAGATAGCGTCCACCGACGAGCGTCCCCGCGCCGAGCCGCTTGACGGCGATCCGCTGGATCGACTTGGCCGTGGACTTCGTCAGGGTGAGGATCGCCCAGGCCGTGTTCATCTCGTCGCTGTACGTCCCGTGCCAGGACCCGTCGGGCCTCTGGTCGGTGCGGATGAAGCCGCGTCCCTTCTCCAGGACGTCCACCCGGCCGATGACCTCGCGGTCGGCGAAGGCGGTGACCCGCTCCAGGCCGTAGAGCGCGTAGTAGGGGGACGGGCCCGTGAGGCTCGGGGCGGTGAGGCTGAAATTCGAGCCGATCCAGCCCATGCCCGAGCGGATGCCGTCGTCGATCTTCGCGAGCGAGGTGCCGATCTTGTAGTCCCTCGACGGGTTCTCGGGGCCCAGTGGCGTCAGCAGCGGGTTCTCGCCCCGCCGGCTGGCGCGGAACCGCTCGAGCTGGCGGCGGCAGAGCAGCAGGCTGCCGACGCCCGCCGCGGTCATCGAGAGGGTCTCGCCGTACCTCGTCTCGTCGCGATGGTAGGTCCAGCCCCCGAGGGAAGCCTGGACCGAGAGATACCAGGCGGCGGCCCGGTCCCAGACGGCCGGCGGGATGTCGACCCCGCCGTTGTTGCATTCCCAGAGGCCCAGGAGCGCGTACTGGGTGATCGAGCTGTCCCCGTGGGGGCGCCCGGTGTAGTCCCACGAGCCGTTGCCGTTCTGGCGGCCCTGGAGGAACGTGGCGATCATGCTCAGCTCACCCCGCTGCTCCTCACCGTCGAGGTTCGAGAGCGCCATGGCCACCACCGCCGCCTCGTAGATGTCCGGCCCGCCCCGGCGCTGGGGGTTGTAGCCGCTGCCGGCGAACTGCTTGCGGATCTTGGCGATGCAGCCGGCGACCGTCGGGTCCGTCTTCGGGACATCCGCCTTGATCAGGGCCAGCGCGATCATGGCGGACTCGCCCACGCCCTGGTTGGCGGCCCGGCTCCTCAGGTACTGCACGCCGGCCAGCACCGCCGACTCCTGCTGGGCGCACGCGGAGCTGCCCCCGTGCAGGCCGAGACCCACGAGGCCGAGCAACGCCAGTCGGAGGCCGTGACCGATTCGCGGCATGAGCCCATCGGAGAACGAGGTGAGGTCGGACCGGGTGACTCGACCGTTCTCCCTCATTCTACCGTCCGGCCCCCGGATTGCGAACCGGTCCGGGCCGATGTCCGTTGCGCCGGCTCATCAATGGGCCGGACGCGGAGTTTCCGGAAGGCCACGGGGCCGTGGTCGCCCTGGAGGAGGATCGGCCCGCGGGGGACTTCGGGCAGCCGCCAGGCGTGGCCGGTCGGGGCCTTCAGCTCGAGGTCCGCGTGGATGGTCCGGCCGTTGAGGACCACGTCCCGGAGCCGGGCGTTGGCGACCTTCCGCCCGCGGGCGTCGAACCGGGGGGCGAGGAACCGGAGCGACAGCGACTGCCACTCCCCGGCAGGCCGCGCCGCGTTCTCGGCCGGGGCATGCCCGTCGTCCAGGTGATGATAGCGCGGGAAGAGCTCGGCCCGGGGATAGACGCCGCCGCAGTCGCTGCCGGTGAGCTTTCCCGACTCGCGGCGGTCGGCGATCTGGACCTCGTAGAGCCCCTCCAGCTTGATGCCCGAGTTCGAGCCCTTCGGGATCAGGAACTCGAGCCGGACCTCGACGTCGCCGTAGTCTTCCTTCGAGAGCAGGTTGCGAGTCTTGCCATCGAGCCCGTTGACGATGATGCCCCGGCCCGGCGTCGCGGCCAGGCGCGAGGGGTCCTTCTGATCCGGCCGCGCGTCGGCCGCCTCGAACCAGGCGGCCGTCGGCTTCCGCCATCCGTCCAGCCCGTTCGGGCCGATGAGTTCGACCCAGCCGGGATCGGCCGATGGCGGCCCCGCGACCGCGGTCGTCGCGAGGAGCAGCCAGAACCCAAGGGCAACCAGGGCCCCGCCGGCTCGTGCCTTCATCACGGTCCCCCATCCACGATTCGTGGTCCCGTAGGGTCCGCAATTGGTGACCGTTCCGGGAGCCCAGTGCCTGGGATGGTCCGCAATTGCGGACCCTACGTCGGCTCAGCTCGACGCCTTCATCGCGACCGGGTCCCAGCCCAGGATCCGGCCCTGGTTCAGGCTCTCGTTGCAGAGCAGGGCGGGGGCCGCCGCCCGGAAGCCGAAGACCGCGTCCTCATACGCCTGCTTCTTCTCGCGGACGCACGCGAAGAAGTTCCTGAAGTGGTCGAGCCGCTCGTCGTACCCCCTGGGCACCACGAACTTCTCCGGGAAGCTCTGCGAGCTGCTCCGCGACGGGGCGGGCTCGATCTGGAGCTTCTCGGCGAGCTCCTTCTGCATGGCGTTCGAGAACGTCTTCACCGAGTTATACCCCTTCAGCACGCTCTCGCGGCTGGACGTGACGATCCCGGTCCGGTTCAGCTTCAGCTCCGTGAAGCTCACCTGGATCACGCCGTCGTTGCCGACGAACCGGAAGAGCGTGTCGCCGCCGCCGCCGTCCTCGAAGTTGCACTGGAGCGCCAGGGTGAACGCCGGATGGGCCTGGGTCTCGGGGTAGTCGAGCAGGCCCATGATGAAGTCGTAGACGTCGCGGCCGTCCTTCCAGTAGCGGAGCCCACCCATGCCGGCGATCTTCGTCGGGCCGAGCGAGCCGACGGCGTGGTGGATGCCGGTCAGCAGGTGGACGAACAGGTCGCCGGCCACGGCCGTCCCGTAATCCGAATAGTTCCGCCAGCGAAAGAACCGGACCGGGTCGAACGGCCGCTTCGGGGCGCCGCCCAGGAAGCGGTCCCAGTCCACCGTCTGGGGAGAGGCGTCGAGCGGGAGCGTGTACTGCCACGCCCCGATCGAGGAGTTCCGGTTGTAGCGGGCCTCCACCGAGTTGATCGCGCCGATGGCCCCCTGGTGGATCAGCTCGCGGGCCTTCTCGTAGATCAGCGAGCTGGCGTACTGGCTGCCCACCTGGAAGACGGCGCCGGTCTCCTTCTGGGCGGCGATCACGCCGGGGCCCTCGTCGACCTTCTGCACCATCGGCTTCTCGCAGTAGACGGCCTTGCCGGCCTTCATCGCGTCGATCGAGATCTTGGCGTGCCAGTGGTCGGGGACGCAGACGAGCACGGCGTCCACGTCGGGCCGTGCCAGGATCTCGCGATAATCCACGACCGCGGCGATCCGGTCGCCGTAGACCTCCTTCGCGCGGACCCGCCGCCCCTCGTACAGGTCGGCGACGGCCACCAGCTCGACGCCCGGCACCTTGAGGGCCGTGTCGGTGTCGATGAAGCCGATGATCCCCATCCCGACCGTCGCGATCCGGATCCTGTCATTCGGGCCGAAACTCGCCGAGGCCTCCTCGACCGGCGCGGCCGACAGCTCGAACGCGCCGTCCGCCCGCGCCGTGGTGACCAGCGACGGCATCGCCGCCCCGAGCGCGGCCGTCTTCAGGAAGCTGCGCCGGCTTCCACTCTCGTTGTCCCTGCCGTCCCGATCCTGCCGCTGAAGGTCCTGCATCGGAAGTGCCTCCGTCTCGATCTGCGGTCCCCGGGCCGGCCCGACCATGCCGCCGGGCCTGATGCGACACCTAGGATAAGCTGCCGGGCAGGGCTCCGGAAGCCGGCTGTGACCCATCGCAGGGGGAGAAGAAATCTCCGATCAGCAAGGACGCGATTCCCGGACGGTCAAGGCACCCTCGCGAGCCTTCGGGCACCGGCGGTCTCCCCGTTGCTCCGGAGCATTTGAGAAATTTCATGAAGTCGGTTGAAGCTCCAGAGCGACCGTCTATAAAGTTGTGATCTCGATGGTTGGTGCTGACGTGAGCCGGGTGCCTGCCCCGGCGGCCGGGCCGACACGCATCGCTCGGTGAGCTTTATCCCACCCCCCCGAGGAGCACTTCATGATTCGCCGTTCGACCATGGCCATCCTCGCCGCCTTCGCTCTCTCCGGACTCCTGTCGACCCCCGCATCGGCGGGGACGATCCTGTTCTCGATGAGCCCCTTTACCCGGGCGTACGACGGATCGAGCTTCTTCCTGGGCGGGACGATCGGCAGCCGATCCCTCGATCTGACATTCGATGTCGCACAGACCGTCGACCTCGACTACAACAACGGGTACGTCGCCACGCCCGGCGGGCCGGTCTATACCGGGACGACCTTCTCCACGCTCGGGATCAACAACTCCATCTTCGCGATCTCTCGGCAGGACTTCTCCTTCGACAGCAGCACGGCGACGATCACCCTGGCGGCCGCCGCGCCGATCGTCTTCGACCTCGGAGGTGGGCTGATCCTGACCGTGACCCCGATCGAGTCAACCCAGGTCCGGAGGGCCACGTTCCTGCTGAGCATCCCCGAGCCCTCCTCGATGGTCTCCGCGGTAATGGGCTCCGCGTGTCTCCTGGTGTTCTCGGCCCGCAGGCGAGCCCGCACCCGGCCGAGCCCGACCGCGAGCTGATCCATCGGAGTCCACCGGGGGCATCCCGATCGCCCCCGGTCCGCTGGAGGATCCAGGGGAGGTCCGTGCGTCCGTCCTGCTGAGTCCTCCGGGGAACCGCGAGGTCACGCGGCCCGCGCGGACATGGGCACCTGCGATCCCGTGACCAATCGGGGTAACGCAGGGGCCGAGGTCTTCCCCAGGGACAATGACTCCACCCCTCTGCCGGCGCGAGCGTCAGCGCGCCTCGAGGTTGCTCCCGTTCAAGTCGGTCAGGGTATACTGCATCCCGGTCAGACAGGTAGGGCTGAGCGTCGTGGCCGACGCGCGACCTACCGTGGAGAGGCCCCGACCCGAGCGACCGAACTTCGACCTGGGGAGGCGAGCGTCAATGCGGACGAACGAGGCCAGGGGTGATGCGGCACGGCGGTCTCCCGGGATCACGGTCCACCCTCGTGCCGGCGGGCTGCGGCGACGGGCGGTTCGCCTCGTCGCGATGCTCGTTCTGGCCGCTTGCATCACCGACGCGGCGGTTGCCGGGCCGCCAAAGGAGACGACGTCCGGTGAGGACAGGGGCATGGTCACCCTCCGGGTGGCCGGGGCGCAGATGCCCGTAACCCGGGACGTGGAGAAGAACGTCGCGACGATCCTCCGCGCGATCGATTTCGCCGCGCGGGAGAAGGCGGACGTCCTCGTGACGCCGGAGGGCTCGCTCTCGGGCTACACCGCGAAGTTCGACCGGGAGGCCACCACACGGGGGATCGAGACCGTCGTGAAACACGCCCGCGAGGCGAGGGTGGGGCTCGTGCTGGGGACCTGTTTCGGGGACGTCGGCGGCCCGGCGTACGACGCCCAGCGGTTCTACGACGGGGACGGCCACTTTCTGGGCTTCCACGCCAAGACGCTGCTCTGCCGTTCGATGCGCGAGCCCGGGCGAGAGGCGGAGGTCGACCACTTCCGGACCGAGCCCCTGCGCACCTTCCGGTTCAACGGGGTGACGGTCGGCGGGCTGGTCTGCAACGACCTGTGGGCCAACCCGGAATGGACGCCGATGCCCGACCCGTACCTGTCGCGGCAACTGGCCGAGAAGGGGGCGCGGGTGGTGTTCCACTCGGTCAACGCCGGCCAGGACGAGGGCGAGGACCTCGCCCTGGTGCGGGGCTTCACGACGCCAACCTGAGGCTCCGCGCGCGGGCCTCGAAGCTCTGGATCGTGGTGACCGACGCCTGCGACCCCTCCGGCCGGCTCGCCTCCCGCTCCCCTTCCGGCGTGGTGGGGCCGGACGGGCGCTGGGTCGTCCAGGTGAACCCGAAGGGCGAGCAGTTCTTCGCCCACACGATCCGTCTCGACGAATCCGATTGATCCGCAGCCGACCTGGCCGAGCCTGCGTTCGCTGGGCCCTGGGCCTTCGAAGCGGCAGCCTGCTCCCCTGACCGGATCACGACGAGGACTCCGAATGCCCACTCCACCCAGCACCAATCCCGAGGCGCCCGCGGAAACCCGGCGACGACGATGGCTGGTCCGCGCGGGGAAGGTCTTCCTGGCGATCCTCGTCGTCTGGCTGCTGCTGGCCTACGTGATCCTCCCGGCCCTCTGGCGACACTACGAGCACCAGCCGGGGCTGGAGTCGGCCCCCAAGACGACCAGGACCTCCCAGGGGATCCCCGGCGATCCGCTCAACGTCGGGCTCATCGGCACCGAGCAGGAGGTCGTGAAGGCCATGCTCGGCTCGGGCTGGGACGCCGCCGATCCGGTCACGCTGAAGTCGTCGATCGGCATCGCGCGGAGCGTGCTGCGCGACCGGCCCTACGTTGATGCCCCCGTCAGCCCGCTCTTCGTCTTCGGCCGGAAGCAGGACCTCGCCTTCGAGAAGCCGGTCGGCAACAACGCCAGCCACCGCCACCACGTCCGGTTCTGGAAGGCCGACGAGTACGGCCGGGGCGACCGACCGCTGTGGATCGGGGCGGTGACGTACGACCGCAGTGTCGGGCTGAGCCACCGCACCGGCCAGATTACGCACCACATCGGGGCCGACGTCGACTCCGAGCGGGACGGGCTGTTCGCCGACCTGGCGAGGCACGGCTGGCTGACCCAGGAGTTCCAGGTGACGGGGGTGGGCGCCACGCTCATCGGCCACAACGGCGGCGGCGACCGCTACTTCACGGACGGCGAGCTGACGATCGGCGTCCTCGGGAAAGAGCCGTCCCAGGACGACACGCCCGACCGGCTGGCGAACCCCGTCCCGGTTCAGATCAAGGACCAGTTGTGGTCGGTCGTCCGGCCGCTCATGCAGTCGTTGCCGGCGAGTTGAGAACCCGACGAGCGACGCGTTTCGGTCATGTTCCGGTGTGCGTCTCCGACCGAACCCTTCCCCCCGAGGGGGAAGGTGGCACGAAGTGCCGGATGAGGGTTGCTCGGGGTGGCCGCGGCTCTCGAACCCTCATCCGCCGCTCCGCGGCACCTTCCCCCTCGGGGGGAAGGGTTCCGGTCGTTGCCGCCTGGTACCTACCGGAAAAGGCTGGAAGCGGTACGACCATCATTCCCCAGGGCCGGGGCGAATCAATCCGCCCCGACACTCACGCGAGGGGAAGCACGTTCGACAGCCTAGCCGGCCCGGCGTCGCCCGCGCCGTCGCAGGCTCACCACGCCGAGGCACGCCGCGCCGGTCGACGCGAGCGCAACCGACGACGGCTCCGGCACGGTCGGCGAGGGAGGGGGCGAGGTAGGGGTAACAATCTTGCCGTCGCCGGCAAACTGAAAAAATTTGAAGAGAGTCCCATTTAGATTCCAGGAAGTGATCAATCCTGTGATGGACACATCGGCGTCGTCGCCGACGTTGTAGCCCGCCAGCGTCGAGGCGGTGATGGTTCCCTTGCCGACGATGCTCAGGGAAAAATCAAGGCTGTCGATCGTCGTGTTCGTCGTCTCCACCGTGAGGTCCCCAAGGGAGGTCTTGAGGGTGAAGGAGACGGGAGCGAGGAGTTTGTTGCTGGCATTTTGAACCATCGGGTCGATGAAGGTCGCGAACTCCAAGGTGCCTGGTCCGGGGACGGCAACAGAATCGATTTCGACGGAATCCAGGTCATCCGGTCCCCAACTCCCGTCTCCCGTTCCGATAATGCCCAGGTCGAAGTACACGCTGATGCCTGTAAAGTCGATTTGACCGGCCGAACACGGCCGGCTCTGGCCCAGCAGGCCCACGACGGCCAGCAGGGCGACGGGCAGGAGTCTACGCATTGTGGCTTCCTCATGCTGAGTTGTGGCCCTGCTCCCAGGGCGGTGCCTCCGGCGGCCTTCCCGGAAAAGCGTTGAAGCAGAGATGGATCGATCATCCGATCGGGCAGCACGACAGTGATGCTGCCGCTCGTGGCCGGGGGGACATTAGAGAGACCGCCCGGGACTTTTGCAACGTATTAGTAATAAATCTTCATAAACAGCTTACGTTGACAGGGACGTGTCGCTATTTCTGGCACTTCCTGGTCGGCCCCGTCGCTCGTCCCGCCGGCGCGCGGCCGGACTGTCCACCGGATCCACGTCCGGCCTCGATCAGCCGCGACCGCTGGGCTCCGCAGCGCTGCCCTGGGCGGTGGCCGCCGCGTAGCTCGTCCCGCGCCAGGTGACGCGGCCGGTCAGGCACATCCGGATGGCCCGCAGGAGGACGACGTCGATGACGAGGTTCCCCAGCGGGAACCACGCGGTGTGACGCGAGTCGGGGACCGAGCTGAGGTAGATCACCCGGAAGACCGGGTACATCAGGACGTGATGGAGGATGCTCAGGCCGAGCAGCCACCAGGCGAACGGTCCGCGATGTCCGAAGATGAGAAGCACGACCGAGACGAGCAGCGCGACGTGGCCGCTCTGGCAGAAGACGATCGGGTCGAGGAGCCGGAGGACTAGCCGCCAGGTCTTGCGATCGAGGGCGTCGTAGAGGATGCGGCTCCAGCCGCGGATGAGCTGCGGCAGCGAAGCGTACATCCGGCAATCCACCAGGTCGTGGACCATCGTCGTGCGGACGGGGTAGCCCAGGGCCTTGACCTTCCCGGCCAGGCCGATGTCCTCGACGAACCGGTCGCGGACCGCGGCGTGGCCGCCCGCCGCGTCGTAGGCCGAGCGCTCCACGAGGATCGACTGGCCGTTCGCGAAGGCCAGCGGGCAGCGGTCGTCGTTCACCTTGTGGAGCGGGAACGACTGCATCAGGACGATCCCGCCGAGTGGCTGGACGATCTCCTCCCAGAAGGTCTCGCAACGCAGCTCGGGCAGCAGGCTGACGAGCGCCGCGTTGTTGGCCCGGGCGTATTCCATCATCACGCCGAGGAACTCGGGGGCGTGGACCGTGTCGGCGTCGAGGAACCAGAGCCAGCGGCCCTTCGCCTCGCGCGCCGCCCGGTCCAGCACGTAGGTCTTGCCGGTCCACCCGGGCGGGAGATGGTCGTTGCTCAGCAGGCGGATGCGGGGGTCGCGGTCGGCGATCTCGCGGGCGATCTCCGCCGTGCGGTCCTCGCTCCGGTCGTCGATCACCAGGACCTCGAGCTGCGGGTACTTCTGCGCGCTGACCGATTGGAGGCAATCGGCGATCGTCGCCTCCTCGTCCTTGGCGGGGATGATGGCCGAGACGAGCGGCGCGCCGGCCGGGTCGAGCGTCGGCGAGGCGGGCGAGAGCCGCGGGGCCCCGCCCAGTATGTAGCGGAGCACGAGGTAGCGGAGCGGCCAGACGGCGATGATCGCCGCGTAGCTCCAGAGGGCGATCGTCTCCCATCGGGTCATCGCGCCGGGTCTCCGGGCCGGGCCATCGGCAGGTCGAAGCCTTCCAGCTCGCGGCCCCGGGGATAGGCCAGGAGCCCGAGCACGAGGGCCGTCACCCAGAACGGTAGGATCGACTCCAGGCCCGGCGAGATCAAGAGGCCGTGGGCCAGCCCCAGCGGCGCCGCGATCGCGCCCACGAGCGCAGGCAGGACGTGTGCCCAGTAGAACCGCGAGCCCCGCGAGGACGGCTCGCGGAGCCGGGCGCGGCCGCCAAGCCAGCGCCGGAGGACCGTGCTGGCCGCGAAGACCAGGAGCAGGCTCGCCAGCAGCGCCCCGCCCGGGCGTCCCGGCGCGTCGCCGGGGAGCGGCGGCGCCTTGCTTCGGAGCAGGGCGCCGGTGAGCGCCACCGTGAGGCCCACGGCCACCAGCACGTTCAGCACCCCCGAGCGCGTCGCCGAGAGGCACTCGCGCGCGGCCGGATCGAGCTCGTGCTCGATGGTGTCATTCGGATCGTACATGCGGGTTCGCGCCTGTGGGGAATGGAGTCGGCGTCGGAGCCCGAGGATCAGCTCGACCTCGCCGATCGGCTGCCCGGTCTGCCGCGATCTCCTCGGCAGGGGTGCCGGCCTCCGCCAGTGCCCAGACCGCGTGGTGTTCCGGCTCATCTCGCCGCCCGCCTCCGCCTGCGGATCGGCGGACAGCCCGTCATGGCCGAGGTCGGGGACGGAGATGAGCGTCGGTTGATTTCGCGCCTGGCCGCGGTCCCGATCCCGCGATGGCCATGCGCCCGGGCGACCGGCGCCACCTCGGGCTTCGCGGGAGGACCCGTCCGTTCCGTCCGCTCGGAGGTCGGGGCGGACGCCCCGGCAGACTCCCGCGGCGCCGCTTCGAGCCGGGCCAGCCGCTCGCCAGGTCGTCGAGCCGCGACCCCAGCAGCCGCTCGCGGCCGGCCAGCAGCCTCCACGAGCAGCAACCCAGGCCGCCACGTTGATCGCCAGGGCGGCGACCACGATGCCGGCGCAGCGGCCAGCTCGAGGGTTGATCGGTCATCAGGCGGATCCTTCCAGCGTCGGCGAGGGGCGGCCAGGGAGTCCGTGCAGATTCGCGGAGGCCGGATCCGGACTCCGCGACCCAGCGCCGTCCGGGAGTGGACGGCAGAAAATGCGAAAGGCAGAACACGAACAACCACGGAAGAGGGATCGGGCGGGTCGGGCGGCGGGCCTTCGGCGACGCCGGCCAGACCGGCCCGGACGTTCTCTTCTTATCCGTGTTCATCTGTGTTCATCTGTGGCTCATCCTCTCCGGACTTTCCGACTGCGGCTCGCCATGGATTCAGCAACACCAGGACCATCTGGAGTCCTGAGTCAAGAATCGCTGCGGCTCCAACTGGGGTGCCACGGGGCTTTCCTCGCACGGGTTGGGTACAACCCGAGGCACCCATCGGCCATCGATGAGGAAACGAACCTCCGACTCACGACCGAAGTACATGGACACGGTTCTCACTTCCCCCGCTTGCCCCCACCCAACCCTCCCCCACGAGGGGGGAGGGCATCCTGATCTTCCCCTCCCCCCATCGTGGGGGAGGGCCAGGGTGGGGGGGACGATGGCCACAGAAGTGAAGCGGAACCTCGGCCATTCGCTCAGGACGACTCGCGTTAATGGTGATGCCCGTGGGCCGGCTCGGCCGCCCCCGGGGCCGGCCGCGCGTTGTACGCCGCGTGCGCCTCGTCGTAGACCTCGCGGAGCGCGACGCCGTGAGTCGAGGCGACCCGGGCGCAGTCCTCGTATTCCGGGCTGAAGGTCGGCGGGCGGTTCTCCAGCCAGCCGAGCTTGCCGCGGATCGGGCCGAACCGGGTCTCGACCTGCACGCCCTGCCTCCTCAGCTTGTGCCGGCTGACGGGATAGCGCCGGATGCCCAGGGTCGAGGTCTCCCGGAAGAGGATCTCCTCCATCGTCGGGATCCGGCTCTCGTCGCAGAGGACGGACACCATCGTGCCCGGCCGGTTCTTCTTCATCTGGATGGGCGTGAGGAAGGCGTCCAGCGCGCCGGACTCCATCAGCTTGATCATCGTGTAGCCGACGATCTCGCCGGGCAGGTCGTCCAGGTTCGTCTCCAGCACCCAGACGCGGTCGCTCGCCGGGGGGAGCTCGACGTTGCCGACGAACAGCCTCAGGACGTTGGCCTGCTCCGGGACGTCGCGGGTCCCGGCCCCCAGGCCGATGGTCTCGATCGTGAGGGCAGGCAGCGGCCCGAACCGCTCGACCACGGTGGTCAGGATGGCCGCGCCGGTGGGCGTGGTCATCTCCATCTCGACCGGGGATTCGGCCAGCGGGACGCCCTTGAGGATCTCGGCGGTGGCGGGGGCCGGCAGGGCCATCCGGCCGTGGGCCGCCTTGATCCAGCCGCGCCCCGGCGGCACCGGGCTGGCCTCGAAGCGCTCGACGCCCAGCAGGTCGAGGCCCACGGCGGACCCCACGATGTCGATGATCGAGTCGACCGCGCCGACCTCGTGGAAGTGGATCTTCGAGAGGTCCACCCCGTGGACCCGGGCCTCGGCCTCGCCCAGCCGGAGGAAGATCCGCTTGGCGAGGTCCTTCTGCCGGGCCGTCAGGGTCCCGGTGTCGATGATCGCCTCGATGTGGTGCCAGTGCCGGTGGGCGTGCTCGTGCGGCGCGGTGACCTTCGCGTGGGTCGCGCGGAAGCCCCCCTTGCGCACCGCCTCGAACTCGACGCCCCCGGGCAGGCCCAGGCTCGTCACCGCCTGCTGGATCGGCCGCGGGTCGACCCCGGCGTCCACCAGGGCGCCCAGCGTCATGTCCCCCGAGATCCCGCTGAAACAGTCGAAATAGCCGACGCGCACGCCCCTGTCCCCTCGGTCTAAATCTCGGGACGGTCAAGATTTGCCCATTCTATCCGGGGTTCACTCCGGGGCAAGCCGGGAATCCCTTCTCGCACCGGGACGCGATCATCTTGGTGAACTTCTCCGCCGCGAGCATCCCGATCGCCTCAGCCAAATCCGATACCGCGGCGAACTCCGCCGACCGCGACATCGCCGCCCGGCGACTCCGCGCCCGGCGGACGGACTGGGTGTCCTCAAAGAGGCCGTAGGCCCGGTCCACGAACGTCGGCAACGTCTCCAGCTCGGGCAGGTAGGAGAGCATCGTCGCCAGGGCCTCACGCTCCTGATCGGTGAGGCGGTCGCGGCGCTTGACGATGAGGTGGCGACGCTTGAGGACGTAGCGAGCCTTCTCCTTGTTCGTCATCCCCCGACGCCCGCCGCGGGATCGCGGCGGTCGGCCGCGCCTCCGCTTCCGGCCCCGGTTGCCCCGGCGGGCCATCCGCCGCCGCAACCGACGCATCGCCTCGAGGACCTTGGCGTTGATCTCCTTGAGCACATGGAAGACGCAGAGATGATGCCGCGCGGCGGTCCAGACCTCGGCCAGCATTGCCGGGTACAGCGGAGAGCCGTCGGTAACGACGAACTCGGGGGCGAACCCGTGGGTCTTGAGGTTCCGCAGGAAGCGCCGCATGTGGTCGGCGTCGTTGCGGTCGACCAGGGCGAAGGCGACCGGCCGGTCCCGCAGCGGATCGGTCGCCAGCAGCATCGTGGACCGGCCGAGGTGCAGCTCATCGACGCAGAGCGTGCCGCTGGAGTCGTCCCGAGTCCACTTGCGATCGGCGGCCATGTCCAGCGACGCGGCGTGCGTGCGGAGGCAGTCGTAGACGAAGCCGTCGGACAACTCCAGGAGGAAATCGCGGCGGAGCGAGACAAGAGCGGCGTCGACGCTCATGCGGTCGCCGAGGATGCGGTCGAGTACGGTCCGGCGGACCTTAGAATCGTATCGGTCGCGAAGGCCGACGCCCGGCGGGTGGGTGCGGAAGGTCGCCCAGCAACCGCAGCGGGCGCGATACTCGCCGTAGGTGATGTCGAGGTGGGCGACCCGGCGATATTCGAGCGTTCGGAGCGTGCGCCGGAAGATCTGCTTGCGTCGCCCGAGCCGTCTGCAAGTCGGGCACGGGGCTTTACGCGGCGCGCACGAGATCGGTAGGTGACGGTGTAGCCCTCGGGCTTCCATGGCCTGCGTGCTCCTGTGGGCCGGGTCAGCACCCACTAGCGCGCAGTTCCTATCTCCTCCTGTCAACAGCCGCTTGCGGCGGCGATAGTACTGTCGGGTTCGGCGAGAAGTCTCGAAAACTACTTCACGTCGAAAGAACTATCCACGCACGCGTTTCGCTACCTATCCCCTATAGCCTCACAACGCTTAGATCGTGGAAGGACCAGGTGCAATCGGCCTGTAGAACGAGGGTAATACTGTTGCCGTCAAGATTCTCTTTCAAGTATTTCTTGCTCAGAAAAACAGGAAGCAACTGTCCTTGCCCTGTCGCCGGGATCGTGAAGCGATAGGGGTGCCCGAAGAGGGCGAATTTATAGAGAGAGAACGAGCCTGGTCCACCGTTGAGGTTTGGCCATGAGTCAACCCGGAGCTGCATGTTGTAATTGGCATTCAAGCCCAAACCATCCAGCGTAATGAGGACCCCAAGTGCACCGGGCTGGCATGTAAATACACCACGCCTATACTGGGCGTTAAACGCTACAATCTCGCCCTTGCCTTCGACGTAGGGTTGAAGCGCGCTGAGTTGAACGTGCTCCTGTACGATGGAATCGACAATCGACGGCCTTTCAATCCCTATGACTTCGAAGTTTGTAACATCTATGAGGTCTTTAATCTGTAAAGTGGTGAGCCAGGGCGGCGGGGGGACCTGTGAACCCAGAATAATCAGCCGGGAGGGCATGGTGCTGTGTTCAAGATCCGCGCTCGGCGAATCAGCGGCTGCGTCGTTCATCGGTTCTCTCCCGCGATGCGATCCAGCTTGATGATTGGGTCTGTACGATCGCTTTGCTAACCGAGAAAAGCCCCGACTGCGATTCCTTTGTGCTTGAGCGAACGCCTCATCAGGATGGGTGTGTTGATTTTCGAAGACTGAGATAGGCTTTGCAAGGGGGTACAGGAACGGGGACGGACAAAGGGGGAACCGCAACGGGGTCGCAGTTGGATTTGATATGGGGACGAGTTTCGCGGGCCCGTGTGAGGATCACCCTCTCAAGCAGGGGGGCCATGTCATCTCGCACGCCGCGGTGCGGCTTCCGTCCGAATCGGGAAGATTCTGCAAAGTGTACGGGCATACCGGCCGATGTCTCTTGCGTGAATCAAACGGACGGAGCGATCGGAAAAGTCGGCCGGGAAAATTCCAGGAGGGGATGATGACCAGGATCATTGTCGGCGGTGTGGTCGGGGGCGTCGTGATCTTCTTCTGGGGGTTCGTGTCCCACATGCTCTTGCCGCTCGGCGAGATGGGCCTGAAGTCGATCCCGAGCGAGGACGGCGTGGCCGCCGCGATCCGGAAGGACGTCCAGGAGCCGGGGCTGTACATGCTGCCCGGCTGGGACATGAGCCGGCCGCAGACGTCCGAGGACATGGAGGCCCACCAGGCGAAGGCGGCGAAGGGCCCCTACGGCTTCATGGTCCTCTACCCGGGCGGCCGCGACTTCTCGATGGGCAAGCGCCTGGGGATCGAGCTGGCCACGAACGTCGCGTGTGCCCTGCTGGCCGCGGTCATCGCCTCTCAGCTCCGCCCCGGCTTCCTGGTGCGAGTGGGCTGCGTGACCCTGATCGGCCTTCTGGCGTCGATCGCGACGCTCGTGCCCTACTGGAACTGGTATGGCTATCCGACCGACTTCACCCTGGCCCAGATCGCCGAGCACGTCGTCGGCTGGCTGCTCGCCGGCCTTGCCCTGGCGATTCTCCTCCGGCCATCCCGCCCGGCGCCGGCCGGGGCGTGAACGAACCGGCGTGGCGATCCGCCTCGACCCCGTCGCCCCGAGCTCGCCCGCCGGCCGCTCCACCCGGGAGGCATCCCGGTTGCACTCCCGGATGTTCACGTGGAGCGGCGGCTTCAAAGCCTTGCTCATCGAGAAATTCGACGGAAACCGACGCCCGCGGAACCTCCTCGTCAGATCGCTCTGAGCCGTTTCCCCGCCTGTTCGAGCACGAACCGCGTCACGTTGGCCGTCCGCTCCAGGAGTTGTTCCATCGCCCCGATGATCCCGCCTCGCAGGTCGATGGACCGTCCGAGCAGGGCGTAGTCGGGGACCTCGTATCCCAGTCCATCCCTGGTCGAGCCGTACAGCACTGCGAGATTCTCGGGCACCTCGCGTGCGAGCTCGCGCGGGATCTCGCTGCCGCAACTGTCCATGAACACGAGGCCGAATCGCATGCCCAGCCGTATCCCGGAATCCTCGAGGATGTCCAGGTAATCCTGCTTGGTGATCCCGACGCCTTCCTTCTCGGCCAGCTCCGGAGTGCCGAGCAGCAGGCCCTTCCCGCCGATCCCGTAGAAGACGCCCAGCCCGGCGCCCGCACCCAGGTCGAACATGCCAAGGCCCGCCGCCCCGAAGTCGCTCGCATCCTGGGGATTCGCCTCGACCGAGGGCTCCAGCGATCGCTTCGTTTCGGGGTAGGAGGCGATGGCGAGATCGAGCGTGGCCTCGGGCAGGGCCGGCGTGATCGCCATGACGTCGGTCCCGTGAGACCGCGTCACCAGGAGGAACTCATGATCCGCGGGGCTATAAAGCCCGGATACGACGTCGAATGCGGCCTCCAGTGCCGACGGACTGGAGAGCGGGCTGTCCTCCAGGAGCCGGTGGCAGGCGGAGAGGTTGCGGTACGGCTCCTTGCGCGGCGGGTAGCCCGCCGCCTGGGCCTCGAACCACCCGCACCGCGCGGTTTCATTGTCGAGGAAGACGGCCCCGGCGAGGCCCGCCTCGATCCCGTGATCCCGCACGACCCGCTGGAGCTCCACGACCTGCTGGTAGGTCGTCCGCGGGAAGGTCTCGATATCCGCGGAGACGCGGTCGGCGGCGGCCCGGGCCGCATCCTCTCCGCAGTCGCGGAGTCGCTCGATCCGCCGCTCGACGCGGCGGAGACGTCGAAGGCCGAGGGATGTCTCGTTGGCGTAATAAACGATGACCTGTTGCTTCATGACCTGATCCAACTCCAGGTGAGCGTCGGCCGGCAGCGAGCTGACACGCTTCGCCAGGTGCAGCACGTACAGCTGCATCCGCGCGCCTTGCCCCGCTCGACGTTTTGGCGGGTCCCCTCGCAACGCGCGGACGAACGCGCGTAGCGCGGTCGCAACCAGGCCGGACACCGCTCATTCACGGTAACCGGACCGAGGACGGCCACGGAAGTCGTGGCGGTGGCCGGCCTGCCCATCCGGCATGGGTTTCCCTGGAAGTGAAGAAGCCTCTTCCATTGCCCCGACACCTCGGAGTTCCCCGGCGCGGGCGAGTGCGGATGGCCCTCGCCCGCGCGTCGGGCCCGGATCGACGGGTTCAGTGGCTAATAAGTGTAAGTGGTCGAGGAAAAGTACTCGGGGATGCCGTCGCCGTCGTAGTCCGTCGCGTAGGTCACCTCAAGGAGGTTGCCCCAGGTGTCGTAGGAAGCGGAGTAGGTGGAGCGGTAATCGATCGTGCCGTCGCCGCCGTAGTCCGCCTCGTACACCTCTCCGACGAGGTGTCCGGCCTTGTCGTAGGTACGGGAGTTGGTGGAGCGGTAGTCAATCGTGCCGTCGCCGCCATCGTCCTGCTCGAACACCTCTCCGACGAGGCGCCCGGCCGCGTCGTAGGTGTCGACGATGGTGGTGCGGTAGTCGATCACGCCGTCGTCGCCATAGTCCTCCTCATAAACGGATCCGACGAAGCGCCCGGCCGCGTCGTAGGAGGCGGAGTAGGTATAGCGGTAGTCGATCGTCCCGTCGCCGCCATAGTCCGTCTCGGACACGTACCCGACGAGGCGTCCGGCCGCGTCGTAGGTATAAGAGTAGGTGGAGCGGTAGTCGATCACGCCGTCGCCGTCGTAGTCCTCCTCATAAACGGATCCGACGAAGCGCCCGTCCTTGTCGTAGGTGGCGGAGGAGGTGGAGCGGTAGTCAATCACGCCGTCGCCGTCGTAGTCCGTCTCGGACACCTCTCCGACGCGGCGTCCGGCCTTGTCGTAGGAGGCGGAGGAGGTGGAGCGGTAGTCAATCGTCCCGTCGCCGTCGGAGTCCTCCTCGGACACGGATCCGACGAAGTTCCCCTTCTTGTCGTAGGAGGCGGAGTAGGTGGAGCGGTAGTCGATCGTCCCGTCGTCGTCCCAGTCGTACTCCGTCTCCGACGCGTATCCCTGGCGGATCCCCTTCGTGCCGTAGGTGGAGGTGTAGGTGTTGCGGTAGTCGATCGTACCGTTTCCGGTGTAGTCCTGCTCGGAAACGTTCGTCTCCTCGACGAGGCGCCCGCCCGGCTGGTAGGTGGCCTCGTAGGTGGAGCGGGCGTCGATCACGCCGTCGCCGCCATAGTCCGCCTCGGACACGGATTCGAGAAGGCGTTCGTCCTTGTCGTAGGTGGCGGAGAAGGTGGAGCGGTAGTCGATCACCCCGTCGGCGTCCCAGTCCGACGTCGTCTCGGATTGCGTACGGACGCCGCCCAGTTTCCTGGGGGTGACGGAGTAGGTGGAGCGGTAGTCGATCGTGCCGTCGGCGTTGTAGTCCACCCCGTAGGCGGCTGCGACGAGGCGTCCGTCCTTGTCGTAGGAGGCGGAGTAGGCGGCGCGGTAGTCGATCGTCCCGTCGCCGTTGGAGTCCACCTCGACCACGTCGCCGACGAGGCGCCCCTTCTTGTCGAAGGAGGCGGAGTAGGAGTAGCGGGCGTCGATCGTGCCGTCGGTGCTGTAGTCGACCTCTTCTTCGAACCCGATCAGGTTGCGTTTCCGGTCATGTTCGTACGAAGTGGTGCTCAGGTCGAGCACCCCGTCTCCATTGAAGTCGCCGACCACTTCCGCCTGGCTCGGGGCGGCGTTCGGCGCGCCGGCGCCGGGCCGGCTGGCGGCGATCTCGGCCGGCTCGACGTTCGCCCCGAACGCCGTGAAATCGATCACCGAGGGCGCCACGGTCAGGAGCGCGCGCCGCTCCAGGCATTCCAGGGTCCGGCCAGGGGCCGATCTCCGGCGGCTTCGGGAACTCACGCGGTTCATGCTGCGAGGCTGTCTCATCAGGGATCTCCCGGTGTGATAACGTGAGGTCGAGGCACTCATTTGCGAGTCGGTCAGGATCGGTGCCGAGGAGCGAACGGAGTCGAGGGGCCGTCGGACGTGAGGTCCGAGGCGCCTCAGGGCCGCTCCAAACGCGCGGGCCTCGTAATGGATCACCAGAATTCCGCTCAACCCGACACGACTTTTGAGATTTCTTGTGGAAATTCGTCCCGTCGCACTTCTGGATCCGACGCTTGCGTGATTGATGTCCTTGACGTGACTGGTGTTCGGGACGTGACGGGCTTCCGGGGCGGGATCGGTCTCGGAGCGGAATCCGAGGGAATTCGATGTCATCGCAACTCGCCGCGAACGACTCCGCCCCGCGGGACGTTTCGGCGGCACCCACGATGAGTGGCCCGGGGCTGGCCACGAAGTCGTGGCGGTGGCCGGCCTGTCGATCCGGCCTGGCTTGCCCCGAAAGTGGATGAATACCCTTCCAGGGCACCGACACCTCGGAGTTCCCCGGCGCGGGCGAGTGCGGATGGCCCTCGCCCGCGCGTCGGGCCCGGATCGACGGGTTCAATGGCTAATAGGTGTAAGTGGTCGAGGAAAAGTACTCGGGGATGCCGTCGCCGTCGTAGTCCGTCGCGTAAGTCACCTGAAGGAGGTTGCCCCAGGTGTCGTAGGAGGCGGAGTAGGTGGATCGGTAATCGATCGTGCCGTCACCGCCGTGGTCCTCCTCATACACCTCTCCGACGACGCGTCCGGCCTTGTCGTAGGTATAGGTGTAAGCGGAGCGGTAGTCGATCGTCCCGTCGCCGCCGTAGTCCGCCTCGTACGAGGATGCGGATCCAGAAACGGGTTTCCCTTCTTGTCGTAGGTACGGGAGTAGGCGGAGCGGTACTCGATCGTGCCGTCGCCGCCGTAGTCCTCCTCATACACCTCTCCGACCACGCGTCCGGCCGCGTCGTAAGATTTGGAGTTGGCGAAGCGGTAGTCGATCGTCCCGTCGCCCCCATAGTCCACCTCATTCACGGATCGAGCGAGGTTCCCCTTCTTGTCGTAGGAGTTGGAGCGGACGGAGCGGTAGTCGATCGTGCCGTCGCCGTTAGAGTCCTCCTCATACACCTCTCGGACGACGTGTCCGGCCGCGTCGTAGGAACTCGAGTAGGTGGAGCGGTAATCGATCGCGCCCGTCCCCGTCGGAGTCCGACTCGTACACGGATCCGACGAAGCGGCCGCATCGTAGGAACTGGAGTAGGTGGTGCGGTAATCGATCGTGCCGTCCCCGTCGTAGTCCGTCTCGGACGCGGATCCGACGAGGCGCCCGGCCGCGTCGTAGGAGGCGGAGTAGGTGGTGCGGTAATCGATCGTGCCGTCCCCGTTGAAGTCCACCTCGGACGCGGATCCGACGGAGTTCCCCTTCTGTGCTCGTAGGAGGCGGAGGAGGTGGAGCGGTAGTCGATCGTCCCGTCGGCGCCGAAGTCCGTCTCATACACCTCTCCTACGACGCGCCCCGGCCGCGTCGTAGGAGGCGAAGTAGGTGTAGAGGTTGTCGATCGTGCCGTCCCCGCTGTAGTCCGTCTCGTACGACCATACGGCTCCGACGAGGTTCCCCTTCTTGTCGTAGGAGGCGGAGTAGGCGGAGCGGTAGTCGTACGTGCCGTCGCCGTTGGAGTCCTCCTCGAACACGGATCCGACGAGGCGTCCGGCCGCATCGTAGGTGGCCTCAAAGGTTGAGCGATAGTCGATCGTCCCGTCCCCGTCGGAGTCCGTCTCATACACCTCTCCGACGACGCGCCCGGCCGCATCGTAGGTGGCGGAGTAGGTGGAGCGGTCGTCGATCGCGTCGCCGTCGTAGTCCGCCTCGGATACGGATCTGACGAGGTGCCCCTTCGTGTCGTAGGAGGCGGAGTAGGCGGAGCGGTAGTCGATCGTCCCGTCGTCGTTCCCGTCCCACTCCGTCTCCGACGTGGATCCCTGGAGGTTCCCCTTCGTGCCGTAGGTGTAGGTGGAGGTGTTGCGGTAGTTGATCGTGCCGTTTCCGGTGTAGTCCTGCTCGTTAACGTACGTCTCCTCGACGAGGCGCCCGCCCGTCTGGTAGGTGGCCTCGTAAGTGGAGCGGTACTCGATCGTGCCGTCGCCGTTGTAGTCCGCCTCGGACACGGATTCGAGGAGGCGTCCGTCCCTGTCGTAGGTGGCGGAGAAGGTGGAGCGGTAGTCGATCGTTCCATTCGCGTCCACGTCCGCCTTCGTCTCGGATTGCTCACGGTAGCCGCCCAGCTTCCTGGGGGTGACGGAGTAGGTGGAGCGGTAGTCGATCGTGCCGTCGGCGTTGTAGTCCAACTCGGAGGCGGCTGCGACGGGCGTCACGTCATCGTCGTAGGTGGCGGAGTAGGTGGAGCGGTACTCGATCGTGCCGTCCCCGTTATGGTCCGCCTCGTACACGTCTCCGACGAGGTGCCCCTTCGTGTCGTAGGAGGCGGAGTAGGTGGAGCGGTACTCGATCGTGCCGTCGGTGCTGGAGTCGACCTCTTCGACGGACTGAATCAGCTTGCCTTTCCGGTCATACTCGTAGGATCGGGTACTCGTGTCGAGCACCCCGTCTCCGTTGAAGTCACCCACCGACTTCACCTGCCTCGGGATGGCATTCGGCCCGCTGGCGCTGAGGGTCCGTGCGGCGTCGATCTCGGCCGGCTCGACGTTCGCCCCGAACGCCGTGAAATCGATCAAAGAGGGCGCCGCGGTCAGGAGCGCACGCCCCTCCAGGCACTCCAGAGTCCGGCCAGGGGCCAATCTCCGGCGGCTTCGGGAACTCACGCGGCTGATGCGGCGAGGCTGTCTCATCACGGATCTCCCGGAGTGAAGACGTGAGGTCGAGGCACCCGTCCGCGAGTCGGTCGGCGTCGCCGCCGAGGGGCGGACGGGATCGAGGGGTCGTCGGACGCGAGGTCACGAGGAGGCTCAGGGCTGCTCCAACGCACCTGCCGAGAGATGAATCACAAGAATTCCGCTCAACCCGACACGACTTTTGAGATTTTTTGGTGAAATTCGACACATCGCACCTCTGGACGCGACGAGGGCGGGATCGATGTCCTTGATGTGATTGGTGTTAGGGACGTGGCTGGCTACCGGGGCGGGATTGGTGTGGGAGCGGAATCCGAGGGAATTCGGTGTCAATGCAACTCGCCGCGAACGACTCCGCCCCGCGGGACGTTCCGGCGGCTCCCACGATGAATGGCCCGGGGCTGGCCACGAAGTCGTGACGGGGCCGGCCGGCCGATCCGGCCTGGCTTGCCCGGAAGAGGATGATTACCCTTCCAGGGTCCCGAAACCTCGGGGTTCCCCGGCGTGGGCGAGGGCGGATAGGCCTCGCCCACGCGTCGGAGCCGGATCGGCCGCCTCGGGGCGACGGATCGACCCGTTCAGTGGTTAATAGGTGTAAGTGTACGAATAGAAATACTCGGGATGCCGTCGCCGTCGTAGTCCGTCGTATAAGTCACCTCAAGGAGGTTGCCCCAGGGGTCGTAGGAGGCCGAGAAGGTGGATCGGTAATCGATCACGCCATCGCCGCCGTAGTCCTCCTCGTACACGGATCCGACGGGGTTCCCCTTCTTGTCAATGGTGTAGGAGGAGGTGGCGCGGTAGTCGATCACGCCGTCGCCGTCGGAGTCCGTCTCATACACCTCTCCGACGAGGCGCCCGGCCGCGTCGTAAGAGACGGAGTAGCTTGAGCGGTAGTCGACCACGCCGTCGCCGCCATAGTCCACCTCATTCACGGCTCCGACGGGGCGTCCGGCCGCATCGTAGGTATAGGCGTAACTGGATCGGAAATCGATCGTGCCGTCGCCGCCAGAGTCCGCCTCATACACCGCTCCGACGAGTTCCCCTCCTTGTCATAGGTGTAGGTGGAGGCGGAGCGGTCGTCGATCGTCCCGTCGCCGCCATAGTCGTACTCATACTCCTCTCCCACGACGCGTCCGGCCGCGTCGTAGGGGCGGAGGCGGGCGGAGCGGTAGTCGATCACGCCGTCGCCGTCGGAGTCCGCCTCAAAAACGGATCCGACGAAGCGTCCGGCCTTGTCGTAGGAGGCGGAGGAGGTGGAGCGGGAGTCGATCACGCCGTCCCCGTCGAAGTCCGTCTCGGACACCTCTCCGACTTGGCGCCCGGCCTTGTCGTAGGTGGCCTCGTAGGTGGAGCGGAAGTCGATCGTCCCGTCGCCATCTAAGTCCGCCTCGGACACGGATCCGACGAGGCTCCCCTTCTTGTCGTAGGTGGCGGAGTAGGTATATCGTTCGTCGATCACGCCGTCGTCGTTCCAGTCGTACTCCGTCTCCGACGCGTATCCCTGGCGGATCCCCTTCGTGCGTAGGTGTAGGTCTCGGTGTTGCGGTAGTCGATCGTGCCGTTTCCGGTGAGTCCTGCTCGTTAACGTACGTCTCCTCGACGAGGCGTCCGCCCGGTAGGTAGGTGGCCTCGTAGGTGATTCGTCGCTCGATCGTGCCGTCCCCGTTGAAGTCCGCCTCGGACTCGTACTCGACGAGGCGTCCGTCCTTGTCGTAGGTGGCCGAGGAGGGGGTGGAGCAGTAGTCGATCGTGCCGTCGGCGTCCCAGTCCGCCTTCGTCTCGGATTGCGTACGGAAGCCGCCCAGCTTCCTGGGGACGAGGGAGTAGGTGGAGCGGGCATCGATCGTGCCGTCGTTGTTGAAGTCCGCCTCGAAGGCGGCTCCGACGAGGCGTCCGTCCTTGTCGTAGGAGGCGGAATAGGTATCTCGTTCGTCGATCGTGCCGTCGTTGTCGTAGTCCGCCTCGTACACGTCTCCGACGAGGTTCCCCTTCTTGTCGTAGGAGGCGGAGTAGGTGGCGCGGGCGTCAACGGTGCCGTCAGTGCTGTAGTCGAGCTCTTCCTCGAACCCAATCAGGTTGTGTTTCCGGTCATGTTCGTATGAAGTGGCGTCCAGGTCGAGCTTACGTACTCCATTGAAGTCACCACCACTTCCGCCCGGCTCGGTGCGGCATTCGGCGCGCCGGCGGCGAGCGGCCGGCTGGCGGCGATCTCGGCCGGCTCGACGTTCGCCCCGAACGCCGTGAAATCGATCACCGAGGGCAGCACGGTCAGGAGCGCGCTCCAGGCATTCCAGGGTCCGGCCAGGAGCCAATCTCCGGCGGCTGCGGGAACTCACGCGGTTCATGCTGCGAGGCTGTCTCATCATGAATCTCCCGGTGTGATGACGTGAGGTCGGGTCACCCATTCGCGAGAGGAGTCGGTCAGTGTCGGTGCCGAGGGCGAACGCAGTCGAGGGGTCGTCAGGCGTGAGGACCCGCGGTGCCTCTCAACCCGCTCCAACGCCCCTGCCGCGTCTTAAATCACAAGAATTCCGCTCAACCCGAAATGATTTTGGGCTTTTTGTAAGAAAATTGACACATCGTACTTCTGGATTTGACGAGATCGTGATTGATGTCATTGACGTCACTGGTGTGAGGGACGTGACTTGCTTCCGGGGCAGGATCGGTTCGGAGATCGTAGGACCGCATCCCGTCCAGCCTGGTGGACCGTGGCCGACCGGACCCTTCTCCCCCGGCGAGGCGAGAAGGTGGCACGCAGTCCCGGATCCAGGGGGGCGGACGCCGCGGAACGCCCGGCAGACCCCCTCACCCCGACCCTCTCCCCGCTCCGCGGGGCGAGGGAGAGCCTCTCCCGGAATCGCGACACCCTGGTCGGGCAGCAGCGGCCCACACAAATACACCGGGAGCGGCACGACGCGGGCCTCAACCCACCTGATGAGGCTGGAAGAGGTAGTCGGCATCTGGTGGGGCACGCCGGCTCCGTCGGCTGACCCGCCCTAACAGAAAGGCCACGCCCCGGGAGGGCCACGCTCCCCCGGGCGTGCGCGGTCTCGCTGCATTCGACCCGCCCCGACTTTTACGCAATCCGCACTCGGCTCGGGCATTTTCCTGCAACTTCGGCCCTCCCGAACAGATCGTACTGGGAAAGGGGTGCGCCGCGCCTGCGCTCCGGCGCGACCCCGACAGCGAGAAACCACCCCGGGAGCCACGCCATGACGTCGCCAGCCAGGATCGAGGCCAACCGGAGGAATGCCCAGAAGTCGACCGGGCCGAGGACCGAGGCCGGCGAAAAGGTCCGGCTCAACGCCCTGAAGCACGGGCTCGACGCACAGACGGTCGTCCTGCCGCACGAGGACGCGGAGAAGTACGAGAAGCGGCCGCGACGCCTGGACCCGCGAGCTGAGCCCCGGCGGCGAGGTCGGCGACTATTTGGCCGAACGCGTCGTGCTCTCGTGGCAGCTCGACCGGGCCGACGCCGCCGAGCACGCCGAGCTGGCCCGCCGCGTCCGCGACCTGCCGAAGGGCGCGGCGGAGCCGGCGGCGCCGCCGCGGGTGCTCCGCAAGGTGCTGGCCGACGACCCGGATCCCGAGCCGGACGGCAAGCCGCGGCCCGGTCGCGGCCCGACTGGCTGGCCCGGCTGGAGTCCACCGCCGGCGGCTGCCGGAGGCGGCACTGGAGACACCGGGAAGGTGTCCGGGAAGCTGACCGCGGGGACGAGCCGGCCCGGCGGCTGGGCCTGGGACGTGGAACTCCCGATGGTCCGGCTGCTGGGCATGACCGATCGCCCCGCGGCGGCCCGCTCGCCGTGCGAGGCATGTCCGCATCGCCGCGGTGCTCAGTTCGGCAGCAGCGCAGTCGATGGCGGCGGTGGTCCGCCAGACGGGGCTGGATGAGCTGGTCAAGCGGCCGGCACCCAGGCCGTTCGACGACGCCGCGGCATGGCCAGGCTGCTGGCGATCGTCGCGGCCGAGCAGGAGCGGCTCATCGACCTGCTGGAGTCGCACGAGGCCGGGCAGCCCGACCCCGCGGCCGAGGACGCGGCGCGGGCGTCCTTCGACCGCTCGAAGGGGGGCGAGGCAGGTGCACCGCTATCAGGGCCAGTGGGGCCGGGCGGCTCTTGCAGACCCTCAGGGCGGCAGCGGCGTGCGGCCCACGGCGGCCGCCCCGGCAGGACGAGCCGGCGGCGGCCGCTCCGACCGCCGCGCCGGAACAAAGCCAGGCGGACGACGAGAACGCGATGCCCGATCAGGAGTTGCGTCCTGACGGCGGCGGTCGCGGCCCGGTCCGGGTGTGGTCCCGCTGATACTTCCAGGCCGCCCACGGCGGCGGGCGGCTCGCGGATCTGGATTGGGCCGCCCGCCGAGGGTGCGGGCGCCGGCGGCCTGAGCAGGGCATTCGGCCCGGTTTCCCTGGCAATTCGGACGGGTCGGAGCCCCCGGGCCGCTCGCGGCCCAGGGGCAGGACCGACGTGGACCGGGATCGCGTCGGTGAACCCGCATCCGCCGCCCAGCGGCAATCCTGTTCGTCACGAATTCTGTTCACATGACGACCTGGCGACGGATGGGGGTCCTCGGCGACGCGGGCCCCTGCAAATCACCCCTCATCCGGCCCTTCGGGCCACCCTTCTCCCCGCTGGCGGGGCGAAGGGGCTGCTCGGCAGGCCCTCCTCGATCTCACATGCAGCTCGTGCCGAACAGGATTGGGCCCTGCGGCAGCTTCTCCCCCAGGGAGGAGGCTTCAGAACTCGCTCCCGGGTGGGCGGAACACGTCCACGGCGGTCCCCACACGCGGTTCAGCGAGCGGCCGGCTGCGCGGGGCGTTTGCGGTCCGGGTGGGGCAGGGGGGCCTTCGGCTCGGGACTCCCGGTCAGGCACCTCAGGAACTCGGACGGGGTGACGTTCGCGATGGCGCAGCGGTAGATGGGGAACGACTTCTCGTCGAACTCCGGAGGCGCGCTCACGCCGTAGTAGGTCGAGTAGCGGCGGGCCGTCTCGGCGTCGGTCGTGAGCGTGTCCGCCAGCCGGGCGAATGCCCGGGCGCTCAGCTCGGCGAGGCCGTAGGCGGCGCGGAAGTCGTACTCGACGGCCCAGCGGCCCGGCACCGGCGAGGGAGCGGGACGGCCGGCGTCGGGGAGGTTCGTGAGGTAGTAGGTCTGGTAGTTCAGGACCCGCCCGGTCGCGCGGTCGAACTGGTAGACCTGGTAGCCGGGATTGTTGCCGAAGATCGGGCTAACCGCCGGGGCGATCTTGATCGGCAGCACCGGCTCGCCGTCGAGGCGGAGGACGCGGAAGTCGTCCATGTGGGTGTGCCCGGTGAACGCGATCCGCAGGGTCGACCGGTACTCCCGGACCAGTTGCAGGAACCGGGACCTCAGCTCCGGCTGCCAGAAGGTGACCGGCGAGCCTCCCCTGGCGACCTCCTCGGCCGAGTTGTAGCTGTTGATGCCCGGCGAGATGTGGGTCAGCAGCCAGACGGACTCGCCCGCCGCTCGGGACTGCGCCAGCGCCTGCTCCAGCCAGCGGAACTGGTCGAGCGCGGGCGTCCGGATGCTCCGGCCGCAGGCGTTGTCGTAGTTGACCGAGCAGTAGACGCTGTTGAGGACGATCAGCCGATGGTCCTTGAGGCCGGGCAGGGGGGTGGAGAAGTAGCCGCCGCGGCCGAAGGTCTCGCGGAAGGCCGAGGGGTCGACCCGGGGTCCCAGGAGCGGCGCCCACGCCTCGGCGAACATCGCCAGGAACGGCCCGGCGGGCTCGATCAGGTAGTCGCCGCAGTAGGAGTCGTCGTTGCCGAGCGTCGGCAGCACCGGCACGTCGGCGAACCGGCGGCGGAACTCGGCGGCCAGGTAGCGAATGGCCTTCGTGGTGAAGGCCCGGTAGGCGTCCGGGTCCTCGAGGTGGGACCGTGCCGCCAGCCTGTCGTACTTCTCCTGCCAGCCGTGGGCCATGAAGTCGCCGGGATAGAGCACGAACGCCGGCGAGGGGCAGCGGGCCCGGGCGTCGTCGAGGCTGCCTTGCAGGAGCGCGTCGTTGCTGTCGGTCCCGCGCGGGTTGAGGCCGGCGGGCGCCGCCGCCCGGAGCACCTCGCCCCAGCGATCGGCCGGCTCGGCGACGAGGCGGGGGAAGAGGGCGGCGTCGAAGAAGGGGTCGAAGTGGATGTCCGAGATCACGAGGAACTGGCCGGGCGGGTCGTCCGCCAGGGCCCGCGGCGCGGCGGGGCCGGCGATCAGCAGCAGCATCAGGACGTGGACGACCCGGCGGAATCGAGCGACCATGCAGCACCCTCCGGCGGCCTGTTCGGCGGTCACGGCCGGGGCCGGGCGGCCGGCTCGAAGGCCGGTTCGCCGGATCGGGCCCAAACCGTATTTGTCTTTGATCCGCAAAGCTTTATAATAGGGGTTCGTGTCAGTCCACCCCTCACGTCGAGGGGTGGCTTTGTTTTTCGGGGGGACCTCGGGCCGGGGGCGGTGATCCGCGTCCGGTCCGGCAAGCCGCCCGGCCTTTGGGGGCCGGGACGGACGTGAAACGAATCCAAAGAACATGGTAGATCGCAACCTTCTTCGAGAATTCGACGTCAGCGACGACGAACTGTCGGCCGTGGTGACCGCCGAGGACGGGGGGAGCTCGCTGGAGCAGGCCCTCGGCGAGGGCCAGAGCTTCGAGATCGGCTCGATCGTGGCGGGCAAGATCGTCGAGGTCGTCGGCGACCAGGTCGTCGTCGATGTCGGCTACAAGTCCGAGGGCCTGGTGCCCCTGAACGAGTGGGAAGACGAGCCGCCGCCCCAGCCGGGCGAGCCGGTCGAGGTCCTGCTCGAGGGCATGGAAGACGACACCGGCGAGATCGTCCTCTCCCGCAAGAAGGCCCACCGCATGCGGGCCTGGGAGATGGTCATCTCCAAGTACCACGAGGGCGACGTGGTCAAGGGCCGGGTCACCCGCAAGATCAAGGGAGGCCTGCTCGTCGACATCGGCGTGAACGTCTTCCTGCCGGCCAGCCAGGTCGACATCCGCCGGCCCTCCGACATCGCCGACTACATCGACCAGGACATCGAGTGCATGATCCTGAAGATCGACGAGAGCCGGCGGAATATCGTCGTCAGCCGCCGCCGGCTGATCGAGATCACCCGCGAGCAGCAGAAGAAGCAGCTCCTCGAGGAGATCGAGGTCGGGCAGATCCGCAAGGGGACCGTCAAGAACATCGCCGACTTCGGCGCGTTCGTGGACCTCGGCGGCATCGACGGCCTGCTGCACATCACCGACATGAGCTGGGGCCGGATCAACCACCCGAGCGACATGCTCAAGATCGACGACCAGATCGAGGTCATGGTCCTGCACGTGGACAAGGACCGCGAGAAGATCGCCCTGGGCCTCAAGCAGAAGAGCGCGAGCCCCTGGGAGAACGTCGCCGACAAGTACCCCGTCGGCACCCGCGTGGTCGGCGAGGTCGTCAACGTGATGAGCTACGGCGCCTTCGTCAAGCTCGAGGAGGGCATCGAGGGCCTGGTCCACATCTCCGAGATGAGCTGGACCAAGCGGATCAACCACCCCAGCGAGCTGGTCAACATCGGCGACAAGATCGAGGTCGTGGTCCTTGGCATCAACAAGGACAAGCAGGAGATCTCGCTCGGCATGAAGCAGACCCAGGTCAATCCCTGGGACCAGGTCGCCGGCAAGTACCCGCCGGGCACGATGGTGGAGGGCACCGTCCGCAACCTCACCAACTACGGCGCGTTCATCGAGATCGAGGAGGGCATCGACGGCCTCCTGCACATCTCCGACATGAGCTGGACGCGGAAGATCGGCCACCCCAACGAGCTGCTCGAGAAGGGCCAGCGGATCTCCTGCCAGGTGCTCAACGTCGATCAGGACCGCAAGCGGATCGCCCTGGGCCTCAAGCAGCTCAAGGAAGACCCGTGGGAGACCGACATCCCCAACCGCTACGAGCCCAACGACCTCGTGAAGGGGAAGGTGACGAAGCTCACCAACTTCGGCGTCTTCGTCGAACTGGAGCCGGGGCTGGAAGGCCTGCTGCACATCTCCGAGCTGGCCGACCACAAGGTGGACAGCCCCGAGGAGGTCGTGAAGGTCGGCGACGAGATCGAGGTCAAGATCCTCCGGGTCGACCGCGGCGAGCGCAAGATCGGGCTCTCCCGCAAGAAGGCCCACTGGACCAAGCCCGACGAGGACGGCGAATCCGAGGGCGGCGAGGCCGCCGAGTCGACCCCCGCGAAGGAGCCCCGCGAAACCAAGGAGCTCAAGGGCGGCCTGGGCGGCGGTGGTCCCCTGTTCAGCATGGGCGGCAGCCAGCCGTCCGACTCGTCCGACTAGCTCGGGCCCCGACCGGATACGCCCCACCGTCCCTTACTCACCGCCGCGGCACCGACCCCCGTCGATGCCGCGGCGGTTCTCGTTCCCGGCTCCTTCCCCTTCAAGGATGCTCCCGGCCAATCCTGTTCGGCACAAATCTTGTTCATAGGCCGACTTGGCGTCGGATGAGGTCCCCTTCGCCCCGCCGGCGCGGGGCGAAGGGCTGCTCGTCGTGCCCTCCCTCGATCTCAGATGCAACTCGTGCCGAGCAGGATTGGCTCCCGGCCCCGCCGCACGACGTTCCGCGTCCCCGGCCACGGACAACGAGCCCTCCCCTCCCACCTCCTACAACCCGTCGACTCGTTCCAGCCTGTCGATCGGCCTGTAAATCGCGGCGTTTCCCTATCGATCAAGGTCTCCCAAATCCCTAGTCTTCTTACATCCCCAATACATCCTAGATTTCCAGGTCCCCCTTAAGTTATCAAAGAGGGTGGTCCGATATCTCGTACTGTGGAACGTGAGCGGCAAAGCAGGGAGACGGGGAGAAGGAGGCGTCGGGGAAGGGGAGGTTCCGCCCTGGAACCGGCGTCGGGAGCCCTGAGGCGGACGCGAGGCGTGCCCCCGGCACGCCGGAAGCCGTTCCGCCGGGAGGGTTTCGCGGCGGAGCCACCGAGCCTTTGCCGGGAACGATTCTGGTTGCGAGTGGGGGAAGACAGAGCGACGCCGCTCGGCCAGTGGCCCAGTATCCGGCAATTCCGGTCGGAGACCACTCGCGCCTTGAGCGTACCCGCAGGCTGTCAGTCCTTGCTGTGTCCACCCGCCTTTTCCTCAATCCGTTGACCTGAGCGGACCCTGTTTCGACCGACACAACGAGGATCTTCATGGCCCGTATTCGCCGACACCGCCGGGACATCGTGCAGAGCCCCCTGGAGACCTATCTCCGGGAGATCAACGAGATGGCTCTGCTGACCGCGGAGGAAGAGAAGGAGCTCGCTCATCGGATCTCCGACGGCGACGACCAGGCGCGTGACCGGATGGTCCGGGCCAACCTCCGCCTCGTGGTCAACATCGCTCGCGGCTACGTGGGCAAGGGGCTCGCCCTCCAGGACCTCATCGAGGAGGGCAACCTCGGCCTGCTCCGGGCGGTGGAGGGGTTCGATCCGGAGGTCGGCACCCGGTTCAGCACCTACGCCAGCTACTGGATCAAGCAGTCGATCAAGCGGGCCCTCGTGAACACGGCCAAGCCGATCCGCATCCCGGCCTACATGGTCGAGCTCCTCTTCAAGTGGAGGAGGATGGCGGCCGACCTCCAGGACTCGCTGGGCCGGCCCGCCACGATCGAGGAGATCGCCCGGGCGCTGAAGCTCCCCAAGAAGAAGCTGGCGATCGTGAAGAAGGCCATCAAGGTCTACAACCTGGTGCCCCAGACCGACCAGCCGGAGAACGGCTGGAGCCTCGGCGAGATGCTCATGGACGAGCGGACCCGCGCCCCGGACGTCGAGATGGTGGAGGCCGACAACCTCCGGCTGGTCATGAACCGGCTCGAGGAGATGGACAAGCGCGAGGCCACCGTCCTGCGGATGCGGTTCGGGCTCAACGACGCCCCCCCGAAGACCCTCAAGGAGATCGGCGAGTCGCTCGGGCTGACGCGGGAGCGCGTCCGCCAGATCGAGAACGAGGCGCTCGGCAAGCTGTCGGCGTCGCTCGAGGGCGACTGACCCACCGGCCGCGGCGCGGCCTCAGCCGGGCGAACAGCCCGTGGCGGAGTCTCTGGCGGGCGAGGACCGGATGCGCCCGGCCTTTCGCCGCCCGAGCAGGCGGGCGGCCCCGATCGCCAGTCCCCCCGCCAGCAGGACGACCAGGGGCGTCGGCTCGGGCACGGCTGCCGGCAGCACCCCCTGAAGCGCCCGCAGGTTCGTCAGCGGCCTGTCCCCCGAGAAGTCCGAGCTGAAGTCCCCCTGGAAGGTGCTGTTGGACTGGGGGACCACCCGGAAGTACGCCTCGCGGCCGAACGTGGGCGCCAGCTTCCCACCGGTGATGACCATGTTCAGGTCGAAGACGTCCGTGCTGCTGAGCGAGGCGGATTTCTGGGCCTGCGCGCCGAAGGCCGTCGGCCTACCTTCCAGCAACAGGCCCCGGTAGACCTCGTTGCCGATCACCACGCTGCCGTAGAGCTGGAAACGGTTGTCGGCCGTCTCCACGAGCTTCCCATTCTGATCCAGCTTGAGCTGGAGCGTCTGCCGGAGCGTGCCGTCCTGATCGGGCGTGACGCTCAACAGGTCGCCGCTGGTCGGGCCCAGGGCGATGAACTGGGGCGAGTTGACCACCTGGAACGTCCCGATCCGGGACGCCGGGTCGAACGTGTAGGTCTGCGAGCCGACGACGTCCCCGGCGATGTCCGGGTAGGTCCGGCCCGTCTTCGGCCGGATCAGGTCGCCGCGCGCGGGCCAGCAGAGCACGGCGATCAGGGCGACGCCGAGCAGCCACACCGTTGCCAATCTTCCTTGTCGCATCCGTTGCATGAGAACGCCCTTCCGGCCGTTCGCAGCGCGTGGTCCATCCTGGATTCCTCGGTCGTCCCGGACCCGGCGGTCCTGAAGCGGCCGAGACGGTGCACGTCGCGAGTCACGGGGCCTCGTCGGTCCCCGGGGGAGGAGGTCGCCCTCGGCATTCGGCGCGGAGCCGGTCCGGGCTCCCGGGCGAGGAGGTCACGAAGGGGGGAGAGGACGTGTTGGAATATCGAAGGTGTGAGTCGGATCCGCAACCCGATCAGACAGCCGCCCGGAGTCCTTTCCTCCGTCCGTCGCCCGTCTCCCATGCCTCCGCGGTCGGCCGCAACGCGCGACGCCCTGAGGATGCAGGTGCTCGGGCCCGGGGATGCTGAATCTTCCCATCCTGGTGGCCCGGATTAAAGCCGGCCGTCGCCGCCCTGTCAATGCGAACCCGCCCGGCCGGCGATTCCATGCAAGCCTCACGGGCCGGCCCGCTCGTGCAAAGTCATCGCCCGGCCAGTAAGCTGGGCAGTGAGGTCCAGGCGATCCGCGGCAACACCCCGGCCGGACGGCATGGCATGATCAGCAAGGACCAGCGGCGGCTCAGGATCGGTGTGCTCGGCTGCGGGCCGATCGCGCAGGCGGTCCACCTCGACGCCTGCCGCAAGGCGCACAACGCCGAGCTGCATGCGATCTGCGACGTGGCCGACGCCCTGCGGGAACGGATGGGCGCGGTCCACCAGCCCAGCCGGGCATACTCCACATTCCCCGAGATGCTGGAGGATGCGGACGTCGATGCGGTCCTCATCGCCGTCGCCGACGGGTTCCACGTCGCCGCGGCCATCCAGTCCCTCAAGGCCGGCAAGCACGTCCTGGTCGAGAAGCCGCTGGGGACCACGGTCGAGGAGTGCGAGTCCCTCGTGGACCTCGCCGCAAGGTCCGGCCTCGTGGTCCAGGTCGGCAACAACCGCCGGTTCGACCCCGGCCTCCGATTTGCCCGGCAGTTCGTCCGGGAGGAGCTCGGCCCGAGGATCTCGCTCCGGACGTGGTATCACGACTCGGCCTACCGGTACACCATGACGGACAATCTCCAGCCGCCGCCGACACACAGTCCCGACGCCCTCCGGCCGGAAGCGGAGCCGCGGGCCAATCCCCGGCGCTACTTCCTGCTCGCCCACGGCAGCCATCTGGTCGACACCGCGCAACTCCTGGGCGGGCCGATCTCCGGGGTCCGGGCGCGTCGGCTCGAGCGGTCCGGTTCCTTCTGCTGGTTCGTCGACGTGGACTTCGCCGACGGCTCGCTCGGCCACCTCGACCTGCATGTGCCGGTGCGGGGCGATTTCGAGGAGGGCTTTGTGATCCAGGGCGAGCACGGCAGCGTCTCCGGCCGGCTCCACCATCCCTGGTTCCACAAGGCGGGGGAGGTCGAGTGCTTCTCGGCCCGGGACCGGCAGTACCGCCGGGTCCTGGGTGAGGACGCCCACACCTACAAGCTCCAGATCGAGGGCTTTGCGTCCTGCGTCCTGGACGGAGTGCCGCAGCTCGGGGCCAGTCCGGCCGACGGCCTGGCCGCCGTGCGGGCCCTGGTGGCGATCGCCCGGTCGGTCGAGAGCGGCGATCACGTCCGGCTGGACCAGGTGAGCGGAGGAGTCTGATGCGCCTGGGCATCTTCGCCAGGACCTTCCCGAGGGGATCGATCGAGGACTCCCTGGACGCCGTCGCGGCGCACGGCCTGACGGATATCCAGTTCAACCTCTCCCTTGCGGGGCTGCCGACCTTACCCGAGCGGATCGAGGAACGCTTCTGCGCGGAGCTTTCCGCGGCGATCCGCGAGCGAGGACTCTCGCTCACGGCGCTCTCCGGAACCTTCAACATGATCGGGGCGGATCACGCGCGCTTCGACCCGGAGAGGCTGTGGGAGCGAATCCAGAAGCACACGAGCGAGGCGACGATGCCGGACCCGGAGCGGATCCTCGAGGAGTTCATCGCCGGAGACCGGATGCTCGAGCGGCTCGAACGCCTGGCCGCGGCCTGCCGTCACCTCGACACCCGGATCATCACGCTCTGCACCGGCACCTGCGACCCCGAGGATCAGTGGAAATGGCACCCCGACAACGTGCGGCGCGGCGTCTGGAACATCCTCGTGCACGCCATGAAGCAGGTGGCCCGGATCGCGGATCGGTACGAGGTCACCATGGCCATCGAGCCCGAGTCGGGTAACGTTGTGAACTCGGCGATCAAGGCGCGCATGCTGCTCGACGAACTCGGCTCCCCCTGGATCAAGATCGTGATCGACCCCGCCAACCTGCACCGCCCGGGCGACCCTCTACGCATGCGGGAGCTTCTGGATGAGGCGTTCGAGTGGCTCGGACCGGACATCTGCCTGGCCCACGCGAAGGAGCTGAGCCCAGAGGGCGAGGCCGGCGGGCTGGGCCCGGGCAAAGGAACGGTGGACTGGGACCACTACCTCAACTGGCTCCATCGCATCAACTACGAGGGCCCGCTGATCATCCACGGCCTGCCAGAGGAGGACGTCGCCGACTCGGTCCAGTTCTTGCGATCGAGACTGAGGCAGGAACCCGAGGTCAATTAGGACAGGGAGCATCGAACCACAGAGGGCACAGAGAGCACGGAGAGGAGAAGAGAAAGAAAATGCTAAGAATTCTGAATGTTTAAAATAAACAATTTCTCAACTTTGTAATTTGCTTGTGTTCTCTCTTCTCTCTCTGTAATCTCTGTGCCCTCTGTGGTTCAATCCGTCTTCAATCTCTCCGTGGTTCGGCCGTTCGCTGAGTGAGGATCCCATGGAAACCGCACGCATCGCCCAGGTGCTCGACGAGATGGGCACGATCCTCGAAGTCCAGGGCGAGAACCCGTTCCGCTGCCGGGCCTACCACAACGCCGCCCAGGCGCTCCTGAACCTGCCGGCCGACCTCACCGAGATGATCGCCGACGGCAGCCTGGCCGAGGTGCCGGGGATCGGCGAGACGATGCACTCCAAGATCGTGCAGCTCGCGACGACCGGGCAGCTGCCCGCCTACGACAAGCTCCGCGAGCAGATGCCGCCGGGCATCCTGGCCCTGCTCAAGATCCCCGGGGTCGGCCCGAAGAAGATCAAGCAGCTCCGCGAGGCCCTGCGGGTCGAGAGCCTGACGGACCTCCGCGCGGCGGCCGAGGCGGGGGCGATCGCCAAGATCAAGGGGTTCGGCGCCAGGACCCAGGCGAACATCCTCGAGGGCATCTCATTCCTGGAGACGACCGGCAACCGCATCCTCCAGCACGAGGCCATCGCCCTGGCCATGCCGATCTACGAGATGATCCTGCGGCACCCCGGCGTGATCCGGGCCGAGCTCTGCGGCAGCCTCCGCCGCCGGGCCGAGACGATCGGCGACCTGGACATCCTGTTCAGCTCCGAGGATCCGGGGCCCGTCCTGGACCACTTCGTCGGGCTGCCCCAGGTGGCGAAGGTCCTCGGCCACGGCTCCACGAAGGCCAGCGTGCTGCTGCCCGGGTTCAAGTCCGGGCAGTTCGTCCAGTGCGACGTCCGCGGGGTCGAGGACCGGCAGTTCCCATTCGCGCTCCATTACTTCACCGGCTCGAAGGCGCACAACATCGCCATGCGCAAGCGGGCCCTGGCCCGGGGGCTGTCGCTCAACGAGTACACCCTCGGCGGAGACGACGGGGACGTGCCCTGCCGTGACGAGGCCGAGCTCTTCGCGGCGCTCGGGCTGGCCGAGATCCCGCCCGAACTCCGCGAGGATGCCGGCGAGATCGCCGCGGCCGAGAAGGGGACGCTCCCGGACCTCGTGTCGCTCGAGGACCTGAAGGGCACGTTCCATTGCCACACCTCGCAGACGGATGGAGGGAGCGACGGCGACAACACGCTGGAGGAGATGGCGGCGGCGGCCCGCGCCGAGGGCCTGGAATACCTGGGCATCGCCGATCATTCCCGCTCGCTCCGGCTCGCCGGCGGGCTCTCGATCGAGCGGGTCCGCGAGCAGTGGGCCCGCATCGACGCCCTGAACAGGAAGCTCGGCCCCGGCTTCCGGCTGTTCAAGGGGACCGAGTGCGACATCCTGGCCGACGGGTCGCTCGACTACCCGGACGACGTCCTGGAGGGCTTCGACTACGTCGTGGCGAGCGTCCATTCCCTCTTCAAGATGCCCCGGGACGAGATGACCGCGCGGATCGTCCGCGCCGTCTCCAACCCGAGGGTCACCATGCTCGGCCATCCCAGCGGGCGGCTGTTGCTTTCCCGCGACAGTTACGGCGTGGACCTCGACGCGGTGATCGACGCCGCGGCGGCGGCCGGGACGCTGATCGAGATCAACGCCAACCCGCACCGCCTCGACCTCGACGCCGTCCACTGTCGCCGCGCCCGTCAGAAGGGTGTGAGGATCGTCATCAACCCCGACGCCCACTCCACGGCGGGGATCCGGGACCTCGCCTACGGGGTGAGCGTCGCCCGCAGGGGCTGGCTGGGCCCGAACGACGTCTTCAATACCGCCCCGCTCAGCACGATGACGAAGGAACTGCAACGACTCCGCGAGCGTGCCGGGCCCGCGAAATGAGCGTGTCAGAGAGCGGACAAAGCGGGTGCCCGCGACCCGGCCGGAGGGGCGCGGGAGTGAGGAGAACACTCGGAGAGTCGCCGAGGCGGCGCGTAGGTGCACAGACCGGCGAGGGGTCCCGCCTCGGGTCTTGTTGGACCTGGGGTGTCTCCTATAATGACTATTGAGCGATCAGGGTTGCTGGTGTGAAGCTCCGGACGGCTTGTGCGCAGAAAATGGAACGCGACCGAGTCCTGGTGTGAGTTTTGCAGCGATCCAAGTTCTCATACAGACCATGAACGGGTCATCGTATCGTCGGACCACTCCGGCTGGCTCGTGAGTCGATCGCCAGATTCCGTTGGATGATCTTCATCATCATCATCGATCCCATCCAAAGGATTGCGACATGGCACCAGCGAAACCCCTCGCCGAGAAGAAGCCCCGGTACTTCAGCGTGGAGCAGGCCAACAAGGCCCTGCCGCTGGTCAAGGTGATCGTCGAGGACATCGTCCGGCAGTCCCGCCTGGTCGACAGCCTCCAGCAGCGGCTTACGCGGGTCCTCCGCGAGCGTCGCCGCCCCTCCGAGGACCTCTACTCGGAAGAGCTCAAGCAATCGCAGAGCGAGCTCGAGGTCGAGGAGGAGAAGCTCCAGGGCTATGTCGACGAGCTGCGGAAGCTGGGCGTCGAGCTGAAGAGCGACGAGATCGGGCTGTGCGACTTCCGGAGCCTCCGGGACGGCCGCGAGGTCTACCTCTGCTGGAAGCTCGGCGAGCCGGAGGTCCAGTTCTGGCACGAGCTGGATGCCGGCTTCGCCGGACGCCTCCAGATCCGCCCGGCCGGGAGCGAGGCCGAGGTGGCGGCGACGGACGAGGCGATCTGAGCCCGAGATCCCTGCCGGGTCGCCCGGGCATCGAGACGTGACGCGATCGGATCCCCCTCCCGACGGCCCGCGCAGCCGACGTCGGCTCCGCGGCCGTGGCCCGCAAGCAAGGTCCACGAGATGCCCCTGGTGGTGACCATCGACGGCCCCGCGGGGGCGGGCAAGAGCACCGCGGCACGCCGCCTGGCGGCGCGGCTGGGCTGGCGGTTCCTGGACACCGGGGCGATGTACCGCGCGGTGACCCTGGCCGCCCTGCGCTCCGGGGTGGACCTCCGGAGCGAGCCCGAGCTGGCCGCGCTGGCCGACCGTCTCCGCGTGGAGCTTCAGCCCGGCGCCGTCCTGCTGGACGACGAGGACGTGACGGAGGCCATCCGCGACCATGAAGTCACCCGGTCCTCACGCTTCATCGCCGATTGCCCCGGCGTCCGCGGGCGGCTCATGCAGTGGCAACGTGCCTTCGCGGACCAGGGAGACACCGTGACGGAGGGACGCGACCAGGGGACGCTCGTCTTCCCCGACGCGATCCGGAAGTTCTTCGTCACGGCCTCCGACGAGGAGCGTGCCCGGCGACGGCTTGCCGAGCTGCGCGACCGCGGCCAGGATGTCACCTACGAGAAGGTGCTCGAGGACCAGCGGGCCCGCGACGCGCGCGACCGGTCGCGCGAGATCGCCCCGATGAAGCCGGCGGCCGACGCCGAGGTCATCGACACCACGGACCTGACCCTGGATCAGGTCGTCGAGGAACTGGCCCGGCGGGTGCTCCATGCGATCGAAGCACAGTCCTGAGGGCGAAGCCGGCACGGCGGCCGGTGGAGTGGCACGCACCGAGGCCGTCGCCCGGGGCGATCCCCCGGCGGCCGACCGCTCGCTCGCGGCGAGGCTCTGGTACCGCCTCGCGCAGCTCGTCGCGGGGACCGGCCTGGCCGCCTTCGGCGGCTGGCGGGTCACCGGCCAGAAGGACTTCCCCCGGCACGGGGGCGTGCTCCTGGTCGCGAACCACGCCTCCTTCCTCGACGTCTTCCTGCTCGGCATCTCCGTCCGCCGGCCGCTCAACTACGTCGCCCGGTCGACGCTCTTCGTACCGGGGCTCGGCCTCCTGATGCGTTCGATCGGCGCATTCCCGATCCAGCGCGAGGGGATGGGCGCCTCCGGCATGAAGGAGACCCTCCGCAGGCTGCGCCGGGGCGGGATCGTCACCCTGTTCCCCGAGGGGACGCGCACCCGCGACGGGGACCTCGCCCCGCTCAAGTCGGGGATCGCCGTGCTGGTCTCGCGCGCCGGGGTGCCCGTCGTCCCGGCCGGGCTCGCGGGCACCTTCGAGGCCTGGCCCCGCCACCGGCTCCTGCCCCGGCCGCATCCGCTCCGGATCCATTACGGGAAGCCCATCCCGCCGTCGGAGATCGCCGGGATGGATCACGCGGCCGTCACCGCGCTGATCCAGGAGCGGATCCGCGAGTGCCTCGACCTCGCCCGGGCGGGATTGGCCGGCGACCTCTCGCCCTGAGCGGGCGCCGCGAATGGTGGGCGTCGGGCGTGGCGGCGACGCGCCTGGTCCCTACCGCGACGCCCGGTTTTCCATTACGATCGAGCCATCCGTCCCCTGAGGAACGCTCTCCCCTGGATCAGCCCGCATGGAAACTCAGCCTCGCACCGAAGCCGCGCGTCTCTCCCGTCGTGAGCTCCTTCAGGGCGCCCCGGCCGCGGCGCTGGCGGTCGCGGGCGGCTCGCCGGTTCGGGCGGAAGAGCCCGCGAAGGCGGTCGGCGTGGGACCGGCCGGCGCGTTCCTGCTCGGCCTGAACACGAGCACCATCCGCGGGCAAAAGCTCTCGATCGTCGAGGAGATCGCGATCGCCGCGAAGGCCGGGTTCCGGGGCATGGAGCCCTGGATGGACGAGCTGAATCGCCACGCCGAGGGGGGCGGCTCGCTGGAGGACCTGGGCAAGCGGTTCCGCGACGCGGGCATCTCGGTGGAGAGCGCGATCGACTTCTTCGAGTGGGCCGCGGACGACGAGGGACGCCGGAAGAAGGCGCTGGAGGCGGCCCGCAAGAGCATGGACCTGCTCCGGAAGATCGGCGGCAAGCGGCTGGCCGCGCCTCCCGTCGGCGCCACCGACGTGGCGCTCGACCCGCGACGCGTCGCCGAGCGGTACCGGGCCCTGCTGGAGCTGGGGGACGAGATGGGTGTCATCCCCCAGGCCGAGGTCTGGGGCTTCTCGAAGACGCTCGGCCGGCTGGGCGAGGCCGCCCAGATCGCCATCGAGGCGGATCATCCGAAGGCCTGCATCCTCCCGGACGTCTTCCACCTGTTCAAGGGAGGCTCGAGCCTGGAGGGGATCCGGCTCCTCTCGCCCGCGGCGATCCACGTCTTCCACGTCAACGACTACCGGGCCGAGCCGGCGCGGGAGAAGCAGACCGACGCCGACCGCGTCTACCCGGGCGACGGGGTCGCCCCGTACCGGACGTTGATCCGCGACCTCTCCGCCGGGGGCTTCCGGGTGATGCTCTCGCTGGAGCTCTTCAATCGCGAACTCTGGAAGCAGGACCCGCTCGCCGTCGCCACGAGGGGGGCCCAGAAGCTGGCGGATCTGGTGCGCACCAGCCTGGAGCCGCAGGGCTGAGAACCCGGGCCCGCGAGCAGGAGACGACGCCGATCGTCCCGGTGCGGGAAGAGAGCCGAAGAGGGTGCTGAGGATGGGCCGCGGGCCGTTCTGGATCGCCGGATCACTCGCGGGCCTGGCGCTCGCCGCCGTCGGCTGGCTGGCCTGGAGCCGGCTCGAGGGCCCGGTCCCGACCTGGGACGAGGTCTCGCGCGAGGTCGCCGCCCGGCGCTGGCCGGAGGCCGAGTCGAAGCTCGAACGCTGGATCCGGGCCCACCCCCGCCAGGGCCAGGCCAACCTGCTGCTGGCGAAGGTCCGCCGGAGCCGGGACGACCGCGCCGGGGCCATCGAGGCGCTCGCGCGTGTGCGGGAACCGGAGAAGGCGTGGCTGGAAGCCCAGGCGCAGATGGGCGACCTTTTCATGGAGCAGCGACGGGCCGCCGACGCGGAGGCGTGCTTCCGCCGGGTCGTCGGCCGTGACCCCGGCGCGATCGAGCCGAGGCGGCGGCTGGTCTACCTGCTCAGCCTCCAGGGCCGCGCCGACGAGGCCCGGGAGATCCTCTGGGACATCCACCGCATCGTTGACGACCCCCGGGTGCTCGTGGACCTGGTGCTCGAGCTGGTGAAGCTCCGCGAGGACATCCGCGGGCTCGGGCCCGAGCTCCAGGAGTACCTGAAGGCCACGCCCGACGACCCGTTCCTCCGGCGGGCCTGGGGGATGAACCTGCTCTACCAGGGGCAGCCCCGGGAGGCCTTGCCCCACCTGAAGGCGGCGGCCGCGGCCCTGGAGGACGATCCCGAAGGCCGGTTCGCCCTGGCCGAGTGCCTTTTGCAGCTCGGCATGCCCGTCCGTGAGGACGAGGTGCTCGGGCCGGCGCCCGAGTCGGCGGCCGAGCGATCCGGGTGGTGGCTGAACCGCGGGCGGCTGGCCGAGTCGCTCGGGCGCGACGACGAGACGGTGAAGGCCTACCGCGAGGCGGTCTCGCTCAACCCCCAGAACCGCGAGGCGTTGTTCCGGCTCGGCCGGCTCCTGGGCCGGCTCGGACAGGCGGCCGAGTCGAGAAGTCAGCTCGACGCGTACCATCGGGCCGACGAGCGGATCATCGACGTCCGCCGCGAGCACGCCCGGCTCCGGCGGGAGGGCTTCGCCGACAATCCGGACCTCTTCGCGAGGCTGGGCGAACTGTGTTTGCGGGCCGGCATGATCGCCGAGGCCCGGGCCTGGTTCCGGCACGCCCTGAAGCTCGACCCGGGCCGGTCCTCGCTCCGGGTGCAGCTCGCGAACCTGGAGGCCGGCGGCCAGGCCTCGTCGATCGCCCTGGCCCGGCCCCGGCGGAAGGCGCAGCCCGGCGCGGGGCCCCCGGCGCCCGATGTCGCCCCGCCGACCGGCACCACGGGCACGCGAGCGGAGGATGGCCGGCTCGCCTTCGAGGACGTCGCCCACGCGGCGGGGGTCGATTTCACGTACGACTGCGGCGCGCGGGGCGACCTGTTCCTCACCGATACGATGGGGGGCGGGGTCGGGCTGATCGACTTCGACGGCGACGGGCTGCTCGACCTCTATCTGGTCAATAGCTGCAAGGTCCCCTACGACCGGGCGAATCCGCCGCGGCCCAACCGGCTCTTCCGGAATCTCGGGGACTTCCGGTTCTCGGACGTGACCGGGTCGGCCGGCGTCGCGGGCGTCGGCTGCGGCATGGGCTGCGCCGTGGGCGACTACGACAACGACGGCGACGACGACCTCTTCGTCACCGGCTACGGGGGGACGATCCTCTATCGCAACCGGGGCGACGGGACGTTCGAGGACGTGACCGAGCGGGCCGGCGTCGGGTCGCGGCTCTGGTCGACCGCGGCCGGCTTCGGCGACCTCGACGGCGACGGCGACCTCGACCTGGTCGTGGTGACGTACGTCGACATCGACCCGGCCGAGACGCCCGGCTGCAAGGACCATTCCGGCCACGCGATCCATTGCTCGCCCGGCCGCTACCCGGCCCAGGACGACCTGCTGTTCCGCAACGAGGGCAACGGCCGGTTCACCGAGGTGAGCAAGGCCGCGGGCTTCCACGGGCCCGAGGGCCGCGGCCTGGGGCTCGCGATCGCGGACCTCGACGACGACGGCAAGCTCGATGTCTTCGTCGCCAACGACGCGACCCCCGACTTCCTGTTCAGGAATCTGGGCGGCTGGAAGTTCCAGGAGGTGGCGTCCGAGAGCGGCGTGGCCACCAACGGCTCGGGCCTGGCCACCGCGAGCATGGGCGTCGCGGCCGACGACCTCGACGGCGACGGCCTGCTGGACCTGTTCATCACCAACTTCCTGAACGAGCCCAACAGCTTCTTCCGGGGCGTCGGGCAGGGGATGTACATGGACGCCACGCTCGCGGCGGGGCTCGACTCAGCCAGCCGGTCGAAGACCGGGTTCGGCTGCGCGGCGATCGACGCCGATCTCGACGGCCAGCTCGATCTCTTCGTGGCCGACGGGCACGTCGACGACCAGCCCTGGGCCAACAGCCCGATGGCGCAGTTGCCCCTGCTCTATCGGGGCAAGGGGGGCGGCCGCTTCGAGTTGCTCGGCGGCGGCGCGGGGGGGTACTTCGAGCGGGCGAGCGTCGGGAGGGGCGTGGCGGCGGGCGACCTGGACAACGACGGGAGGGTCGACCTGGTGGTGGTGCACCGCGACGCGCCGGTGTCGATCCTCCGGAACCGGACGCGGGGCGGCCACGCGCTGGGCGTCCGGCTGGCCGGCGGGCCCTCGGGCCGGACGCCCGTCGGCGCCCGGGTGACCTGCCACGCCGGGGGCCGCGTCCGGACAGGCCGGCTGGTGAGCGGGACGGGCTACCTCTCGGGCCACGATCAGCGGCTCTGGTTCGGGCTGGGCGACGCCGAGGTCGTGGATCGCCTGGAGGTCCGATGGCCCTCCGGCTCCGAACAGGTGTTCACACGGATCCCCGCCGATCGGCTCGTCCGCATCGAGGAGGGGAGCGACGCCCCGAAGATCATTCGTGAGCTAAACTCGCGCCGCTGAAGCCTGCGACGAAACGGGCCTCTGCACGGCCGCTCCCCGTGATGATTCGCAACCAGCGTGCTGCATTCCATACAAATCCTAAGAAGATCGATTGAAACCGGAAGGCTAGTTGGATACCTTTACCGCAGAATGTCGAGGCCTCGAAACTCCGATCGGCAACTCGAATTCCGTACACGTTCTTTTAAACTGATATTCACTCAGTTACTAAAGCGATCTTCCGAACTCACGATATCACCGTACATTCTGGCATCGACGACGAGCCTTCAAGACTTGCTGACTGCCTACTAAAGCCGGAGCGGACCCGCCGGATTCGCCGGTCGTGCGTCTCATGGGCCTCCTCGCGTGTCCCTCCGGATGATCCCTGGTTGGAGCTGACCCTCGTGAGAAGGCAACTGACGGTTCCCCGCCTGCTGTCCGTCCTGTGGGCTTGCGGCCTGTCCTCGATCGCGCTGATCGCGGGCTGCGGCTCGTCCGATTCCACCCCGGCGCAGAAGTTCGAGAAGCCCGCGGGCTACAAGGAATCGGACACGAAGCACACGCCCGAGGACGCCATCAAGAGCCTGCGGGGTGACAAGTCCGACGAGCCGATCAAGTCCGGCAAGTCGAAGGCTCGAAGGTGATTGGAATCTCGGCAGAATTTCGGAATCTCGCGTCCACCGTTTCCTACGTTCATGGGAGGTTTTTTTGATGGGTTCAGGGTTACACAAGCGGCGATTCGCGGGCCGCGGCTTCACGCTGATCGAACTCCTGGTGGTGATCGCGATCATCGCCGTCCTCATCTCACTGTTATTGCCCGCGGTCCAGTCGGCCCGCGAGGCCGCACGCCGTGCCCAGTGCACCAACAACCTGAAGCAGCTGGCGCTGGCGATGCACAACTACGTGGACGTCAACGGCACCTTCCCGATGGGCGATCAGTACGGCCTCCGGAAGGACAACCCGGCGAACTTCATCCGCCAGGGCCCCGGCCCGTTCCTGGCGATGACCCAGTTCTACGAGCAGGGCAACATCTACAACACGCTGAACACGAGCGTCTTCATCTACTACGCCGAGAACAGCACCACCAACGGGTTCGCGATCAGCACCCTGTGGTGCCCCTCCGACGGTGAGGTGGTGGGCCGCCGCTACCAGGGCCAGACCGGCGACGGCTGGGACGACAGCCCGATCCCGATGACCTTCACCAGCTACGCCGGCAACTCCGGGGCGCTCTACTACCATGCCGGCCGCAGCGACGTGCCGTCCTCGCTGGTCAACCAGAACCAGGGCATGTTCTTCCACACCGGCGTGCCCGGCGGCGCCCGGATCGGTCCCGCCAGCCTGTCGTCGATCACCGACGGGACGAGCAACACGATCCTGCTGGCCGACAACGCCTACGGCAAGGTCGCGACCCTCTCCGACGGCTGGTGGGGCCCGCACTGGTGGACCTCCGGGCTCATCGGCGACGGCACCTTCAGCACGATGTTCCCGCCCAACTTCTTCAAGGACCCCTACGCGAACAACGGAATCGCGTTCGACAACAAGCCGTTCTTCGAGGGTTCGCTCTACACCAACACGGTCAACAGCTTCCACCCGGGCGGGGCGAACTTCGCCTTCTGCGACGGCTCGGTGCGGTTCATCAAGGACACCATCCAGTCGTGGAACCCCTGGGACATCACGCGGCCCAGCCGCCGGGATCCCTACACGACCGTCTCGGGCGCCCCGATCCAGAACGGCGTCTACCAGTCGCTGTCCACCCGCAACGGCGGCGAGGTCATCAGCTCCGATCAGTATTGATCTGACGATTACCTCACCTGTCTGAAGATTCCTCCAGAACCATGGCGCCGGCCGATCCGGCGTCATGGTTCGTTTTCATTCGGCACCGGCTCAGGATGGACCTCGCCTCGGCACCTGAGCATCCAGCAACGATCTCGCTGCACTTCGCTCCCCCCACCCGACCCTCCCCCACGAGGGGGGAGGGCTTTCAATTGTCCCCTCCCCCTCGTGGGGAGGGTTAGGGTGGGGGCACCCGCGGTGGGGACGAAGACCAACGCCGTCCGTCCGCATTGAGGTCTGATGCGCATCTCCGGCTGGAAGCTCGCGATCCTGGCCGCCGTGCTCCTGGCCCTGGGCGGGTCGGCGCTGGCGTTCCATCGTCATCGCCGCCAGCGGGACTTCCGGAACAGGCTGGACCAGGCGACCACGCTGCTGAAGGACCGTCGCGTCCAGGAGGCCCGCCGGGCGCTGCGGGCGCTGGAGGCGGAGTACCCCGGACAGCCAGAGGTCCTGTATCACGTCGGGGTCTGCGAGTACACCCGGGGCAATCTGAACGCCGCCGCGAAGGCCTGGTCGGAGGTCCCGCTCGACGCGCCGCAGGGCGGGCTGGCCCGCTACTATCGCGCGCGGATCGCGATCCCTCGCGGGCAGTTCGTCGAGGCCGAGGAGCTGCTGACCTCCTGCGTCGATCGACCGGGGCCGCACGCCAGCGACGCCCGCTGGGAGCTCGTGAAGCTGCTGCGGCTCCAGGGGCGGTTCGACGAGGCCCGGGCGCTCTTCGTCCGGGGAATCCGCCCGGACGAGGACCTCCCCGGGATGGTCCGCATGCTCTACACGCTGGACGTCAACCCGGTCCCGGTGGAGCAGGTGCGCAGCACGCTGGAGGCCGCGGCCAGGCAGTCGCCCGACGACGATCGCGTCTGGCTGGCCCGGGGCCACCTCGCGCTGGTGCAGGGGCAACTCGCGGAGGCGGACCGCTGGCTGACCGACTGCGAGAATCGACGGCCCGCGGACGTGGCCGTCGCGAGCATCCGCCTCGCCTGGGCGCTCGCCGCGGGCCGGCCCGACGCGGCCAGGTCGGCGCTGGCGAGGATCCCGGCCGACCCGCGCGATCCGGAGACCGAAGCGCAGGCCATCGAGCTGGCCGCCTGGTTCGCCCGGCAGCGGGGCGACGCCGGGGCCGAGCGGCGGTTCCTCGAGCGGAGGGCCGCGCTCCGGCCGCAGGACGCCCCGACCCTGGAACGACTCGCGGAGCTTGCGGCCGCCCGCGACGAGCGGGACCTCGTCGCCTCCTATCGGGAACGCAAGCAGGAGCTCGACCCGCTCCGCAAGCGATACGAGGAATTGCTCGGGGGCAAGGACCCCGGCGCCGGCGCGGCCGAGCTGGAGACCCTCTCGCGCCGGCTCGGGCGAGTCGTCGATGCCCGCCTGTGGCAGACCTTCCTGGACGTCAGGGCCGGCAAGGCGGGCACGACCTCGGGGGACGAATTGCCCTCCGCGACCGATCCCGGCGCGGGCACGACCCTGGCCGTCCTGGTGGAAGCCCGGCTCCAGGAGCAGCCAGGAGACCCGAAGCCCGAGGCAAGCCGGGAGCAGGCGGCCCCGGCCGCGAGCGATGCGGGGCCGCCCGTCCCGCGGTTCGTGGACGAGGCGGCGGCCTCGGGACTGGTCTTCACGCACCGCAACGGCGACGTCGGCAAGCGGCTGATCCCGCCGGTGACCGCCTCGGGCGGGGTCGCCCTGCTCGACTACGACGGCGACGGCCGGCTCGACGTGTTCGCCGTCCAGAGCGGCCCGTTCCCGCCCGACCCGAAGTCGCCCCACGACGGCGACCGGCTCTTCCGCAACCTGGGCGACGGCCGCTGGGAGGACGTCACGGCCGCCAGCGGGCTCGCTGCGATGCCCAGGGGCTACGGCCACGGCGCGACCGTCGGCGATTACGACAACGACGGCAGGCCCGATCTCCTCGTCACCCGCTGGCGGAGCTACGCCCTCTACCACAACCGGGGCGACGGGACGTTCGAGACCGCACGGAATCCGCCGGCCTCTCGGGAGACCGGGACTGGCCCACGTCCGCGGCCTTCGCCGACCTCGACAACGACGGCGACCTCGACCTCTACGTCTGCCATTACATGGGCTGGGACGAGACCGATCCGCGGACCTGCGCCGACCCCGACCATCCCGAGATCTTCCGCTGCACGCCGATCAACTTCCCGGCCGCCGCCCGATCATCTCTTCCGCAACGACGGCGGCCGGTTCGTCGACGTCACCGAGGCGGCCGGCATCCGCGACACGGACGGCCGAGGGCTGGGCGTCCTCGCCGCGGACCTCAACGAGGACGGCAAGGTCGATCTCTTCGTGGCCAACGACATGACGGCCAACTACCTGTTCCTCAACCGCGGCGGCCTGAAGTTCGAGGAGGTGGCCCATGCCGCGGGCGTGGCGGGTAACGCCTCGGGGGGCTACCAGGCCGGCATGGGCGTGGCCTGCGGCGACCTCAACCGCGACGGCCGCCCCGACGTGGCGGTCACCAACTTCTACAACGAGGGGACCACCTACTTCGAGAACCTCGGCCAGGAACTCTTCGCCGATCGGGCGGACATCATGGGGATCCGGGCCCCCAGCCGGTACCTCCTGGGATTCGGGGTCGCCTTCCTGGACGCGAACAACGACGGCTGGCTCGACCTGATCTCGGCCAACGGGCACGTCAACGACGGCCGGCCCTCCTATCCCTGGAAGATGCCCCTCCAGCTGCTCCTCGGCGGCAAGGGGGACGGATGACCGACGCGAGCCGACGCGCGGGGACCCGTTCCAGCAGGATCACCTGGCCCGCGGCCTGGCCATCGGCGACCTGGACGAAGACGGCCGGATCGACGTCGTCGTCCAGTCGCAGAACGAGCCGCTGCTCTACCTCCACAATCGCTCGGAGGGCTCCGGACGCTCGATCCGGCTCCGGCTGGAGGGCCGGGCGTCCAACCGCGACGGCATCGGCGCCCGCATCCGGGTCGCGGCCGGCTCGCAGCGATGGTCTGCGCAACGCACCTCCGGCGGGAGCTTCCAGTCCTCGGCGGATCCCCGCGTGCACATTGGACTGGGCGACGCGCGAGGTCGATGAGCTTGAGGTGACCTGGCCCTCCGGCCGAATCGACCGCTTCTCCCGGCTCGCGGTCGACCGGGAGTACCTCATCAGGGAGGGCGAGCCGCTCGGCCCCGCCACCGAGTTCCGGCCGTGAGGCGTCCGCCTCAGCGACCCCCGTGTCCCCCTTTGCAAGGGGGAAGTTGATCCACTCGACCCCCGTGACGAGGGGCGAGCGACGCTCTCCCCTTGCAAAGGGGAGTCGGAGGGGGTCCGAGGGCCGCGGCCACCACCAACGACCAAGTTCTCGACAGGGCGGCGGACCGACAGATTCGCCGGGCGTCACCCCGCGAAATGAGTTGGTGCATCACCCCGACTGCCGGATCGGCCCGTCGGGCCTGGTCGATCAGAGCTTCAGGTAGAATCCCTGCTTCTCCAGGTACCGCACGAAGAGGTAGCTGATCGCGAAGAAGACGACCAGGCCGACCAGGACGTACCAGAGCGGGGAATCCCCCGGCACCACGGCGTGGACCGCCTGCTCGACCTGGTGGTGCAGGATGTAGGCGGCCAGGGGATTCTGCCCGAGGGTCCGGAACAGCCCGATCCTGAGCCCGCCGAGGTCGCAGAGCGGGACGAACAACGCATAGAGGGCCAGCGCGAACCCCGAGGAGAACAGCGTGAAGGGCAGGCTGACCACCTTCTTGTTCATCATCCAGTAGTTGTGCGGGCGGATCGAGAGCGGCGGCGGCTCCGCGAACGGCGCGGGCGCCAGCAGGCTCTCGAGCGACCGGCCGCTCAGGTTGTCCAGCGGGGGGAGCACCGGCGACGCGGCGACCTTGCCCCCCTCAAGCACGGGGACGGTCCCCTTGTCGGTGTCGTAGAGCGTGGCCAGGCAGTTGCCCAGGTAGCCCACGGCCATCAATAGCCCGCCGATGAAGAGCGCCTGCCAGGCCGCCCTCGCCGGGGAGCGCGTCGCCATCAGGTCGTAGGTGAGCGTGCCCGCGAGCATCGGGATCGCCCAGCCGATGATCCCGAAGAACCCGCCGTCCCAGGCCGACAGCCCGGTCGTGCCCAGGAGAGTGTCCAGCCCGTTGGGCTTCCCGTAGACGAAGAAGAAGTTGAACCCGTGCGAGATCAGCGTGTGGACGACCGCGCAGCCCGCCAGGGCCAGCAGGCGGACCGTCGCCCCGGCGGCGATCACCGGCAGCAGGAAGATCTGCGTCACGCCGATGATCGCCAGCGTCTCCCAGAGGTTCGACTTGAGGATCCCCAGCACCAGCTTTCCCGCTCCGCCGCCGGTCAGCTCGCGGAAGTGCCTCACATCGAAATCTCCCTGTGCGTACATGATCATCGAGACCAGCACAAGCCCGAGGCTGCGGACGAAGAACTTGCCGTAAGTCCGCGACGGCCCGACCCGGGCCAGCCGGCGCAGGGCCGAGAGCCGGAACGAGAAGCCGGCCGCGAACATGAAGCTCGGCATGATCGTGTCGGCGTAGCTGAAGTACGGGAGGTTGTTGTGGTGCTTCATCACCTCGTGGACGGCCCCGTAGCCGCCCAGGAAGTTGACCAGGAACATCCCGGCCACCGTGTAGCCCCGGAACTGGTCCATCGAGACGATCCGATTGGAGGCTGACGCGGGGGGGAGGGGGGCCGGAACGGCGGAATCCTGACTCATCGACGACCTCGTACTTCGTGTGCCTCTGGCGGGGACCCGGGCGGGTGGAGCACGCCCCCGGAGGGGGCCGACCCGCGGGCGGGGACGACCTCGACTCGCCGCCGCGGATCGACGGGTTAGCAGCACAGCGTACCGATCCTAGTGCCCCGAGGCCAGCGGACCAGGGCGGCGCGTTGGCCTCGTGCCCCGGTCGGCCCCGCTCCGACGCCTTATTGATCGGGCCGGCCTCGCGGCCTACGATCGACCAGGGTCGGCGCGGCGTTTCCCCCATATGTGACCGTGCCGCTCGCGGGCACCGGACGAGGACTCATGCGGATCGACGAGATCACCCTCACCCTGGTCCGACTCCCCCTGGTCGAGCCGTTCCGGACGAGCTCGAGCGTCAAGGCCCATCTCGACCACATCCTGATCCGGGTGCTCGCCGCCGGGGGCGCCGTGGGCTGGGGCGAATGCGCCAGCCCCTCCGACCCGTTCTACTGCCCGGAGACCGCCGAGACCTGCTGGCACCTGCTGCACGACTTCCTGGGGCCGATGGTCCTCGGACGCGAGTGGGCGACCATCGAGGAGCTCGTCGCGTTCTACCGGCTGGTGAAGGGGAACGCCTTCGCCCGGGCCGGCCTGGAGATGGCCTGCTGGGACCTCCTTTGCCGGTCCGAGGGCCGCTCGCTGGCCCGGGCGCTCGGGGGCACGCGTCGGGAGATCCTCTCGGGGGTGAGCCTGGGCATCGAGGCGGACGTCGGCGTGCTGCTCGAGCGGATCCGCCGGTTCCTCGACGAGGGTTACCGCCGGATCAAGCTCAAGATCGGGCCGGGGCGAGACATCGAGGTGGTCCGTCGGGTCCGGGCCGAGTTCCCCTCGATCCCGCTCCAGGTCGACGCCAACTCGGCCTACACGCTGGCGGACATCGACACCCTCCGCCGGCTCGACGACTTCGGCCTGCTGCTGATCGAGCAGCCGCTGGCCCACGACGACATCATCGACCACGCCCGGCTCCAGCGCGCGCTCGAGACGCCCGTCTGCCTGGACGAGAGCATCCATTCGGCCGAGGACGCCCGGAAGGCCCTCGACCTGGGGGCCTGTCGGATCATCAACATCAAGGTCAGCCGTCTGGGTGGGCTGCTCGAGGCCAGGCGAGTCCACGACCATTGCCTGGCGCGCGGCGTGCCGGTCTGGTGCGGCGGGATGCACGAGTTCGGGGTCGGCCGGGCGGCCAACCTGGCCGTCGCCAGCCTCCCCGGCTTCAGCTTGCCCGGTGACGTCTCCGGCTCGGACAAGTACTATCGCCAGGATCTCGTGGAGCCGCCGATCCTCGCAAACGGCGGGTCGCTCGCGGTCCCCGACGGGCCGGGCCTCGGGGTCGAGCCGCTCGAGGATCGAATCCGGGCGCACGCCCTCCGGTCGGCGACCCTGACGGCCGGACGCTGAGGACTGACCGCCATGGAACACGCCGCGCTGCTCGACCATTTCCGGACCAGCCTCCCCGCGATGCTCGACGAGCTGAGGGCGCTGGTCGAGCACGAGTCTCCCAGCGGGGACGTCGTGGCCCTCAACGCGCTCGGCAAGAAGCTGCGCCGGCGCCTGACCGACCTCGGCGCCGTGGCCTCGCTGGCGACCAACGAGGACGGGGGGGGAGACCACGTCGTCGCCATCATCCCGTCCGAGTCCGCGGAACGCCCGGTCCTGATCCTGGGCCATTTCGACACGGTCTGGCCCGTGGGCACCCTGGGGCGGATGCCGATCCGCGAGCAGGACGGGCGGCTCTACGGGCCCGGCGTCTTCGACATGAAGGCCAACCTGGTGATGGTCGTCTCGGTGCTCCAGTCGTTGGCCGAGCTCAAGCTGAAGCCATCCCGGCCGATCCACGTGCTGCTGACGGCCGACGAGGAGGTCGGCAGCCCGCACTCGCGGCCGCTGATCGAGGAGATGGCCCGGGCGGCGGCGTATGTGCTGGTGGTCGAGCCCCCGCTGATGGACGGCGGCCTCAAGACCGCCCGCAAGGGGGTCGGCCGCTACAACCTGGAGGTCCGGGGCAGGGCGGCCCACGCGGGCGTGGCCCCCGAGACCGGCGCCAGCGCCGTCGTCGAGTTGGCCCACCAGATCCTGAAGATCCACGCGCTCAACGACCCGGCCGCGGGCACGACCGTGAACATCGGCGTCGTGCGCGGGGGCACGACGGCCAACGTCGTGCCGGCGGAGGCCGCCGCCCAGGTCGACGTCCGCGTCACCTCCCAGGCCGCCGCCGACCACGTGGAGCGAGAGCTTCGCCAGCTCAGGGCCGTCACCCCCGGGACGCAGGTCATCCTGGAGGGACGGTTCAATCGACCGCCGATGGAACGCACGCCGGGGATCGTCGAGCTATTCGACCGTGCCCGGACCATCGCCCGCGGCCTCGGCATCGAGCTGACCGAGGGATCGACCGGCGGCGGCAGCGACGGCAACCTCACCGCGGCGCTCGGCGTCCCCACGCTCGACGGCCTCGGCGTCCGGGGAGGCGGGGCGCACGCCGACGACGAGCACATCCTCATCGACTCGCTCCCCCAGCGGGCGGCCCTGCTCGCCGCCCTGATCCTCGGACTCTGAGGTCCCGACGTGACCTTCGACTTCAACCGCCGCATCGACGACGCAATCACGATCCGCCCGGCCCAGTCCGTCGAGGATTACCGGGCCTGCCAGGAGGCCCAGCGCCGTGCCTGGGGGATCACCGAGCCCGGCTACGTCGTCCCGATCGCGACCATGGTCGGGGCCAACCTGCACGGCGGGCTGGTCCTCGGGGCGTTCCTCGACGACGGCCGGGCCGCCGCCATGTCCTTCGCGTTCCTCGGCCGCGTCGAGGAGCGGCTCTGCCTCTACTCGCAGCTCACGGGCGTCACGCCGGACTGGCAGGGGCGAGGGCTGGGCCATGAGCTCAAGACGGCCCAGCGGGAGTTCGCCCGCCGCTCGTCCATCCCCCTGATCGCCTGGGCCTTCGACCCGCTCCAGGCCGGCAACGCGCACTTCAACCTCGAGCGACTCGGGGCCCGAGTGCGTCGCTACATCGACAACATGTACGGCGAGCGGACCGACGCGCTGAACGCCGGCGTGCCCACCGACCGCGTGATCGCCGAGTGGGATGTCGCCGCCGAGGAGGGAGGACCGGCTGAGCCGAGATGGCCCGGATTTCCCCCGCGGATGCCCGGCCTCATCCGCGTCGCGGAGGGACGCTCGGGAACCCCGATCCCGGCCGGCGTGGACGAGCATCGCCGGGCCGCGGCGGTGTTCGTGGAGGTTCCCGCCGGGATCGCACGTCTCCGTCAGCACGATTCCGAAGCGGCCGAATCCTGGCGGCTCGCGGTCCGCCGGGCGCTGCGCGATTGCTTCGCCGCGGGATACGTCGCGGTCGGCTTCTCCCGCGGGAAGATCGACGACGTCGATCGCTGCGGCTACGTGCTCGTGCGTGGAGAAGCCCCCGGGGTGGCAAACGGGCCGTCCCCGGTATAATTCCTCGAGAGGGCCGACGAGCACCGAGCCTCCCGAGGGACCACGCCATCCTCACCGAGACGACACCTGACGCAACCCGCGACGCTGCCCTCCGGCGGAGCAGCAGGCTGCTGCGGCGGCTGGCGATCGCGGTCCAGCTCGGCTGCCTGCTCATCGGGCTGTATCTCTTCCTCGACCAGGCGAAGGACCTGATCTCGGATACCCAGTTCACCTGGGGCGAGCGTCGCGTCATGGCGATCGCCGCGGCGGTCACCCTCGGCACCTCGGCGCTGGTCGGCTGGATCCTCGGCCAGGTCTTCCGGCTCTCGGCCGGGGTGCTGGAACTCCTGGCCGACGGCGTGGCCTCCGCCGCCCGGACCAACGAGCTCATCGAGGAGCACCTGATCCCGTCGCTCGACCGGATCGTCATGGCGCTCGAGGACCAGGCGCCGGGGCATCCCGGACCCGCCCGGCCGGCGAGCCAGACCGAGGAGCCGGAGGCGCTTCGCTCCGCGCTGCGGCGGGCCCAGGCGGCGGGGCAGGTCGGCAAGGCGTTCGAGCTCCGCGACGCCCTGACCCGCCACCTGCGGGGCGAGTCGCTCCATGAACTCGACCGGGGCCTCGCCCTCTGGATGCTCAACCTGGTCGAGCGTCGCGTGCGGTCGCGGACGGCGGATCCACAGGTCGCCGGCTGGGTGGCCCGGGCGCTCGACAGCCTCGGCGAAATGCCCGAGGCGGAGCCGCTCCGGCAGTCCTTGCCGGCGCTCCGCCGCCAGGCGGGCCTCTGCATCCGCTGCGGCGGCCCCGTCCCCGCGGCGGGTCGATCCGGCGAGGGCGTCTGCCCGGGCTGCCGGCCCGGCGTGGCCGACGAACCCGCCGGGCGAGCCCCACGACAACGGCCTTCCTCCACGAGAGAACAACCATGAGCCAGCGGGTCCGTTGCAGCCAGTGCCAGACCGCCTTCCTGCTGCCCGAGGACGGCTCCGTCACCACGGCCGATTGCCCCAGGTGCGCGCGGCACCGCCTGCGCCGCGAAGGCGGAGCGCGGCACCTCCCGATTCCGCGCGGCCGTCGTGACGCCCCAGCCGGCCGGCGGTGCGACGGACGCCTCCTCGGTCTTCGTCCCCTCCGAGGCGGCCGTGAGCCGGGCGTCCGGCCGCCGATGGCTCTGGCTGGGCGTCGGGCTCGGGCTGCTGGCGCTGGCGGTCGTCGCCGCGCTCAGCCTCTGGCCCCGACTCCGGCCGCGGCCCGTCGATCCCGTGGAGCGGGTGGCCGGGGACTACCTGACGGCGGCTGGTGAAGCACGACGAGGCGATCCAGGGCAAGCTCGCGACGGTGGACGAGCCGCCGGCCATCCAGTCCTTCCAGGACGTGAAGCGCGACCGGGCCCGGGACCGGTCGATCAAGGGCTCGTTCGCCCCGCTGGCCGCGCTGCATCGCCGGATCGAGGGCGAGTACGCGTACGATCCGGGCAGCGGACGGTTCACGCCCAGGCATCCCCTCGGCGCGGCGGCGGAGACCCTCGACGTCCTTGAGGCCGCGAAGGAGGAGGCCAAGAAATCGAAGATCTACGAGAAGATGGCCAGCGGCGACCCGGACGACCTGTTCGACGCGGCCGAGAGCTACGGCAAGATGTTCACGAAACTGGCCGAGGGAGCCCTCGCCCCCAAGAAGATCCTGCCGAAATACCAGATGCTGGTGGAGGACGCCAGGCCGCCGATCCCGCCGCGCGAGCAGGAACTGGCCGCCCTGGTCGGCGAGTCGCCGAAGACCTGGGAGTCCCTGCTCAAACGCCCGTTCCACACCCTCAAGGCCGACGGCCCATTCATCCTGGACCGGGCCGAGGTGAGCGCCCGGGTGATCGATCAGCTCGCCTCGCTGGGCGACCCGCCGAGCACGCTCCGCCTGTCGCTGGTGCGCTTCCGCCTCGAAGGCATCGACACCGGCTGGCGCATCATCTCCGCCCGCCGCCTCGTCCCCGGCGCGGTCGAGGACGCCACCGGCCCGCCCCCCTCCCCGGGCGACCCCGAGCCGTCCCCCGTCCGCTCCCTCGGGGAACCGGCCGCCCCGCCGAATCCGCGCCCGTGATCCCCTGACAATCCCCGCATCCACCGCTATAATCCCCTTGATCGGGGCGATTAGCTCAGCGGTCAGAGCGCCTGCCTTACAAGCAGGATGTCGCAGGTTCGATCCCTGCATCGCCCATTCTCATTCTTGCCGACATTCGCTCCACTCGACGGCGGTCAGCTCCCCCAGGAGGATCCGGGCTGGCCTGGGGAGGGCCTCACTTCGGACGAGGGTCGGCATGACCGGGCAATTTCAGGTGCCATCGAGGAACGCGCGGCGCAGCCGCGTATGGGCGCGGGACACGCTCGAGACGTATTCGCGGGATTCGTCGCGGTCGCCTTCCTCGACCGCATGCTTGAGGAGCTCGAGACGGTCGCGGAGGACCTTGGCCTTGGCCCGCCGATAAGGGCTGAGCGAACCTTCGCGGAGGAAGACGCCGACCTCGAGCCGGCGCGTCCAGTCGGCCCAGACGGGGAGGAAGTGCTCGGCGTGCTTGCGATCGCCGCTCAGAGCGGCCGTCAGGACCTCACCCTTGAGGATCGACATCTCCTCGAAGACCTCTCGGGGCGCCGGGTAGTAGGCGTAGCAGCCGACCACACTGAACGCCACCAGCCCGAGCAAGGCGACCCCCCCAAGCACCGGGGCCGGGACCGCGGCGTCGCGCCAGGACGTGGGCTCTCCGGCCTCCCTGGGATCGCGCTCGAGCCACTCCTCAATTCGCCATCGGCGATCGAGGGCACGCAGGCTCAGGCCGAGGATCCCCAGAAACCCCAGCATGGTCAGGCCGAGGCGCTCGACCGGCCCGAAGCCCTCGCCCAGCTTTGAAATGGAGGCGCGGGCGAGGTCGCGCGTCTCCGGCCCGAACAGCCGACAGTAGATGTCGAAGGCGTGGGTGTGGCCGGCGGGCGTCACCCCGCTGGGGTAGAGCGGCGACTCGACCGCATAGGCCAGGCCAAGCACCACGCAGAGGAGGATCCCCAGCCAGGCGATCCCGCGACGCAGCCCGTAGACCCGGATCATCCAGGCCACCAGGCCGAGATTCACGCCGGCCCCGAGCGTCAGCAGGACGAAGGCGGCACCGGGGGAGTTGGCGTGCTGGAACATCGACCCGAGTTGCCCCATCGCGACCATCGGCGTCGCGTAGGCGGGCAGGGCGACCGCGGCCATCTCGAGCGGGGCCAGCGGATTCGAGTGCTCCATCGTCGTGCTCAGGCTGGCTGGAGGAAGCGCCGCGCCGAGCAGGCCGACGCCGAGCAGGCCCAGGGCGATGTAGCCGATCGAGGGGCCGGTCAGCTCGCGGGCCGCGGCCACGACGACGGCGAGCATGCGCCTCGCCCCCGGGGCGACGGTCGGCGGCGCCGGATCCTGGACGCTGGTTCCGGGGAAGAGCCGATCCCAGGCCGAGCCCACCACGGTCACCACCGCCAGCGAGCAGAGCGAGAAGCCGATGATGATCCACGGCTCCGAGAGCGTCAGGCCGTAGAGCAGCGAGAGGGGGTTGAACAGGGGGGCGGTCATGGCGAAGGCCAGCGTCGTCCCCCCGGAGATCCCCGACCGCCGCATCTCCCGCGCGATCGGGATCACCCCGAGCGAGCAGACCGGCAGCAGCATGCCGAGGAGCCACGCCTGGGGCAGTTCGCGGCGGGTCCCGCTGGCGAAGAGCCGACGCGTCCCCTCAGGGCCAAGAAGGCGGCGGAAGATGCCCGCGACGAGCAGGCCCACGAGCAGCGTCGGGATCGACTGGAGCATCGCCTGGGCGGCGCGGAGCAGGCCGCCCCAGAACATCGACTCGATCATCATTCCTCCCTCACTGGTGTTGGGTGCTTAACGGCGTGCCGGCCGGCGTGACTGACTCCGGGCTTCCCTGCTCCGCGACGGGCGGCAGGTCGAACCAATGCGGATCCGCTTGCTCGAGGATCTTCTCGAGTTCCGCCACGAGCCCTTGCGACGCATGCGTCGGCTCACCTCGCCCGGGACTCGCCCGCCGCGATCGGTAGGCCGACACGAGAGCACCGGCCAGGCGGTCGACCTCCTCCCACGGGCCTTCCGGCATGTCGCTCTCCGCGGCCACCTCGGGGAGCCAGCCCGCCACGTCGATGGCCTTCTCCAGCGTCTGGTCGCCGGGCTGTGGGGCTCCGGAGGCGAGTGCCAGAGACTCGTCGAGCGACTTCAGGCTGCGGACCGCCTCCGAGAAGGTCCGCGGCTTGTGGGCCGGGATGACGTGCCCGACGTGGTCCTGGCCCGGACTGGTTTCCGATCCGCAGCCACTGAGGAGGACCAGTACCGTCAGGGCCGCCATCCGGCCGGGAGCGGATCTGGTCGTCGAGGATGTCCTGGTCATCAAATACCTCACGGGTAACGGAAGAGATACCGGCGGCCATCAGGGCCGGGGACCGGGGCGGACGGGCACGGGGACGCCGTCGAGGATCTCGGCGACGACGCGGGTACTCGCCTCCGGCTCGATGCCCAGTCGCACCTCGAGCACGGGGCCGGCCAGCTCCTGGACGTCGTCGGGCGTCGCATAGCCCCGGCCCTGGAGGAAAGCCCGCGCCTGGGACAACCTCTGCCAGGTCAGCAGGCCGCGGGGACTCAGGCCGAGGGTGACCTGGCGGTGCGAGCGGCTGGCCGCGGCGAGGTCGATCAGGTAGTCACGCACCGGGGGGGACACCGCGACGGTGGCCACGGCGGACTGGAGGGCCCGGAGCTGGCCCGGCGTCAGTGACGAGGTCCGCGAGGCCTCGGCCTCGAGCTCTGCCCCGACGGCGGCGTCCAGCATGGCCCGCTCGTCGTCCCTCCCGGGGTAGCCGATCCGCACCTTCATCGCGAACCGGTCGAGCTGGGCCTCGGGCAGCGGGTACGTGCCGTGCTGCTCCACCGGATTCTGCGTGGCGATGACGAAGAACGTCTCCGACAGGAGATGGCGCGTGCCGTCGATGGTGACCTGCCGCTCGGCCATGGCCTCCAGCAGGGCGCTCTGGGTCCGCGGCGTGGCGCGGTTGATCTCGTCGGCGAGCAGGACATCGGCGAAGACCGGTCCGGGGAGGAACTCGAACTCGCGCGTCTTCTGGTCGTAGACGCGGAAGCCGGTGATGTCGCCGGGAAGGAGGTCCGGCGTGCACTGGACCCGCGCCAGCTTGCCTCCGAGGGCATGGGCCAGGGCCTTGGCCAGCGTGGTCTTGCCCAGGCCGGGGAGGTCCTCGATCAGCAGGTGACCCCGCGCCAGGAGGCACGCGAGGACATGCTCGACGACGGCCTCCTTGCCGCGGAGGGCGGAGTTGAGGGCCGCGCGAACCTGGTGTACCGCGGAGAGCAGCTGGTCGTCCTTCTCCCTCGATGGTGCGACCGTAGATACGCTCATGTCAGCATTTCCTTCTATATGATTGCCCGACTCGCGGCGCGGAACCTGCTGAGGGGCCACGCCCTCACGGCTCGCCGACAGGCCTCGCGCGGATCGAGATCGCCGCCCGATCCCGGGGGGCAGGAGTCGGCCGGCGCGTACATCCCCCACTCCGCGAGGTTGATCAGCCGTTCCAGCCCGTCCGTCCCGCCGGCCTGGCGGGCGGCGAGATCACGGAACCATCGCCTCGGGGTCCGCCCCGGCGGGCGAGGCCATCCGGCCCAGCGAGCCCGCCGCTCCAGCAAGGCGAAGGCCCGGATCGCGCCGAGACGGGGATCGGAGAGCTGGGAGAACTCCCACGCCAGGGTCGCCAGCGCGTCACCGAGCTCGCGGCGGAACCGCCATGCCGAGAGGAGGGCCACCCCCCCGAGGGCCAGCAGCGACGCATTCGATTTCGCCCGGCGCCCGACGGCAGCGAGCGCGGCCAGCAGGAGGTCGGACCAGGAGCGGACCGGGGCCATCAGCTCGTACCCCGGCGTCGGCTCCACGGCGACCCAGGCGCCGCCGTGGAGTCGCACCTCGGCCCAGACGTGGACGTCCTCGCGCGTCACCGGGGTGTGCCGCGTCCGCGCGTCGTATCGCTCGGGCGCCGCGTAGAGCCCGCTGACCAGGCGGGTCGGATAGCCGAGCGACCTCAGGAGCACGGCCGCCGCGCCGGCGAACAGGTAGTCGGGCCCACGGCGTGACTCGAGCAGGAAGTGGGCCGTCGCGTCCGGGCAATCGGGCGGGACGAGGGCAAGGTTGTCATGGGTCGCGTGACCGCGGAGGCGCGCGACGATCGCTTCGACCTGGCCCCATCCGCGAGGGACCTCAGCGGCCCAGGAGCGGGCGAGTGCGGCGATCGCGGCGGGGATCTCACGCCCATCGTCCATTCCCAGGTGACGAGACGCGGCATAGGCGGCGGTGGGGAATCCCTGGGCACGCAGCAGGGCCGGGTCCGGGACGCGGGCCTCCGTCTCGATGACGGTGCCGGAGGGGACGGTGCGGGAGACCATCCGCAGGATCCCCTCGTGAGACCAGCCGAAGAAGTCGGCCCGGTCGACCTGGCCGATGCGCAGCCGATGCACGTGGGCCGGGGTCGGCAACGGGCTGGAATCGAGCGTGCCGATCTTGATCTGATGTGCGACCTTCCCGGAGAACACCTCGGGGAGGAACTGGTCGATCCGGAACCAGGGGACGTCGGCAGGATCCCGAGTCAGCGGGCAGTGTCGCTCGCACAGGGGTTCTTCCAGCCACTGGTGCCCGTCGAACCGGTCGTACGTCGCCAGGGGCAGGTGCAACGGCGTCGGGCCCTTGACGTAAACCAGCGCCCTGGCCTCGCGGTCCGCGGGGCGACGACCCGGCTGATCGGCCGAACGCCGCACCGCGGAGAACTCGCGACCGGCCTGGAGGTTCTCGGAGGGACGTTCCCGCTGCTCGATGACGTTCTGGTTGCCCAGCGCGACCATCCGGTGTTGCTGTTTGGGCTTGACCGGCTCGCCGTACATCTCGTTGAAGGCGTCGTAGAGGGTGGGCCGGTCGCTGTCCAGGTAGATGTCCGAGTCGGTGAAGCCGACGCTCTGGGGATTCTCCGATCCCCTGACCTCGTTGTCGCCGTCCCCGACGCCGCCCCGCGCGTCGGGGTCGTCCTGGTCCGTGCCCCCGGAGCTGGGGACCAGGGCCGCCAGCGCCATGGCGGCCCGGGTCGGCCCGACCGCCGCGAATGCCCCGACGATGCCGATCAGACCCAGGGCCAGGGTCAGCGACCCGAGCGGGAGCCGGCGGCGTTGTTCCGGCCCCCCCCGGAAATCCATGGCCCGCCAGTAGGCCAGCGCCAGCCAGAGCGAGCCGACGGCCGCGTAGACAGAGAGGAGGCCGAGCACGAGCGGCCCATCAGCCACCGAGCTGGCGGCGAGCATGAGGAAGAGGCTCACCAGGGCCGCCAGCCGGGCGAACCCCGCCCGGTCGGACAGGAACGCCAGCCCGAGTCCCAGGTTCCTCAGCGCGGAGATTAGCACGATCTCCAGTGGCCCGGGGCGTCCGTATCGTGCCAGCCTCGCTGCCTCGGCGGCGAACGGGGAAGCGAAGGCGACGAGGATGACCAGGATGACGACCGCGTGTGCCCGGGTTGCCTCCCGGCCCCCCCCGCGGCCCCCGCCCCTCACGTCGCGGGCCAATGTCCCGCGGGCGATCTTCGCGGCCGCCGCGGCGAGCGACGTCCAGAGGGCGGCCCGGGCCAGCGACTGTCCGCTCGGCACACCCGGCTCGGCGATCGCCAGTTCGGCGCAGGCGGTCGCCAGGGCCGCCATCCCGAACGTCGCGAACCGGATCCCGGCGTCCTTCGTCGAGTCAATGAGCATGGCCCGCCTCCTTCCATCCGCGCCGCAACGCGTCCGGCACCGAACTCGGGCCGTCGATCCAGAGCCAGGGGCGGCGAGCCAGGCGGCCGGTGCCCAGTTGCCCGGCAACTCCGGCGAACGCCCCGGCGTGCAGGACGACGAATCGCTCCGCCCCGGCGCGGTCGGGGGGCGTCGCCAGGCGATGCAGCGCGCGGTCCGTGGTGACGACGATCCGAAGGCCCCCGGCGAACTGCATGCAGCGCGGTCCGCCGAGCACGTCATCCAGGGTCTGCCGCCCGTCGGATCCCAGGCGGGCCAGGGCATCCAGCACTCGCGCCTTCCGTCGACCGACGGGGCCGGACGTCGCCGCGATCGACCGGTCCCCGTGGACGATCTCGACCGCGGCCCCCAGGTCGATCCAACCCTCGGCGAAGCTCGCCGCGATGCGTACGGCCCATTCCAGCGACCCGTCCGGACCGGTGCCGTCGTGCGCGGCGGGATGTGCGTCGAGGACGATCTGGATGCTCGGGACGGCGACGGCCTCGAGTTCGCAGACGATCAGATGGCCCTGGCGCGCCGACTGTGGCCAGTGGACGCGGCGGAGCGAATCTCCCCGGCGGGATGGGCGTACGCCCAGCAGGTCGCCCGAGGTGCCCGCCTTCCTCCGGGGCGCGAGCCCCTCGCCCTCGCGACCCCAGGCCAGCTCGGGGATCGGCCCCACCGGGAACGTGCGCGGCCAGACGAGGAGCGGAGTGGAGACCTCGAGCGGCTGCGCGGCCGTGAAAATCCCGAATGGGAACGCCGTGGCGATCCGCGCGCCCGGCCCGGGATACTCGCCCCGGATCAGCGGGACGGACTCGCTACGGACCTCCGTCGTGCTCCACCCCGCCGCGCTGGGCATCGCCGGTGCGCCGTCGAGGACGGCCGACCGGCTGCTCCGCACGGCGAGGCCGGACGCCGGCCATGGGAGGCGGTTCCTGACGCGGAGCACGGAGCTCACTGACTCGCCTTCACGCACGCGGTGCTTGCCGAAGCCGAGCTTCGCGTGCAGGCCGCGGACGCTCGCCCACGGCCAGGCGATCCCGATCGCGATCATCGCGGCGAGGGCCGCCGCGAGGACGAAGGCCCGGGGATGGAGATAGAGTCCGCAGAGGACGGCGGCCGCCAGCGCGATGGCGAGCACGGCCGGCGTGGTCCGCACCCAACGGACGTAGGGGTCGAGGGCCGAGGGGCGATCCCGCGTCAGGAGCTCGCCGAGAATCGCGAGTGTCGAAGGGTGATACCTCACCGGTTCACTCCTCTCATTCTGTTCCTGTGATCTGCTCATTTCTTATGACGTTGGGTCGGGCCGGGCCGCCTTCAGCCCGGCGGCCCGGCCCCGGGGACAGGCATCAGCCGGCGTGATGCTTGTGGTCGCGGCCGTGCGCGGCCATGGCACGGCAGGACTTCTCGCAGGCGGCGCAAGCGACCGCGCACTCCTTCAGCTGCTTATCGTTGTGCTTGCCGCACTCCTCGACGCAGGCCTTGCAGGCCTCGGCGCAGGCCGCGCAGGCGTGGCCCAGCAGGTCGCTCTCCCTGGCGAGCAGGGACGCCGCCAGCGCGGCGAACGCCTGGCAGTCGGCGGTCAGCTCGGCGATCCGCGAGTGCTCCTTGTGCCCGTCTTTGAGGTGCTTGAAACTGTAGTGGAAGGTCTCGTTGCAGACCTGGCTGGCCAGCAAGCACGCCCGGAGGCACTCCCCGTGCGCCGGGTCGTGGTGGTGCGGATGTTCGTCATCCGCACAGGCCTCTCGCAGGGTCAGCGCCGAGAGGCCGATCGCACTCATCCCGAGGGTACCGAGCATTTCACGACGATCCATGATCTCTCCTTCGAGTTTCCAGCAATCAGACTGATGATCCGTGGGGTCGAACTTCTTTCGATTCTCCGACCTGTCGAACAGATGACGATTCACTCTTCCCCGCGCGAGCGGGGGCCGGGGACCCGGACACCCCGAGTCGCGTCGCGGTCCGTCAAACGGGCAGTCGTCTCCTCCTTTCCATAACGCGATGATGAACGAGTACACCCAGAAGCCAGTGAGTCCGACGAGGAGCAGCGCCAGGTAAGCCGTGACGTAGACCTGTAGCGCGAGCCGGAGCTGGGTGTGGACGGTGGCGTACTCGCAGGACCGGCAGGCGAAGAGAGGGCACACCAGAGGCTCCTCGACGGTTGATATTCCGAACGATCAGGGATGGACGGTCGTGGTCCCGGATCCGTCACCAGCAGCGAGATCAGCCTCGAAATGGCAGGGATCACGACTCGGGGTCCGATCAGGTGGACCCCGCCGGTTTCTTTCTCGCTCGAGACCGTGACATGCGGAACTCCCGATCAGCGAGGGAGAATGGATCACCGCTCAGTACGCATCACCGCTGACGACCTCCCCCCCGGCAATCGAGCCGAGGGCCCGCCAGGCCTGGCCGTTGACGCCGTCCACGGCGAAACGCACGGAGCCGTCGCCGAGCAAGATATTGACCCCACCGGGGTGGTAGCTCCGGCTGGTGATCGCCGCGAAAGTGGGTGCGCCGCGGCCCTCGCGCTGGCCGATCAGGTCGAGGTCCTGCCACGGGGTGACCGTGCGGACTGTCCGCCGGTTGGGAGTCCAGGCGGTCGTCATGCCCGTCTCGTGGACCGCACCGTCAACCCACTCGGTGTGGCCCGTGAGGCTCGTGCTGCACCCGGCGTCGTACTCGGGGGCGACGACGTGAGGGTCGGCCCAGGGGGCAGGGACCGCGTTCGGGTCGCTGACGTTCGCCAGCCCGCCGCAGTTCGTGAGATTCGCCTGATAGGCCTTGACCTCGGATGCGACGAGCGTGTTGCTCAGCCCATCGCTGAACTCGGCGAAGCGGCGGCTCCGGTTGACCTGGAACGGGGCCCGGTTTGGCGGCCCGGCGAACCCGCCCCAGACGTACCAGTCGCCCATGTTCCATCCGTAATTGTTCACGCCGTAGCGCGCGACCGCCGTGATTCGTGGCTCGGGGTTGATCTCGCTGGGGCAGATGAAGGACGACAGGTTGAGCGATGACACCGTCGTGTTCTCGGGCGAGCTGTACCGGAGCGTGAAGTTGATGGAATTGAAGGCCGCGCCCTGCTCCATCAGGGGGAGGATCCGGCCGTGGACGCTCCAGCCGTTGCTCCAGGTACCGTTCAACCCGCTGCCGGTCATGACCATCGGCGGCGGCAAGGCGCCGGCGATCGACACGTAGTTATGCAGCCCGAGGCCGAGCTGCTTGAGGTTGTTCGTGCACTGCATGCGCCGGGCGGCCTCGCGGGCCGATTGCACCGCCGGCAGCAGGAGCGAGATCAACACCGCGATGATCGCGATCACCACCAGGAGCTCGATCAGGGTGAAGGCGCGACGTCTCATGAGAAACCTCCATTGGAAGTCCGGCGGCGAGGCGATGAGCACATGGATTAGTGGTCGACGGCGGGCAAACACGACGTGACGCTCGGTGGACGGCCTAGCCGGACCCCGCGGGCTCTGCGCCGGCACACCCCCACCGAAAACGGGCGGCCTGCGGATTCCGCGCGGGCTACCTGGTGGTGGTCCGGGAGGGCGAGGAGGACTCCTCGTCAAGCCGAGCGTGGCGGACGGCTGAGGCAGGATCGGAAGTCGTCCGTCATCGGGCATGACGCCCCTGACGGCGGCTCAGGACCTACCGCGATCAAGGCTCGGCGTATTTCTCGCCCGCGCCCGATTAGCCGAGGGGTGGGGCTCGAGGGACGGACAGGCGGTCGACCGGAGGCGGGAACGTGAGAGGAGGATCGTCGACCGGCTGGATGTGCACCACATCCAGGGAGGGGGTGAGGAAGCAGTCACCCGCAATCTGCGCCAGAGCGAGGAAGTGACAGACGGGGCAGTCCTCGTGGGGCGTGGGATACTCGGCGGCCTCCCCGGTCGCGTGAGAGCCGAGCCTCGCGTGTTCCGCGCCGGGCAGGGAGTGCAGCGCAGGGCCGAGCACGAGCACCACCCCGTAGAGGGCGGTGAAGATCGCCGGTAGTGATCGGCTCGATCGTCTCGGCATCGTCTCGCGGAGCGTCAGAGGTCCGACAAGTGAGTGTGAATACCGCGATGCATATGAAACAAGTAACAGTCGGGATCCGTCCTGTCAAGACAATGATGGGCCTCGATCTGGGCGGGGATTCTCGATCATCGCCGTCCTGTCGGTGATGTCGCGTCGAGGGATCGGATCATCCCAAGACTCACCGTTTCGCCACTCCGGGCCGGCTCTCCGACGTCCCATGGGGGCGCGAACTCGGAGAGTCGGATCGCGCGATGCCGGACTCCGAACCTCTGGTCGGCCCAGGATCTTCGCGTCCTGAATACCGCCGTGTCCTTCGGAACGGCTCGATCCGGCCAGCCAACTCGGAGAAATCGCCAAGTATAACCGATTATTGCCGTTGTTAATTGATATGATCGTATGTTCAAATATCTTGAAACGATCGTCATTGCAACATTCCGCGGGAGCGACCGACGTGCCCGTTCGCATTGATGGCGAGATCTACGGGGGTCCTCGGCCTTGGAAATCGTCCAGGCCGCACGCTCGTACTCGGGGATACTCCGGCATTAGAACCTCCCCGGTGCGGCCCAGCTGAAGGCGATGATCCAGCATCGGATATGATTCGCTGTAGTTCCGCCCCGCACGAATAACCGGTTCCCCTCGGGCTCGCTCCGCGTGTATCCTCATACGTGAGCAACGAAGATCGATGCGAGGGCCCCAGGGAGTCTACCCCGACGTCTTCCTGCCGGATTGTCACCGATGAACGTCGCAGCCCCCGAAGACGAACGCGATTCGGTCGAACGGATCGCCGAGGACTATCTCGAGAGATACCGTCGCGGTGAGGCCCCGTCGATCGGCGAGTATGTCGGCCGGCATCCGGAGCACGCCACCGTGATCCGGGAGATCCTCTCGGCCATGATGATGGTCGAGAACCTCAAGCCGGCCCCAAGGGGGGACGCCAGCACCTTCTCGGACCCGGATTCCACCGACTCGGGAGATGCCCTGTCGGTTGCGGTCCGGGCGGGACGCATCGGTCGCTTCGAGCTGATCGCCCGGATCGGATCGGGCACCTTCGGGACGGTCTGGCGGGCCCGCGACCCTGACCTGGACCGTACGGTCGCCGTGAAGATCCCTCGCAAGGAGCAACTCGCGCCGGATACCGCCGAGAAGTTCCTCCACGAGGCGCGCGCCTCCGCGAAGCTCCGTCACCCCGGGATCGTCGGCGTCCATGAGGTTGGACGCGTCGACGACGCCATCTACATCGTCAGCGACTACGTGCCCGGCCCCACCCTGGCCGACCGGATCGCCCTCGACCGTTTCGAGCCCGAGGCCGCATCGCGGCTCTGCTCCGAGCTGGCCGACGCCCTGGATTACGCCCACCTGGCGGGCATCGTCCACCGGGACCTCAAGCCGACGAACGTCCTGCTGGACGACTCGGGGCACCCCCACATCACCGATTTCGGACTGGCCAAGTACGAGACGGGCCGGGCCACGATCACCGCCGACGGCAGGATCCTCGGGACCCCGGCCTACATGGCACCCGAGCAGGCCCGAGGGGAGGCCCACCGGGCCGATCGGAGGTCCGACGTCTATTCGCTCGGTGTCATCCTCTTCGAGATGCTGACCGGCGAGCGACCCTTCCGCGGGGACAGCCGCAGGCTGATCGAGCAGGTGATCCATGACGAGGCCCCGAGCCCTCGCAAGTTCCTCGCCGACATTCCCCGCGACCTGGAGACCATTTGCCTGCGCTGCCTGTGCAAGGACCCCAACCGTCGATATCGTTCGGCCGCGGACGTCGCCGCCGACCTGCGCCGCTGGCTCGCCCATGAGCCGATCCACGCCCGCCCGATCGGGCGGATCGAGCGCAGCGTGTTATGGTGCCGTCGCCGTCCCGCCGTGGCCGCCCTCGTGGGCCTGGCCGCCGTCTCGACGCTCGGTCTCCTGCTGGGTGGCCTCTGGTACAACGCGCGACTCCGCGCCGCGCTGGGGCGGGCCAGGCAGAGCGAGGAGCTTGCCCGTCGGGAACGCGATCGCGCCGAGGCGAGCTTCCGGCAGGCCCGCGGCGCGGTCCGCGACCTGTTCACCGCCGTGGCCAGCGGGGAGCTGGTCGACAGGCCGGGGATGCAGCCGCTCCAACGGAAGCTGCTGGGACTCGCGCGCGAGTATTACGAAGGGTTCCTCCGACAACGCCCCGACGACCCGACCCTCGCCGCCGAGGCCGCGGCGACGTACTTCCGGTTGGGGAATGTCACCACGGCGATCGCCTCGAAGACCGAGGCCGCCCAGCTCTTCGGCCGGGCACTCGACCTGCTGGAGGGACTCGCCCGGGACCACCCCGAGAATTTCGATCACGCCTACAACATCGCCAGGACGTACCTGATGGTCGCCGATCACGAATGGTCGGTGGGCCATCGCGACGAGGCGTTCCGCCGGTACAACCAGGCCCTGTCCATCTCCAAGGAGATCGCGAGCAAGAGACCAGACGTGGCCGAATACCTGGAATGCCTGGTGAGCAGCTACGACTTCCTCGGACTGCGTCGCCGGCAGGACGGCGACCCCCGCAAGGCGCTGGAATACCACGGCGAGGCCCAGGCCATCGCATCTGCCCTCGTCGATCGGTATCCCGACAACGCCGGCTATGCGAACGCCCTGGCGAGCACCTCCTACAACCTGGCGCAGGCCGAGCGCGCCCTCGGGCTGCTCGACGATGCCCTGCGCCACCTCGTGCGGGCCGCGCAGATCCGCGAGCGGCTGGTCCGTGAACATCCCCGGTCGGCCGAGTACCGGCTCGTGCTGGCGGTCACTCACGGGTCCATCGGCACCACGCAGCTCGAGATCGGCCGGGACCGCGCCGCGGCCCTCCACGCCTTCGAGTCGGCCCGAGACGTGCTGGAGAAGGTGGTGGCCGAGAACCCGGACGTCGGCAACTACGCCGACTCCCTCGCGGACGTCTACTTCGATATCAGTCGCGTCGAGCGGGAACAGGGCCGAACCGATCGGCGGCTCGACGCGCTCCTCAAGGCGCGCGAGATCCAGGCGCGGCTCACGGCGATGCATCGGGAAGTGTACCGGTATCCCCTGAGCCTCCTGCGTACGTCCCTGGAGCTGGTCTCGGTCATGGAAGGACGGGGAGACGCCGCGGCCGTCCGGACGCACCTGAGCGATGCGCGCCGCGTCGCGGACGCCCTCCTGAAGACCCCCCCGAAGAGCGGGCGACACCGGAAGATCCTGGCGGACGCCCTCGGAGGGCTTGCGGAGGCCCACGCAAGAACCGGCGACGCTGCAACGGCCATCCGCTGGCAGCAGGCTGCGCTCGATCTGACCGACGACGAGGCGGAACGGCAGGCCCGCCGCACTGCCCTGAGTCGATACACGACCGGCAGGCCATCGGAATGAGACGGCGACGAGACTCCACGCACGACGGGGGGGCGGGCCTCGGCCGACTGGGCCTCGAGCGTGAGGCAGCTCGCCAGTACGGCACTGTCAGATGGGTGTTCAGGCTCATGGCCCATGAGAAGCACCATTCGCACCCCCCAGTCTCCCACCGAGCCGCTGCCTGAGCTGGCCGACTGCCTGGAGCTTTTCCACGTCCACTTCACGCGCGGCGAGGGGCGGCGTGCCCTTGATTGCTACCTCACCGGCCTGCATACCGCGTTGCCCAGCAAGAACTGCGCACCCCTCGAGTCCCGAGAACTGGGGAGGGAATCACTCCCGGATATGCCGTGAGCGAACCCGCAAGGAAGACTGCTAAAATTCGAGACTGTAGCATCAGGGTAGAGGACCTTCACGGTCCCGCACGGGCTTGATGCAGGACTTTCGTGGTCCGGGACCGGCCCTCGGCCCGTTGCTCCCGGTGCATGTCCAGGGCGATCCGCTGCCGGATGTGCTCCGCCGTCCGTACCGAGTAGACGCTCCGCTGGGCCTTGCGGTAGCGGCGATTGCCCCGCTCCACCGCGTTGCTCGTCCCCGGCAGCAGTTTGTCGTCCAGGTACGTCAGAGCCTTCTCCAGGTTCGGCGTGTACAGCTTCTCCAGGGCCCGGCCGATCCGCTTGAAACGACGCACCCGAGACCGTAGCTTCGCCAGCCGGGCCAGGGCCGTAGCCGCCCGGCAGCGGCGGTCGAACAAGCGGTAGACCTCGTCCATGATCGACCGCAGGGTTCGCAGTTGAGGCAGGCCTCGCGTGACCCTCCGCAACGTCCGCCCCTCAGCGGCCGTCAGCTTCTTCCGGACGAACAGGTGCCGGTGCTCGAAGAGCTCCTCGATCCGTCGCTCCTGGCGTTTGGCTCGTCGCACCTCCCGGGATTGATCCTTCTTGGGGCGGCCCCGCGGCCGCCTGGGCAGCCGGGCTTTCATCTCCTTCCGGAGCTTGGCCAGGGCGTGCAGCACGGCCTTGGTGATCTCCTTCAGGACGTGGAACCGGCAAACCTGATGGGGCGCGTCGGGGAGGATCTCGGCCAACGGCGTCGGATAGAGGTTCGAGCCGTCGGTGGTGACGCCTCGGATCGTCAGGCCACGAGCATCGCAGCGGGCCTTGAAGTCGCGGAGCAAGGCGCGGATGTCATCCCGGGTCGGGGCCTTCTCCAGGACCCGGTACATCAGCCGCGTGAAGGTCCGGTTGTCGACCAGGGACAGGACGCAGAACGGGCCGTCGTACAACTCATCGACGGCGATGTAGCCGCTGAAGTCCTCCAGGCCGCGGGCGAGGTACTCGGCCTCGATCCGGCGGGCCGCCTTTTTCCCCCCCGGCCTCGACCCAGTTCTGGATCGTGGCCCAGGGCACGAAGACGCGGTGATCGCGCCAGAGGTGCCAGCTCGCCGACCGATACGGCAGGCCATCCTCGACGACCAGGCGGACGGCCGTCTGCTGCACGCGGTGGGTATAGCGGCACTTCGGCAGGGCCAGGTCGGCCATGTCGGCGTTGAAGCACCGGCGGCAGTCGGGACAGCGGTGCTTGGAGTAGGCGATCACGATGGTGATCGGCCGGCCGGTGCGGGCATTGCCCAGGTCATGGAGGGTCCGCTGAGATTGGTTGCAGCGCGGGGCCGAGCGGCCGCAGCGCGGGCACTTGCGGCGGCGGAAGTTACGACTCCGGTGCTCGACATGCGGGGGAGGGAGATCCTCCGCCCGGGTGATCCCTTCGGTGGGATCCGGGACGTAGTCGCCTGGCCGATCCATGACCCGCTCCTCCGGACGAGATGCTCATCCGGAGGATGGTTTACACCAGAGAAGGCGATCTCCTCAACTACTTTGCTGCTACAGTCTCTAAAATTCTGTTCGCCTTGACTCTTCTCGGATTGTGATCGTATTAAAGTTAAATATGCTGTTTGATTGTTCTCGAATGCGTCGTCGGCCGCAAGTCGCACTCAATCTCCCGGTCGGCCGAAATTCTCCGCGGGCGGCGTGATCAGTGACCCACCGACGCCGCGATCGGTGCGGCATCGTGGGGCGGATTAGTGCGTGGAGCACCTCGAGTCGCGGACGCTCCTGACGCAACTTGACCTGACCTACGCGGGCGCATCGGGCGAGATCGGGGGGGCCCTGTTCAAGCAGTTCAGCGCCCCCTCTTCGGGATCCGGCTCGACCTCCTCATTCGTCCGGATCTCCGCCAACAGGCCAGTGGTCAAGGGGTACAACACGGATTACCGCCCCGTCCAGTTCGACGAGAATTCAAGCGCGTCGTTCACCAGGGCCTTACGGCTGGATGGGGTCCCGACCGTCATCGCCCCCGGCGGGATACGCTAATACGAGTTTCTCCTGGATGAGAATCAGAGCGGCTCGGGGAACGACAACCTGATCTCACTGGACGACCTCAGGCTCTACGTGACCGATGCCGCCACGACCTCCCCCGCGCGGCGCTCGAATTACGACGCGAGCGGCAGGACTCTCGCCGATGCCGCCGGCCGCCGCTACTCGCCGGTCTACGACCTGGACGGCCAGGGGGACTCCAGCGTGATCCTCGACACCCGACTCGCCGGCGGGAGCGGATCGGGCGACATGATCCTGAGGGTGCCCGCCTACCTCTTCGGGACGAACACGTCACAGTACGTCTACCTCTACTCCAGATTCGGTCAGCTCCATCCCAATACCGGGGGCTACGAGGAATGGTCCTCCGGCGGTTCGGCCCTGGAGGCGGTGGGGTCCGTCGAGGGGGCAACCTTCGTCGACACGAACGGCGACGGCCAGCGCGGGTCGGGTGAGCCGGCGCTGGCCGGGGCCACCGTCTACCTCGACGCCGACGCCAACGGCGCGCGGGACGCGGATGAGGTCGCCGCGACGTCCGATTCGAGCGGCCGGTTCCGCTTCGCCGGGATGCTGCCGGGGAGCTACACGATCCGCACCGTCACCCCGCCGGTTTGCGCGGCCACGGGCGCCGTCCAGAACACCATCACGCTGGCCGGCGACCAGCAGCAAACGGGCCTGACCTTCGGGTTCTTCGCCTTCGCCACGATCCGGGGCACCAAGTTCGAGGACCCGCTTCTCCAGGCAGCTCTCGAGGAGTGCAACGGCCGTGGCCTCCCCCCTGAGCTGAGGGCGGTCCCCAGGCGGTATCCCGTATTGGCGAGGTACCAGCGCGCCTCGGGATTGTCAGGATCCTTGGCCGACAGCTCCTTGAAGATCGCCTGGGCCTCCGAGAGCGATTTGATCGCCCCGTCGAGCCGACCGCATGCGAGTTCAGCCTCGCCGACCGCGTCGTGGGCGCGGGCCAGCTCCTGCCGGGCATATGCGTTGGTCGGATCCCTCGTCACGATCGAACGGTAGTGCTCGAGGCAGCGGCGGAAATGGCCATCCGCCTCCGCGTCGCGTCCGAGGCGATGGCCCGCCTTGCCCAGGAAGCACGCCGCCGAGGCGAGCACGAGCTGGGCCTGCGTTTCCCTGGCGGCGCGTCCCGGAGACTTCGGGTCGGCGGGGAGTTCCCCGGCGAGTTCCTGGCTCGCCCGGAGTGCCTCGGCGGCCTTCTTCTCGGCGAGGGCCGGTTCTCCGACCTCCATGGCCAGGGCCGCCAGCTTGATCGACGAAACGGCCAGGGCGAACTTGCGCTGGAAGGGACCGGGCTCGACGCTCCTGGGCGTCTCGACCAGCCGCCGTCGGAGATCCTGGGCCTTGCCGTAGAGGTCGAAGAGCCTGGTCGGATCGGGCTCGACGTCCCGGCCGACCTCGCCCAGGTGGTCGTAGGAGACGGCGGCGTTGAACGAGTTCCAGTCGACGTCCGGCTGTTCCTCCATGAGCCGCTCGAAGATCTTGAGGCTCCGGCGGTAGGACTCGATGCCCTTCTCGGTGTCCCCCATCTGCTCGTAGAAATTGCCCATGCGCTGGAGGGCCACTCCCATCGTCCGATCGGCGAGTCCGGAATTGCTGGCGTCCCGGGAGATCTCGTCGAGGTTCTTCATCGCCAGCTCGAGCAGCTCCTTCCGGAGCTTGACCATCTCGGCCCGCGGACGGAGGGTCTCCTCGGCGCGGGTGACGACGTCGTCGATGGTGTTGAGCGCGAGGTTGGCCTGCTTGCTCACCTCCAGGCGCGCCTTCTCGGCCCTTGCGGCGTTGTCGCGGGCCTCCTGGGCGTTGCGCTCGCCTGCGACGGCATTCTGCTCGGCGCGCTCGCGCTCGGCGTCGGCGATACGCCGCTCGCGGTTGATGCGGAAGGCCGCGACGGAGGCGCCGATCCAGAGCAGGATCGGGCCCGCGATCGCCAGGGCGACGAGCGTGGCGTCGCGCGGGTTGCGGCGGCACCATCTTGCCGCGCGGGCCCACTGAGGGATCGGCCGCGCCTGGATCGGCTTGCCGTCCAGGAACCGGCGGAGCTCATCCGCCAGCGCCTGGGCATCCGGGTAGCGGCGTTCCGGCTCCTTGGAGAGACATTTCAGGCAGATCGTCTCCATGTCGCGGGGCAGGTGCGAGGTGAGCCTCGAAGGCGGGACCGGCTCCGCCCTCTTGACCAGTTCGATCGTCTCCAGCGCGGTGGCGCCGCGGAACGGCGGGCGGCCGGTCAGCAGCTCGTAGAGAATCGCCCCCAGGGCGTAGACGTCGGTCCTGGGGCTGGCGTCCTTGGTCCGGCCCTCGGCCTGCTCCGGCGCCATGTAGATCGGCGAGCCCATGATCGACGCGGTCCGCGTCACCCAGGCCTCGCTGTCGAGGGCCTTGGCCAGCCCGAAGTCGGTGATCTTCGGGGTGCCCTCGCTCGTCAGCAGGATGTTGGCCGGCTTCAGGTCGCGGTGCACGATGCCCTGGCGGTGCGCCTCGGCGACCCCCTCGGCCAGCTTCTCGGCCATCGCGGCCGCGCGCTTCGGGGCCCAGGGGACCCCGTCGAGGACCTTGTCCAGGCTGCCCCCCGGGACGAACTCCAGTTCGAAGAAGGGCAGGCCGTCGGTCTCTCCGATGTGGTGGATCTGGACGATGTAGGGATGCTGCAGCCGGGCGATCGCCGCGGCCTCGTTGAGGAACCGCGTGGCCGCATCGGGCGTCGCGTGGCCCCCCCGAGGATTATCTTCAGCACGAAGAGCCGATGGAGCCGGACCTGCCGGGCCTTGTAGACGACGCCCATCCCGCCCCGTCCCAGCTCGTGCAGCAGCTCGTAACCCTGGACCTTCGGCAAGACCCGCGCGCTGCGGGGCTGCCGCTCGCTCTCCGCGATCGTCGCGGCAATCCCATCGATCCCTCGAGTCGCGTCGTCGGAGTCCGGCCCCGGCCGGCCGACTGGCCCGATCGAGAAGGCGCTTCCCGAGGCCTCGGTGCCCGCGGGACGATCCAGCCCGATGGTCTCCGCGATGGTCGCCTCCGGGGCCTGTTGAACCGAGGAAGCCCCCGGGGTCGAATAGTCGCCGGTGTCCACCTGGGACGAATCGAGCTCGCGTTTGCCAGGGTTTCCGCCCGCGTCGTCGCGGGGAGTCGGACTCGGCTTCCCCGTTCCCATCCCAAGGACTCCCCTGCCGCGTATCCCTCTGACAAGACCGGATCCCGCCCGGGCGGCCGAGACGACAAGGCCAGGCCCATGGAGCATTCTCCGGGGTCTGGTTCCTCACGGCAATCGTTCTTGCATCATCTCGGGGGGTCGGCGTAACGCCGCAACACTTTTCTCACATGCAGCACTCTTCCGTGTGTCGCGGGGATCCGGGTGGCCAGGCCCTGATGTCCGGGCGATCGCAACCGCGAGAGTCGTGAGCCCACGCATCCGAAGAATGCTGGTGGAAGTAACGGCGATGGGGTCCCGAGATGCGAGTCGCCCAAACCCCCCGGCCTGTATGGATCCGGCGGGTCGATCCGACAACCGTCGCATCAGAACGGGGAGGGAAAGATCCAGCAACCGGGGTCTTCGAAAGCAATTCACCGCGACGAGTCATCGCAGCAGGGCCGCGATACGGCGGGATCGTGGGTGTTCTCGGTGACGGTCGGGTCATTGCAGACCTGGGTCGCCGGCAGCAAAACCGGGGACTTCCACGGCTCGGAAACCGTTCTCGGAATGAATTCTCGCCAGTTTACGGGTACGATGAGTTTCGAGAAAGCCGCCATGAGGAGTCACCTGCGGATCGGCCATGCCCGGGCGTCCACCGACGAACAGGCACTCGATCTTCGGCTCGACGCCCTGAAGATGGTTGGGGCAGGCGAGTCCTCACCGAGAGGGCGTCGACCGCGACGGGGGATTCGGCTGGCCTGGCGGACGCCGTGTCGCACCTCCGCCCCGGCGACGTCTTCGTGGTCTGGAAGCTGGATCGCCTGGGTCGGACCGTGGAGGGGCTGGTCGAGTTGGGGGCCGACCTGCGGGGTCAAGGCGTCCGGTTCCGGAGCCTGACCGACGGCATCGACACGACGACGCCGGCGGACCGTTTCCTCTTCCACGTCACGACGTCGCTGGCCCAGATGAGAGCCGGAACTGCTGGCCGATGGCACACGGGCCGGGCTGAACTTGGCGCGGCGGCGGGTCCGGGCCGGCGGTCGTAGGCGGGAGATGACGGCGTGGAAGCGAAGTCGGCACGCAAGCTCCTCAAGGGTGGCATGGCTCCCCGCAGCGTGGCAACGAGCCTCGTAGTATCAATCCCGACGTTCCGCCGTTGGGTTCCGGCGGCGATCTTGTGAGGGCGGGATCTCCTGAGGCGACCCGGTGCCATGAATGACGCGACGCGAATACTCGCAGCGATCGAGCAGGGCGACCCCAGGGCCGCCAGGCAACTCCTGCCGCTGGTGTACGACGAGTTGCGCAAGCTCGCGGCGCAGAAGCTCGCGCACGAGAGCCCGGGGCAGACGCTCCAGGCGACGGCCCTGGTCCACGAGGCCTACCTCCGCCTGGTCGGCGACGACGATCCAGGCTGGGACAGCCGCGGTCATTTCTTCGCGGCCGCCGCCGAGGCCATGCGGCGCCTGCTGGTGGAGCGGGCCCGTCGCAAGCAGAGCGCCAAGCACGGCGGCCGGCGGACCCGGATCGACCTGGACGAGGCCCTGATCCTCGGGGACGAGCCGCGTTACGACCTCCTCGACCTCGATGCGCTGCTGGACCGACTGGCCGCCGAGGACTCCCGGGCCGCCGAGCTGGTCAAGCTTCGGTTCTTCGCCGGGCTGACCGGCGACCAGGCGGCCGCGGTCCTGGGCATCGCGCCACGCACGGCCGACTTGCTCTGGGCGTACGCCCGCACCTGGCTCTTCGAGAAGCTGCAAACCGAGAATTCCTGAGCCGAACGATCGCCCGGGGCTCTCTCGCTTTTTCATTGCGCCCCGGATGCGCCGTTCTCGCATTGGTGGAAGAGCGGGGAGGGACATCGGATGACTGGCGCGAGCTGTTCATGGCAGCCCTGGAGATCGGAGACGCCGCCGAGCGTTCCGCCTTCCTGGACCGGGCCTGCCGGCGAGGCCGCCCTGCGCCGGCGAGTCGACATCCTGCTGGCGGCGTTCGACCAGGTCGGGAACTTCCTTCAGCAACCGGCCTGCATGCCGGGGCGACATCCGGCGTCTCTCCTTCGGGACCATGGAGCGAGGGCGACCCATCCGCCGGAGCCGGCGCGGTCATCGGCCCCTACAAACTCCTGGAGTTGATCGGCGAAGGCGGCATGGGCGTGGTCTGGATGGCCCAGCAGCAGGAGCCGGTGAGGCGCCTCGTCGCGGTCAAGTTCATCAAGGCCGGCGTGGACTCGGAGGAGGTGCTCGCCCGGTTCGAGGCCGAGCGGCAGGCGCTGGCCCTCATGGACCATCCGAACATCGCCCGCGTGCTGGGTGGTGGTGCGACGGCCTCGGGACGGCCGTACATGGTTATGGACCTCGTGAAGGGCGTCCCCATCACGGACTACTGCGACGAGCACCGCCTCACGCTGCGGCAGAGGCTGGAGCTCTTCATCCCGGTCTGTCAGGCGATCCAGCACGCGCACCAGAAGGGCATCATCCATCGAGACCTGAAGCCGTCCAACGTCCTGGTCGCCCTCTACGACGGTAAACCGGTAGTCAAGGTCATCGATTTCGGCGTGGCCAAGGCGGCCGGGCAACAACTGACCGAAAGGACCCTCGTCACCGGCTTCGGGAAGATCATCGGCACGCCGGAGTACATGTCTCCGGAGCAGGCCGAGCTGAACAACCTCGACATCGACACCCGGAGCGATATCTACTCGCTGGGCGTGTTGCTCTACGAACTCGTGACGGGGAGCCCGCCGTTCAGCCGCACGGAGCTGACCGTGGCGGGCCTGCTGGAGATGCTCCGGGTCATCCGCGAGCACGAGCCGTCGAGGCCGAGCACGAAGCTGAGCACGGCCGACGGCCCGCCGGCTCTGGCTACCAACCGCGGGACCGACCCGTCCCGGCTCTACCAGGGGGCGTCCGGGGTGAGCTGGACTGGATCGTCATGAAGGCCCTGGAGAAGGACCGAACCGCCGCTACGAGACGGCGAACGCCTTCGCCATGGACGTCCGGCGCCACCTGCAAAACGAGCCCGTGCAGGCCTGCCCGCCGTCGGCGTCGTATCGACTTCGCAAGTTCGTGTGGCGAAACCGGGGATTGGTGCTGATGGCCGCCGGGGTGGTTACATCGCTCTTGCTCGGGATCGGCGTCGCCGGCTGGCAGGCGATCGTCGCGACCAGGGCCAAGAGAGTGCTCTCGCCGCGGCAGCCGCGGCGAAGCAGGCCAGTGGGCGTGCCGAAGGCAACTTCGTCCTCGCGAGGGAATCGGTCGAGAAGTACCTCGGCACCGTGACCGAGGACCCAGACTTGATGAAGTCCGATTTCCACAAACTACGGAAGAAGTTGCTCGAGAGCGCGGTTCCGTTCTTACGGAGGATCGCCGAGCAGAATAGCGATGACCCAACGGTCCAGGACCGGCGGGGCCGGGCTTTTCATCGCCTGGCTATCGTGCACTACACGCTCGGCGAATACGAGACCGCGATCCGCGACTGCGAAGCGATGACTTCATGCTTCACCGGCTTGGTCAACGACTCACCAGCGGTGCCCTACTACCGTGAGGAACTCGCCGCAAGTTACTTTCAGCTGGGCCGCTCGCTCGAGAAGCTGGGCAAACGGGCGGAGGCGGAAACGGCGTATCACCGTGCCCTGGATCTACTCGAGCGTCTCGTCGCCGACTCTCCAATCGCGGCCTACCGCCAGAATCTCTCGGAATTGCATAACAGTCGCGGCCTTTGGCAACCAGCCTGGGCAAACGGCCTGAGGCAGAAGCGGCTTACCGCCGCGCCCTGGAACTGGCCGAGCAGCTTGTGACCGACTACCCGACCGTGCCGGAGTACCGCCAGCACCTAGCCCGATGCCTCAATAACCTGGGCATCCTGCTCGGGGTCCTGGGCAGGGTCAAGGAGCAGGAGTCGGCGTACCGTCGAGCACTGGATCTCCGCGAGCGGCTCGCGGCCGAAGACCCCACCGAACCGGGGTACCGCAGAGACCTGGCCACGACCTACAAGAGCCTGGGGGCCCTGCTCGATGGGCTCAGGCGTCGGGCGGAGGCGGAGGCGGCGTGCCGCCGCGCCCTGGAGCTTCGGGAGAAGCTCGCAGCAGCCTTCCCTTCCGTGCCGGAGTACCGCCAGGATCTGGCACAGAGCCACGACATGCTTGGCATGTGCCTCACGCACCAAGGAACACGGGCGGAGGCGGAGGCGGCGTACCGCCGCGCCCTGGAGCTTCGGGAGAAGCTCGTCGCGGAATTCCCCGCCGTACCGCATTACCGCAACTGGCTTGCCACCAGCCACGCTCACCTGGGCCAGCTGTTCAGGAGCGATGGCAGGCGGACTGAGGCGGAGGCGGCGTTCCGCCGCTCCGTGGAGATCATGGAGCGGCTCGTCGCCGAGTTTCCCGAAGTGCCGAGGTATCGCAGCGGTCTCGCCACGAGCCACAACGATCTAGGAATCGTGCTGGAGAAGTTGGGGAGGCGGTCGGAGGCGGAGGCTGCCTACCGGCGTGCCCTGGATCTCCGCGAGCGACTCGTCGCCGACTCCCCCACCGAACCCGATCACATCGTGAATCTCGGCGGCAGTTACTGCAATCTCGGCAACGTGTGCGTGAGCGGCAATCAGCCGGAGGCCGCTCTGGCCTGGTACGCCAGGGCGATTGCGCGGCTCGAAGCCGTCGTTGCCAGGGAGCCGTCCCTGGCAACAGCCCGGGAATTCCTCTTCAACAGCTACGCGGGGAGGTCGGCAGCGCTGGATCTACTAGGACGATCCGTCGAGGCGTTGCCGGACCTGGACCGTGCCCTGGAACTCAGGGACGTCCGTGGTGAAGAAACCCGCCTGGCCCGCGCCGTGACGCGGGCGCGGGCCTCGTGGCAGAACAAGGACGCCGTCGGCTGTCTGGCCGCGGCCGCCGAGTTCGAGGCCCTGAAGCCCAGGGCCACCGGCGCGCCCTACTACGAGGCCCGCATCCGGGCACTCTGCGCGGCGGTGATCCCCATCGACCCGAGAACCCAACTGGCGGACGCGACCAGGCTCTCTCGAGAGCAGGCCGACCGCGCGATGACTTCGCTCCGGAAGGCCGTCGCCGCGGGCTTCTACAATGTGACGCACATGCGTACCGCCAAGGACTTCGACGCACTCCGCGAGCGAGAGGATTTCCGGGCCTTGCTCGCCGAGGTAGAGGCCAGGGAGAGAACCAGGCCCGCCCCGAAACCCTGAACTCCCGCGAGAACCAGACGGCCGGTGGGGCCCTTACCGCCAAGAAAGCTCCCCACCGGCCCGGCACCGCCCCGGCGATCGGTCTGCGCGCCGGAGGCGATGATCTTGATCGTATCGCAGACCGGCCTTCCCGAGGAGAACCTGCGATGCGTTTCTCATCCTGGCTGGATTCGGCCCGAGCGCCCTTCGTCCCTTCCGGCTGCGCGAGGAGACCTCACACCACCCAATCCAGGAAGCGGTCCATGCAGAAGAGACCGCTCATCGAATCGCTGGAGGATCGCAAGCTCCTCAGCACCTTCACGGTCGAGAACCTCGCCGACAACGGCCTCGGGTCGCTCCGACAGGCGATCCTCGACGCGAACGGGAACCCCGGCGCGGACGTGATCCGATTCGCACGATCTGCCCGCGACGGGACCGTCACCCTGACGAGCGGGGAACTCGTGATCACGGACGAACTGCGGATCGACGGGCCGGGAGCAGGCCGGCTGTCCGTCAGCGGGAACGACGCAAGCCGGGTCTTTCGGATCGCCGGCGGCGTCTCGGCGAGCATCGATGGCCTGACCGTCACTCACGGGAGGGCATTCGGACAGGGCGGCGGCATCCTGAACGCCGGGAGCCTGACCCTCTCTGATGCCGTCGTGTCGGACAACCGGGTCACAGGGATTGCGGGCGCGAGCCTCGGCGCCGTCGTGGACGCCTTCGGCGGCGGCATCTGCAACACGGGGGCCCTCGACGTCCGCCACACGCGCTTCATCCACAACCACTCCATCGGGGCGGACGGCTCGGCGAGCACGATCGGCAGCTCCGCGCTCGGCGGAGCCATCATGTCCGTGGGCACGCCGAGCGCGCCACCCTCCGCCACCATCACGCAATGCAGCTTCGAGGAGAATGAGGCGATCGGCGGGGCGGCCGGCACGGGAGCCAGTCGTGCCGGCATCGGCGGCGCCGTCATGAACGGGCTCGGCACGATGGAGATCAGCCAGTGCCTGTTCGACCGCAACCTGGCCGTCGGCGGGCTCGTGGGCAACGCGCCAGGGGGCTTCGGCGCGGGATCGGGCGGGGCGATCGGCAACGTCGCCCGCGCCGGTGACGCGATCCTGTCGGTCAGCCATAGCATCCTCACGGCCAATCGGGCCGTCGGCGGCGACTCCAGCAGCAGTCTCGCCGCGCAGGACGGTCGGGGCGGCGCGATCGCAAGCTTCATCTTCGGGGGACTCACGCCGCCCGTGACCGTCGTCGCGTCCGCGAGCGTCGACCACTGCCTGATCCTCGGGAATGAGGCCATCGGCGGTGACGGCGCCACGGGAGGGGCCGGCCAGGGCGGCGGCCTCGCAAACCTGAACGGCGGTCGCCTCGACGTCTCCGACTCGCGGGTCGTTCAGAATCGAGCGATCGGCGGCGCGGGCGATGCCGGCAATGGGGGCAACGGCCAGGGCGGCGGCATCTTCAACGGCGGTCCCTCCGCGGTCGGCACCCCGATCCTGACCCTCAGGCTTTCTCTTGTCGCGTGCAACCGGGCCGACGGCGGTGCGAGCGGCGGCGGGAGTGCAGGCCTGGGCCAGGGCGGCGGCCTCTACCTCACGCCGGGTGGGGCGGCATCCGCAGACCAGGTGACCGAAGTCCTCGGCAACGACGCCTCCACCAGCGACGATGACGTGTTCGGGACCCTGTCTCGCACGGCGAGGCGGCGGCGGTAGCGGCAGGCAAGCCGCGACCTGGACCGTGTCAATTGAGGCATGAGCCCGGATCGACCTCCCGGCCACACGCCGGGAGGGTACCGATACGAATCGGCCATGAGAACCGCGCGGAGACTCATGTCCGGGAGGCACGCAACGCCGTGAACCATCAACGGGAACCCCATTCCCCGGCGAGACGCACCCCTGTACGCTCGGACGGCTGGCCCGCGAGGCGTGGTCCGGGATGTGGGACACGATCGGCCCCCTGTTCGAGGAGGTCTTCTCGACGGGCGAGGTCACGCGTCAGTGGGACCAGCTCCTGCCGACGCACCGACCTGCTGAATGGGACCCGGGCGGAATGGCGTGATCCGGGTCGACGCCGCGGGCTGGAGCGATCGCGGCAAGGTGAAGATCGAGGGAGACCACATGGCCTTCGCCCTGTTCTGTGCCGCATGCGTGATCGGCGCGCTGGCCGATCAGGACACCCCGACGGCGGAGCGGATCCGGATCGCCGTCCTCACGGACATCAGCAGCCTCACCCCCGGCGTCGCCGAGCCCGACGATGGCCAGTCCCTGATCCGATTGATGCTCCATGCCAACGAGTTCGAGATCGAGGCCCTGATCGCCACGTCGAACCTGGGGCACGGCCAGGAGACGCGGCCGGACCTGATCGGCCGGGTGGTGGACGCCTACGGGCGGGTTCAGCCCAACCTGCTTGTCCATGACCGCCGCTACCCGCCCGCCGATCGCCTTCGGCGCTGCATCAAGGCGGGACAGCCGATCGCGGGGCCTCGGTTGCCGGTCGAGCGGAGCGTCGGCCAGGACAGGGACACCGAGGCCTCGCAGTGGATCATCGGGGTGGCGGATCGGCCCGACCCCCGCCCGATCTGGGTCGTGATCTGGGGAGGCTCGGCCGACCTGGCCCAGGCGCTCTGGAAGGTGCGGCGGACGCGCAGCCCGGAGGACCTCCGGCGGTTCGTCTCAAGGTTGCGAGTCCACGCCATCGGCGACCAGGATTCGACCGGGCCGTGGATCAGGGAGCAGGTTCCGGAACTCTACGTCATCACGCAGCGGCGGGCGTACCGGGGCATGTACCGCGGCGGCGACCGACGCCTCGTCTCGCCGGAGTGGGTCGAGGCGAACATCCACGGGCATGGAGCACTCGGGGACCTCTACCCGAACTACCGAGGAGGCGACATCTGGTCGGCGACCCTCGGGCCGGTGCGGGGAATCAAGGAAGGGGACACGCCGTCGTTCCTGTCGCTCGTGCCGAACGGCCTGGGCGATCCGGAGCGTCCCTGGCTGGGAGGCTGGGGCGGCCGCTTCGAGGGGGACGGCCGTCGGCTGACCGATGTGCCCGACACCGACCTCGACACGAGGTCGGACCCGGAGCCGCGGATGTCGTCGGTCTACCGCTGGCGGCCGGCCTTCCAGGCCGACTTCGCCGCCCGGTTCGACTGGTGCGTGAAGCCCTTCAAGGAGGCGAATCACCCGCCGATCGTCCGCATCGAGGGCCCGACGCGCCGCGCGGTGAAGCCGGGCGAGACCATCGCCCTGGACGCCTCGCCGACGACCGACCCGGACGGCGATCGCCTCTCCTTCGAGTGGACCGTCGAGCAGTCCGCCCAGGAGGCCGCGAAGCTCGTGGAGTTCCGCGGGGAAGGGACCCCGACGCCCCGGGTGCGCGTCGGCCCCGTCGCGGCCGGAGCGACGATCCCCGTCCTCCTGACGGTCACGGACGGGGGAACCCCGAGCCTCACGAGGTACGGCCGCATCACGCTCCGGGTCGGACCGCCCGATTGACCGACATTGAATTCAATAAATCCTCCAGTGTTACACTTTTATTAATCGTCTACAAGAAGAGGGCCTCCGGGTATCTCGACCAGGGCACCCGGGGGTCCCCGCCGGATTGAGATTGGTCCGGGGGACTGACTGGAAACGTGACGCCGATTCGAGTGTGATGGAGCCGGCAAACCGCCCCGCCGGCAGCCCGGGGGCGGTCTCGATGGCGGGTCCGAGCGCCCAGCACGTTCGCTCCGCCCGTTTCCCTGGCCGATCTTCGGAACCCTGGCTTCCCGACGAGTCTCCGTGGAGTCCCCGACCATGCGCCGACCGTTCGCCTATCCCTGCGGAGGGATCCATCGCCGGCAGTTCCTTGCAGCGACCGCGACCTTGCCCATCCTCTCGGCCGTCCACATCTCGGCCTCGGAGCCCCGCGCGGTCGGGGCCCCGGGCAAACTCGGTAACCTCGGCCTGCCGGGTCCCTATCCCGGACGCGTGATCGAGGCCCGCAATCCCCGGATGATCCGCGGCGGGACCAAGGATCGCGAGGCGATCCGGCAGACCGTGGCGCGCGGGATGAAGGAACTGACGGGCGCCGACGACGCCGTCGAGGCCTGGCGTTCGTTCTTCGAACCGGGCGACGTCGTCGCCATCAAGATGAACCCCGTCGGCAACCCCCTGGCCAACACCAACGGCGAGTTGATGCTCGAGGTCATCGAAGGCCTGAAGGCCGGCGGCGTGAAGACGACCGACATCTTCGTCTACGAGCGTTATCGCGACATGTTCATGGAATCCGGGATGCACAAGGACGTGCCCGACGGGATCAGGTGGGGCGGCCTGACGCCCGAGAACGACCCCAGCCAGCTGCTCATCGACTGGCCCTCCTGGCGCAAGGACCCGATCGCCGGCTACGACCCCGACGAGTACATCTCGATGAACCTCGTCCACGCCGGGCACGATCCCAAGGACGACCGCAACTTCCGGTCACATCTCGGCAAGCTGATCACGAAGACGGTCAACAAGATCGTCTTCCTGCCCGTGCTGAAGGACCACGGCTCCGGCGGGGTGACCGGCGCGCTGAAGAACATGAGCCACGGCTCGGTGAACAACGTCGCACGGTCGCACAGCACGCCGGATACGAACGCCTGCAACATGTTCATCCCGGAGATCGTCAACCACCCGATCCTCCGCAAGAAGGCCGTCCTCCAGATCCTGGACGGGATCAAGGGCGTCTTCCAGAAGGGTCCGTTCGGCCAGAACCCCGAGTTCGTCTGGGAGTACAACGCCCTCTTCTTCGCCACCGACCCGGTCGCCATGGACCACGTCGAGTGGCGGATCATCGACGCCAAGCGCAAGGAGAAGAACCTGCCCCCCGTCGCCGCCACCGGGAGGACGGGCCTCGACCCGCTGGGCACCGAGGGCTTCGACATCCGGCAGCCCCAGCACATCCCCCTGGCCGGCAACCTCGGCCTGGGCGTCTTCGACTTCAAGAACGACCGGACGAAGCCGGGCCAGGCGGTCGTCGACCACCGGATCGTCACCGTCTGACCCGCCGAGGGCCGATCACTCGGCGCCGGATCCGATCCGGGCGGTACGGAGGGGATGTGCCGCCCTGGATCTCTTCGGCTTGATCGGCGAGGTTCACCGGCCGGCCGCGGCGACGGCATGACGGCCGGGGGACTGCCACCATGCGGCCGCCCTGCATATCCTGGTCGGCCGGTCACGGCGCGGGCGGATCGCCCTCCAGCTGGGAGAGGTCCCAGACCCGCACTGTCCCGTCCCGGCTCCCCGACACCAGCCGCCGGCCGTCGGGCGTGAACGCGACCCGCATGACCAGCCCCGTGTGACCACGGAAGTTACGTACGAGGGCGCCGGTCCGGCTATCCCAGACCTTCACGGTGCCGTCCTCACCCGCCGAGGCAATCCACCGGCCCTCGGCGTCCGGGCTGAATGACGCCGCGCAGACCTCGCCGCTATGGCCGGAGAGGGATTGGACCTCTCGCCCAGTCGTCGGGTCCCAGACCTTGACGGTGCGATCGGCCCCGCCCGTGACCAGGCGGTCGCCGTCGGGGCTGAACGCGATGCTCAGGATCTCCCAGGCGTTGCGCGTGCGCAGGACGGTGAGCGGCTCCTGCGGCTCGGCCAGACGGGCCCCGTCCCAGATCTTCACGGTGCCGTCGGCGCTCGCCGACGCCAGGAGCCGGCCGTCGCGACTGAACGCGAGGGCCCGGATCTGCCGGTCATGGGTACCCGTCGTGCCGACCCGCTGGCCGCTCTCCGCATCCCAGATACCGACGGCGCGATCCGCCCCCGCGGTGACGAGGTATCGGCCATCGGGGCTGAAGGCCACGGCGAAGGTCTCGTTCTCCCTGTGCAGGACGTAAGCGGCCTGTCCCGTCCGCGTGTCCCAGACCTTGACGGGGTGCCCGTTCCGCCCGCCAACCCCCGTCGCCGCTACGACCCGATCGCCGTCGGGGTGCCAGGCTACTCCGAAGACAACGAGCGGCTGTCCCTTCAATTCGCGGCTCAGGCGGCCGGTCGCCAGGTCCCAGACGTAGACCGGGACGCCCACCAGGCCCGGGCTGACCTGGCCGCCGGTGACGAGCCGGCGGCCGTCGGGGCTGATCGCCAGGTCCCAGACCTCGCCCGAAGGATGCGCGATTTCGAGCGATTCCTGGGCCTGGTCCCCCCGAAGGCTCGACGCATCCCAGAGCCGGATCGTCCCGTCTGCACCGCACGAGGCGAGGCGCTGGCCGTCGGGGCTGAACGCGACGCACAGGCTCATCGCCTCGTGGCCGCGAAGCTTGAGCATCTCCCGCCCGGTCGCCGCCTCCCACAGCCGCACCGTCCGGTCCTCGCCGCACGAGGCGAGTCGGAGGCCGTCGGGGCCGTACGCCACGCCCAGGAGGATGCCGTCCAGACCACGCCAGGAGTCGAGCCGTCGGCCCGTCGCCGTGTCCCAAACGATCAGGCGCCGGTCGAAACTGGCCGAGGTGAGACGCGTGCCGTCGGGGCTGAACGCGAGCGAACTGATGGGACCCTGATGTTCGACCAGGTCGTGGAGGCGTTTCCCGGTCTCCACGTCCCAGATCATCAGGCTGCCGTCCCACCCCCCCGAGGCGAGCCGCCGGCCGTCGGGGCTGAAGGCCACGCTGATCGAGCGGCTCTCGTGCCCGGGCAGGGTGTGGAGCAGCCGGCGCCCCTCCCAGTCCCAGAGGTTCACCGCCCCATCCTTGCCCGACGCCAGCCGCCGCCCGTCGGAGCTGAAGGCCACGCTACACGCCGTGCCATAGGGATAATGCAGGCCCAGATACCCGTCCTCCGCGAACACTTCGCGGCCATCCGAGAGATCCCAGACCTTCAACTTGCCGTCCGCGCCCGTGGAGGCCAGGTGCGTCCCGTCGGGGTGGAACGCCACCGCGTACACGAAGTCGGCGCCCGTCGGGATGGTCCGCATGACCGCGCCCGTCGCGAGGTCCCAGACCTTCACGGTCCCGTCCCCGCACGACGACGCGAGGCGGTGACCGTCGGGGCTGAAGGAGACGCCGGTGACCTCGGCCTTCGCCGGGTCGCGGAGGACCCGCGGCTCGACCTGGCACAGCCGCTTGAGGTAGCGCCATTCCCACTGGCGCAGGCCCGCCGGGCACTGGTCGAGCAGCTCCAGGGCGCGGCCCAGGTTGTCGGCCGACAGCTCGCGGTGGGCCAGCGCGATCCGCTGCAAGTAGAGCGTGCCCTCCAGGTCGCGGCGCGCCGCCTCCGCCCTCCAGTAGTTCCAGGAGACCCCCGCGAACCCGGCCGCGAAGAGTAGCAGCATCGCCGCCGTGAGCCCGGCCACCACCGGGTTGCGGCGGCACCACCGCCAGGCCCGCTCGGGACGGCCCACCGGCCGCGCAACGATCGGCTCGTGGGCCAGGAACCGCCGCAGGTCCCCCTCCAGCGCCGCGGCCGACTCGTACCGCCGCGCGGGATCCTTCTGCAGGCACTTCAGGCAGATCGTCTCGATGTCCCGCTGCAGCCGCGGCACCAGCTGCGACGGCGGCACCGGCTCGACGGACTTGACCTGCTCCAGCGTCTCCAGCAGCGTGGCGCCGCGGAACGGCGGCCGGCCGGTCAGCAGCTCGTAGAGGATCGCCCCCAGCGCGTAGACGTCGGCCGCCGGGCCGGCCTCCCTCGCCTTGCCCCCCGCCTGCTCCGGCGCCATGTAGCTGGGCGATCCGAGGATCGCCTCGGTCGCCGTCAGGCCCGACTCGCCGCCCACCGCCTTGGCCAGGCCGAAGTCGGCGATCTTCGGGGTGCCGTCGGCCGCCAGCAGGACGTTCCCCGGCTTGAGGTCGCGATGGACGATCCCCCCCCGATGGGCCTCGGCGATGGCGGACGCCAGCTGCGAGGCCAGCCGGGCCGCCCGCGCCGGCGGCCAGGGGGTGCCGTCGAGCTGGCGGTCGAGGCTGCCGCCGGGGGCGAATTCCAGCTCGAAGAACGGCAGGCCGTCGGCCTCGCCGACGTGGTGGATCCGCACGATATGCGGGTGCTCGAGCCGTGCGATCGCCTCGGCCTCGGCCAGGAAGCGGGTCGCGGCCTCGGGGGTCGCGTGGGCCCCGGCCAGGACCATCTTCAGGGCGCAGGGGCGGTTCAGCCGCACCTGGCGGGCCCGGTAGACCACGCCCATCCCGCCACGGCCTAGCTCGCCCAGGACCTCGTAGCCCGGGATGGCCGGGGCGCCGCGGCGGGGACCCTCCGGCGGGAACTCGTCCGCACGGGTCAGGGAGTCCGGGTCGGAGGTCTGCCCGCGGGCCGCGCCGACCAAGGCGGTGGCGGCCGGATCGCCGCCGAGCGCGACCGCTGTCGGATCGGCCGGGCCGAGGGTCTCCGCGGCGTCGAGACCATGGGCCCTCGTCGCCGTCCTGTCCAAGCCACGACCGGCCACGGTGACGTCGATCGGGTCGGGATTCCGCGCGTCGCATTCGGGCAGGATCGTCCGGGAATCGATGCCGGTCGCGGCGGGGGGCGGACAGTCGCCGAGGCGTCCTTCATCGGATCCAGAGGTGTCGTCCATCGACGGTGTTCCTGGGCGCGCCACGGGTTGCCTGATGAGACCGCCGGGCATCAGGAACGGCGGCGGCCGAGATGCGCCGGAGTGGTCAGTCGAGGAAGCGGACCCGTCCGGTGCCCAGTTCGTAGACGGCTCCGACGAGCCGGCACTGCTGGTTCTCGATGAAGTCGCGCGCCCCGGGGAGCCCGGCGAGGTGTTCCATCGAGGAGCGGACGTTCGCCTCGACGCCCGCGTTCACCCGGGTCGTCCCGGTGAGCTTCGGGTCGAGGTTCCTGAGCCCAGGCGTGATGAGACTGAGGAGTTTCGCGATGAACCTCGGCTCCGCCCCCTTGCCGTCGATCGCCTCGAGCGCGGCCGTCACGGCGCCGCAGCCCTCATGCCCCATCACCACAACCAGCCGGGTCTTCAGGTGTCGCAGCGCGTAGCCGATGCTGCCGACCACGTCATCCGCGACGACGTTCCCGGCGACCCGGATCACGAACAGGTCGCCGAACCCCTGATCGAAGACCAGCTCGGGAGGGACCCGCGAGTCGCTGCACGCGAGGATCGTCGCGAACGGCTGCTGCCCCCCGACCAGGTGTGCTCGCCAGTCGGCCGCCTGGTGCGCATGCCTCGGCTTCTGCCCGGCGAAGCGGCGGTTGCCCGCCTTCAGCGCGTCGAGGGCCTCGGCCGCGCCGCCGGGCCTCGAATCACTGGCCGGGGGATCAGCCGCCCGCGACGTGCCGGCGACCAGCGGCGATGAACCGAGCAGGCCGAGCCAGCGTCGTCGCGTCCACGTCCTCAGATCCATCGCCGGGTCCTCCGGGCGCCGGATGCCGGTCGCAGTTGCGGCACGGGCCGCGAGAAAGACTGAGAGTGGGGTCCGATCATCGACGGTCCCCAGCTGGGGCCGCGACGGTCCGCGACCGGAGTTCCGAGGCCACCTGCTCGGTCATCTCGATGAACTCGGTCGGGCTGGTCATGTGCCTGGCCTCGAGGATCCGGATGATCACGGCGACGAGCAGCCTGAGCTCGGGGTTCTCGAAGCGGAGCCGGTCCAGCTCGTTCGTCGCGTCCGACTTCGGGTCCGGAGTCTTCAGGCGGCGGAGCCGGTCCACTTCCCGGATGAGGGACTCCATCTGCTCTCGTTGCCGGGTCTCCCACTGGAAGTCGAATTTGTCCAGCATTGTCGCGGCTCCGTGACGGTCGTTCCGAGCGGCCCGAGCGCTTTCTTGGGATCCTCGGAGGACGGCGGTGGACCTCGCGGCGAACGAGCGGATGACGACTCTATCACACGGAATTACGAAAGCAACATCACCATCGGATCGACCGATCGCCGTGCTGACCCGTCGCGGCCCCGATCCCGGCCATTGGCCTCGAACGCTCCAGCGTTACGCCTCTCCCGCCGTGGCAACCGACTCGGGGATCAGACGTGACGGCTTGACTTCCCGGCGGCCGGGAGTAGGCTCGCTCCGTGGCCGAATCACTCCTCGACGCCTTCGGGGGCTCAGCAACTCATGTCCTTACGCTGGAATCGACCGTTCGCGGCGACGCTGGCCGCCATCCTGGCCTGGAACTCGCCCTCGCTCGCCCAGGACGCCGACCAGGGCGAGGCGGCGGAGCGCGCCAAGTTGCGCGGAGTCTGGAAGCTCGTCTTCGCCGAGTCCGAAGGCAAGATCGCCCCGCCGGAGCGGATCAAGGACGTCCGGGTCGAGATCAAGGACCGGACCCATTCCGTGTTCTTCGGGGACACGGAGATCGCCCACGACATCGCGTTCGCCATCGACCCGAAGGCCAGCCCCAAGAGGACCGACGACACCATCAACGACGGCCCGGACAGGGGCAAGCACATCCTGGGCATCTACCGGCTCGAGGACGACACGCTGGTCTCCTGCGTCGGGAAGCCCGGCGGCGAACGGCCGAAGGCGTTCTCCGCGGCGTCGGGGTCCGGACAGACGCTCCGGGTGTTCCTGCGCGTCCGGCCCGGGGAAGGCCCCGAGGCGAAGGCCGTCCGCGAGGAGTTCATGCGGTTCAGCGGGACCTGGCGGTTTGACGAGATGATCGCCGCGGGTCGGAAGACTCCCACCGACGAACTCGGGAAATACAAGCTCATCGTCCAGGGCAATCAGTTCACCTCGGTCGTCGGGCCGCTCTCCATGGGAGGCCACTTCGTGGTCGATCCGGCCGCCAGGCCGAAGACGATCGACATCTTCTTCAGCGATGGCTCCTCGGTCCGCGGCATCTATGAACTGAGCGACGACACCTACAGGGTTGCCTTCATGCTCCCTGGCAAGGAACGGCCGAAGGCCTTCGAGAGCAAGCCGGGGACGAGCCAGGTCGTCGAGGTGCTCAAGCGGGCGCCCGCCGGGACGAAGTGAACCGCGGAGGGCGCCTCCGTTGCCCCGTGAGCTTGAACCCGAACGCGGTGAGCGTCAGCCCGTGCGAGGCCGGTCGGTCCTCCTCGCCCTGGGGACCGTCGTGTTCTGCCTCGCAGGTCAATCGACCGTCGTTGCCCAGTGGACCATCCAGGACGCGGGCTGGCGGGCGAGGTTCCGCGGGCTCCACGTCGTGGACGGGCAGACCGCCTGGGCGACGGGCTCGGCCGGGACGATCGTCCGCACGACCGACGGCGGCCGGCACTGGCTGCGCCGGCCGGTCGCCCTCCCCGGGGCCGGCGAGGACGACTTCCGCGACGTGCACGCCCCGGATGATCGCGCGGCCCTGGTCCTCGCCGTGGGCCCGGGGCCGAGGTCTCGGGTCCTGAAGACTCGCGACGGCGGCGAGACCTGGTCCGTCGCGCTCCGGAACCCGGACGAGCGCGGCTTCTTCGATGCGATCGCGTTCTGGGGCCGGGATCGCGGGCTGGTCCAGGGAGATCCGGTCGACGGCCGGTTCGTGATCTTCTCGACCCGCGACGCTGGGTCCACCTGGAGGCGATTCGAGTCTTCGGGGATGCCGCCGGCACAGAGCGGCGAGGGAGCCTTCGCGGCCAGCGGCACCTCGCTGGTCGTCCAGGGGATCGATCGCGGCTGGTTCGGGACCGGCGGCGCGGCGCGCTCGCGCGTGTTCCGGTCCGACGACGGCGGGACCACCTGGGGCGCGACGGAGACGCCGATCGATGCGGGGTCCCCATCGGCCGGCATCTTCTCGCTCGCCTTCCGCGACGCGCTCCACGGCGTGGCGGTGGGCGGCGACTATCGGCAGCCGGAGAAGGGCGGGAAGGTCTGCGCCCGGACCGAGGACGGCGGCCGGACCTGGACCTTGCCGCGAGGGCCGGAGCCGAGGGCCTTCCGGTCCGCGGTGGCGTACATCCCCGGCAGCCAGCCGCCGACGCTGATCGCCGTCGGCCCCACGGGCGCCGAGGTCTCCAGCGACGACGGGAAGTCCTGGAAGCCGCTCGGCTCCCTGGGCTTTCACGCCACGAGCTTCGCTGGCCCGGAGGCTGGCTGGGCCGTCGGAGAGGACGGCCGGATCGGACGGTTCTCAGCCGAGTACCGGCGCTGAGATCCTGGCACCGCTTCTCTTGGTTTCCATCCCGCGAATCCGACTTTCTGCCCAATACCGTTCGGCACGAGTTGCATCTGAGATCGAGGGTGGGCACTGCGAGCAGCCCTTCGCCCCGCGCCAGCGGGGAGAAGGTGGCCCGAAGGGCGATTGTTCGGCACGAGTTGCATCTGAGATCGAGGGTGGGCACTGCGAGCAGCCCTTCGCCCCGCGCCAGCGGGGAGAAGGTGGCCCGAAGGGCCGGATGAGGGGTGATCTGCAGGGGCCCATGACGCTGAGGACCCCTCATCCGCCGCGACGCGGCACCTTCTCCCCGCTGGCGCGGGGCGAAGATGACCTCATCCCGCGCCAGGTCGGCCCAGGAACAAAATTCGTGCCGAACGGAATTGCCCCGGAGGGGCGGATGAGTGGGGCGCGCAGGCCGTGGCTCGCGCAAGCCCTCACCCGGCCGTCCCGGCCACCCGGTGGCGAGGCCGCCAGCCTGTCAGGCCAGCAGTTGCTTGTGGATCTTCGCCTTCCCCTCGACGCCGATGAGCCGCTGCTGGAGGCCCTGGTAGGCGTAGGTGAGCTTCCATGCGTCCAGGCCCAGGAGGTGGAGCACCAGCGCCTGGAGGTCGCGGACATCCGTTGGGTTCTCGGTGACGTAGTAGCCGATGTCGTCCGTCCGGCCGAAGGTCTGGCCCCCCTTGATGCCGCCGCCGGCGAGCAGAAGGGTGAAGGCGTAGGGGTGATGGTCGCGGCCGACGAACGGCTGCGAGGGGCTGTTCTGGGCCATCGGCGTGCGGCCGAACTCGCCGCCCCAGACGATGAGCGTCTCCTCGAACAGCCCCCGCTGCTTCAGGTCGCGGACCAGGCCGCTGAGGGCGCGGTCCACCTGCTGCACCTTGATCGGCAGGGTGTTGACGATGTCCTCGCCGGGGCTGACCCCGTGGTGGTCCCAGCCCCAGTCGTAGATCTGCACGAATCGCACGCCCGACTCGATCAGCCGCCGGGCCAGCAGGCAATTGTTCGCGAAGGCGGCGTCGGTCCCCCGGTACGCCACCCGCGGGTCGGCCGCCGAGTCGGATTCGGGCACGAAGCCCGGCCTCGCGCCGTAGAGGTCGAGGATGTGCTGCGGCTCGCGCGAAATGTCCATCACCTCGGGGGCGGCCATCTGCATCCGGAAGGCCAGCTCGTACTGGCTGATCCGGGTGATCGTCTCGGGGTCGCCGATCGCGTCGGCCTGGAAGTCGTTGAGCACCTTCAGCGTGTCGAGCGTCTCGCGCCTCCCGGCGCGGTCCAGCCCCTTCGGATTGGAGAGGTAGAGCACCGGGTCGCCGGGCGAGCGGCACTGGACGCCCTGGTAGACCGACGGCAGGAAGCCGCTGCCCCAGACGCTCTTGCCGGCGTCGGGCGTCTTGCCGCCGGAGGTCAGCACGACGAAGCCGGGGAGGTCCTGGTTCTCGGACCCGAGCCCGTAGGTCGTCCACGCGCCGAGCGACGCGCCGCCGAACTGGGTGGTGCCGGTGTGCAGGTAGAGCTGCGCCGGGGCGTGGTTGAACTGGTCTGTCTGCATCGACTTGATCACGGCGAAGTCGTCGATCACGCCGGGCAGGTGCGTCCAGAGCTGCGACAGCTCGATGCCGGCCTGCCCGTGCCTCGCGAACGAGAACGGCGAGCCGAGCATGTTGGGCACGCCCGAGATGAACGCGAACCGCTTGCCCTTGAGCAGCTCCTGCGGGCAAGGCTTGCCGTTGTAGGCCCGCAGAGCCGGCTTGTCATCGAACAGATCGAGCTGGCTGGGCGACCCGGCCATGTGCAGATAAATAACGTGCTTCGCCCGGGCCTTCAGCGGCGGGGCCTTCGGCGCCAGCGGGCCGGCCGGCTGGCCCCGGGCGGGGACGTCGGCCTCTCGGCCCCGGGCCTCGTTCTTCAGGAGGCTCGCCAGCGCGATCGCCCCGAGCCCCAGGCCGGCTCCAGCCCGTCCGAAGAAGTACCGTCGATTGATCGCCCGCGCCAGCTCGTGCTCGAAGTTCATCCCACGCCCCACGACGTCTCTTTGCCCGATCTCCAAGCGATGGATTTCATTGTAAGGACTCGCGTCCGGACGAGCCAGCGAGGCATCGGGCCGGGAAGCTGGACCCAGTGGAATGAGGACTCCTCGGATCGTTCCCTCCTCCGTGTCCCCTGTGTCCTCCGCGGTTCAATTCCGCGTCAGGAACTCATCCAGGTTGAGGATCACGTTCCCGGCCGCGGTGAGGGCGGCGAGCTCGGCGGGGTCGCATCCCGGGGGAAGGGGCCCGAGGGGGTCGGTGGCGAAGGCGACGGCCTCGTCGCGGTGGTCGCGGTAGTGCGCGAGGCGCTTCCGGTAGAGGGCGTGCAGGGCCTCGACCTCTCGGGTCTCGGGTTCGCGGACGAGAGCGAGTTTCAGGCCGTGGCGGAGGCGGTCCGCGGCCGCCGGTCCCGCCTCGCGGGTCATGCGGCGGGCCAGGGCCTGGGCGGCCTCGATGAACGCGGGGTCGTTCAGGGTCACGAGCGCCTGGAGCGGCGTGTTGGTCGTGATCCGGCGAATCGTGCAGACCTCGCGGCTGGGGGCGTCGAACGTCATCAGCGCGGGGTGGGGCGAGGTCCGCTTCAGGAAGGTGTAGAGGCCGCGGCGGTAGCGGTTCTCTCCGGGGCTGAGCACCCACTTATCCGTGTTGTACGTGCTCCGCCAGATGCCCTCCGGCTGGTGCGGCATCACCGACGGCCCGTGCATCTTGCGGGACAGCAGGCCCGAGACCAGCAGGGCACTGTCGCGGATCATCTCGGCTTCCAGGCGGAACCTCGGCCCCCGGGCCAGCAGGCGGTTGGGCCGGTCCTTCTGGAACAGTTCGGGCGACACCTTCGACGACTGGCGATAGGTCGCCGACGTGACGATCAGCCGGCAGAGCTTCTTCATCGACCAGCCGCCGTCGCGCAACTCGCAGGCCAGCCAGTCGAGCAGCTCGGGATGGCTGGGCGGTTGGCCCTGGGCGCCGAAGTCTTCCTGGGTCTCGACCAGCCCGCGGCCGAAGAACTGGGCCCAGTAGCGGTTGACCGCCACGCGGGCCGTCAGCGGGTTCTCGGCCGAGAACAGCCACTCCGCCACGCCGAGCCGGTTGCGGGGCGCGTCCTTCGGGAGCGGCGGGAAGAAGGCCGGGGTGGACGGCTCGACCGGCTCGCCCTGGTCCAGGAAGTTGCCGCGGCGATGGACCTTCGTCACCCGCCGCCTGTCGGCCGGCAGCTCCTGGGCGACCGGCGTGCGGACCGAGGCGAGGATGCCGTCGACCTGCTTCGTGAGCGACTCGATCTCGTCGCGCGTCGCCTTCGTCTCCGGGGCACCGGCCGCGAAGTGTTCCCAGAGCGTCGCCGACTGCTCCGGCGTCCGCTTCTCGGCCGGGACGCCGAGGGCCTGGACGATCGCCTCGGGGACCACCGGCGCGATCGCCGGATTCGGGCGGGACGTCAGCGAGAGCCGGTAGCGGCCGAGGCTAAACCCTGGGTAGGCGAACTCAAATTGGTGATCGAGCCGGACCGTCAGCTTCGACCCGGGAGCGACCGTGACGGGAGACGCCAGGTGGAAGATCGCCTGGTGGGCCTCGGCCTGCCGCGGCGAGACGGCCCAGCCGTGCTTCCTCGGATCCGGGTTCTTCAGCGCGTGGGCGACCGGGTAGCCCGACTGCTCGAAGTCGGCCTCGGCACGGGCGAGGCCCAGCGGCGCAGGCTTCCCGTCGGGTCCCGCAAGGACGAGCTCGATGCCGGAGAGCACGAAATTCCCGTCGTTCCGGGAGCGGCCGACGCCCTTCTTCGGGAGCGACGGGTCGGGAAGTGCCTCGAGCCGGAGCGCCGCGAGGGGGCCGGACGGGAGGTCGAAGGTCAGCTCGTACGTCTCCTTCGCCGGTCCGGGCCCCTTCGCGAGGACCGAGCCGTCGGGCTGGAGCGCGAGGGCCGAGCCGCTGGCCGCCTTCATCGCTGCGGGCCGGAGCGCGGCCCACGTCGCCTGGCCCCGCGTTTTCTCCTCCCACTGGCGAAGTGCCTTCGCTTGCTCGGGGGTGGGCTTCGCCATCGCCGAGCGGAGCTTCTCGATCCGGCCCTTCAGTGCGTCCAACCGCCCCTGCTGCTCGGCGGTGGGGAAGGGCTCGGCGGGGCCGTCGTCGTAGCGGTCGCGGTCGGCGGTCTGATCGAAAAAGGCGTAGAATTGATAATATTCTTTCTGGCCGATCGGGTCGTACTTGTGGCTGTGGCACTTGGCGCAGCCCATGGTGAGCCCCATCCAGACCTGCACCGTGGTGTCCACGCGGTCCTTCACCGCGGCGATCCGGAATTCCTCGTCGTCGGTGCCGCCCTCGTCGTTGGTGAGCGTGTTGCGGTGGAAGGCCGTGGCCAGGAGGGCCTCGCGGCCGGCCCCGGGCAGGAGGTCGCCGGCGAGTTGCTCGGTGCTGAACCGGTCGTAGGGCATGTCCCCGTTGAAGGCGTCGATGACCCAGTCGCGGAACCGCCAGATGGTGCGGGTCAGGTCCTTCTCGTAGCCCTTGGTGTCGGCGTAGCGGGCGAGGTCGAGCCACATCCGCGCCCAGCGCTCGCCGTAGGCCGGGGAGCGGAGCAGCCGGTCGACGAGCCGCTCGTAGGCCCCCGGGGCTTTGTCCCCGAAGAAGGCGGCGGCCTGCTCGGGGGTCGGCGGCAGGCCGGTGAGATCCAGACAGGCCCGCCGCAGGAGCGTGGCGGGGTCGGCCTCGGGCGCGGGCGTCAGCCCCTCGCGCTCCAGCCGGGCGAGCACGAACCGGTCGATCGGGTTCTTCGGCCAGCCGGGATGCTGGACCGGCGGCAGGGGGGGCCGGGCGGGCTTTTCGAAGGCCCAGTGTGATTCCCACGGCGCGCCCTGCTCGACCCACGAGGTGAGCAGTGCAACCTGCTCGGCCGAGAGCCGCTTCTCCTTGCCCCCCGGCGGCATCTGCTCGGTCGGGTCGTCGCTGGTGATCCGCCTGAGGGCCTCACTCTCGTCCACGGAGCCGGGCGCGAACGGCCGGCCCCCGTCGCGATCGGCGAGCGCGCCCTCGCGGGTGTCGAGCCGCAGCTTCGCCTTCCGCTGACCCTCGTCGGGCCCGTGGCAGGCGAAGCAGTGCCTCGCCAGGATCGGCCGGATATCGCGTGTGAACTTCACGGGCCGCGCCGGGGTCGCCTTCTCATCGGCCAGCGGCTCCGCCCCGGTGCCCGGGGCGGTCGCCAGGAGGACGAGCAGGAACCCGAAGCATCCCTGGGAGATCCAAGCTATCCGGCTCATGGTGATGCTCTTCGATGAGGCTGGAGGGCTTCGGGCGGGGCGAGACCCGCGGGGCGACGCGACGCCCGGGGCACGGATCCTCGCGGCGGCGACTCGATTGCATGCCGCTCGCGAAAGCACGAGACCCAGGATAGCTGACCCGCCACGGCTTCGCCATCGGTCCGGCCGAGTCGGCCCTTCCGGGCCGCTCCCGGTGCGTCCGACCGCTCGCGAGGGCGATCCACATGAAGGAACGCCCAGTTTCCCTAGAATCACGCCCCAAGCGGTCACAAGATCAACTCTTCATGGAAGTTGGGAACGGCCCACGGGGGGGGCCGATGCTTGACATGGGGCGGATCTTCTTTTAGATTGTCCGAACTTGTAACCCGACAAGGGCGTCATCGTGCGCACTGACCCGGTACGCAATCGTGCCGCCTCCGCGGCGGAGAATGCCGATCGCCTCTTGATCTGCCTCTCGTCGTCGCCTAAGTCACTCCTGGTGCAGAGTTAAGTCTCGATGGACAACCCGATTCCGGTTGACCTGGGCCGAGTCGCGCAGGACCTGCAAATTCGGCGCGTTCAGGTGGAGAGCGTCGTCCAGTTGCTGGACGAGGGCAACACGGTCCCGTTCATCACGCGCTACCGCAAGGAGCGCACCGGCAACCTGAACGAGGTCGTCATCGGCGAGATCCAGGCGCGGGTCCAGCGGCTCCGCGAGCTGGCCGAGCGCAAGGAGACGATCCTCAAGGCGATCGAGGCCCAGGGCAAGCTCACCCCGGAGCTGGCCGCGGCGATCCGCGCGGCCGAGAACCCGAAGCGGCTCGAGGACCTCTACCTGCCGTTCAAGCCGAAGAAGCGGACCAAGGCCTCGGACGCCCGCGACAAGGGGCTGGAGCCCCTGGCCCTGCGGGTCTGGAACCGCGACGAGGCCCTCACCGACGTCCACGCCGCCGCCCAGGAGTTCGTGGATCCGGAGAAGGGGCTGGAGAGCGCCGAGAAGGTTGTCGAGGGCGTCACCCACATCCTCGCGGAGGCCATCAGCGAGATGGCCGCCGTCCGCGACGCGGTGCGTAGGGTCGTCTGGAAGACCGGCAAGATCTCCACCAGCAAGGGGGACGTACCGGAGGGCCAGGGCCTCGAGTACCGCGATTACTTCAACTACTCCGAGCCCCTCTCGCAGGTCCCGCCGCACCGCGTGCTGGCGATCAACCGGGGCGACAAGGAAGGCCCGCTGAAGCTGAAGGTCGAGGTTCCGCGCGGGGAGCTCGAGGCCGCATTCTTCCACCAGCTCCCGCTGGAGGGGCACCCCCAGGCCGAGGTCTTCCGCACAGCGGCCATCGACTCGCTGGACCGGCTGATCCTGCCGAGCATGGAGCGGGAAGTCCGCCGCGACCTGACCGAGGCGGCCGAGCGGCACGCCATCGACGTCTTCGCCCGCAACCTGAGGAGCCTGCTCCTCCAGCCGCCGATCCCGAAGCAGCCTGTCCTGGCCATCGACCCGGGCCTCCGCTCCGGCTGCAAGGTGGCCGTGCTCGACGCGACCGGAAACCTGCTGGAGCAGTGCGTGATCTATCCCCACGCGCCCCAGAACCGGCGGTCCGAGTCGAAGCTGGTCCTCAAGGATCTCGTGGGCAAGCACCACATCGGCGTCGTCGCGATCGGCAACGGCACCGCCTGCCGCGAGACGGAGGAACTCGTCGCCGAGGTCATCGCCGAGGGGACGCGGTTCAGCCAGGGCGGCACCTTCACGCCCGAGGAGGCCGCGACGCCGGCGGCAGCCGCCCCGGCCGAGGAGGCGAGTCCCGCCGCGGCCGAGGCACCGGCCCCGGCCGCTGAGGAGCCGGGGCCCGTTGTCGCCCAGGCCGAGGAACCTACCCCGCCGGCCGAAGGCGCGGACCCCGGTCACGCCCCCGACGACGGCCCCCGGCCGGAGTCCGGCGAGGGGGTCGGTGACGCCGTCGCGGCCGACGAGACGGCCACCGGCCCGACGGGAATGACCGAGGAGACGCTCCCTCCGATCATCGGCGGGGCCCCCGAATCTTCCTCCCCCGAGGCCGAGGCCGGCGCCCAGGCCGCCGACGGCGAGGCCTCCGGGCCCGACCACCACGAAGCGCCCCGGAATGATCACCGCGACCAGGAGCACGAGGCCGTGAGCGTGGAGCATGAGGGCGGCGAGTCGGCCCCTCAGCCCGCAGCGGCGGCCGTCATCGTCGAGCCGACCGATCCGGACCCCGCCCCCGAGCCCGCGCCCCCGGGGCCCTCGGGCGAGCCGGGCGGCGAGCCCGTCGCCGAGGGGCAACCCTCCGAGGCGCCGGCCCCCGAGGCTGCCGTTGCGGCCGAGGACGCGGAAACCCCTCACGTCGAAGCGTCCTCCTCCGCCCCGGCCGAGCAGGCGGCGTCCCCGGCCGAGCAGGCCCCGAAGCCCGCCAAGCACGGCCAGGAGGGACGGCGCCGCGGCGACCAGGGACGCGGCCGCGGCTCCAGACCCAAGCAGTCTCAGCAGCAGCCGCCCCAGACGCCCCCCGCACCCCACCCGGCCGACTCGATGCTGGCCCAACTCGCCTACGTGATCGTCAACGAGGCCGGGGCGAGCGTCTACTCTGCCAGCCCGGTCGGCCGCGAGGAATTGCCCGACTTCGACGCCACGCTCCGCAGTGCGATCTCGATCGGCCGCCGGCTCCAGGACCCGCTCGCCGAGCTGGTGAAGATCGAGCCCCAGAACATCGGCGTCGGGCTCTACCAGCACGACGTGAATCCGAAGCACCTGCGCGAGTCGCTGGACTCCGTGATCTCCAGTTGCGTCAATTTCGTCGGCGTCGACCTGAACACCGCGAGCGTCCCGCTGCTCCGCCACGTCTCGGGGCTGAACCAGCTCACGGCGCGGCGGATCGTCGACCGCCGCAAGGAGAAGGGGGGCTTCAGCGGCCGCGAGCAACTGATGGAGATCGAGGGCATCGGCCCGGCCACCTTCACCCAGGCCGCCGGCTTCCTGAAGATCCCGGAGGGCGCCAACCCGCTGGACCGCACCTGGGTCCACCCCGAGAGCTACGCCGCCGCGGCGAGGCTGCTGGAGAAGTTCGACGCCACCCCGGAGGTCGTCCTCGACAAGGAGAAGTTGCCGGAGCTGCGCCAGAAGCTGGCCGAATGCGACGTGGCGGAGGTGTCCAGGGAGCTGGGGATCGGCGAGCCGACGCTCCGCGACATCATCGAATCGCTGGGCCGACCCGAGCGCGACCCGCGCGAGGACCTGCCCAAGCCGATCTTCAAGAAGGGCATCCTGAAGCTCGAGGACCTCACGCCCGGGATGGAGCTGCTCGGGACGGTCCTGAACGTGGTGGATTTCGGGGCCTTCGTGGACATCGGGCTGAAGGACTCCGGGCTCGTCCACATCAGCCAGCTCGCGAACCGGTACATCAAGAGCCCGCACGACGTGGTCTCCGTCGGCGACGTGGTCACCGTCTGGGTGATGAGCGTGGACCAGGAGCGGAAACGCGTCTCGCTGACGATGGTCAAGCCCGGCACCGAGCGACAGCGTCAGGGCGGCGGGCGCCGCGGCCACGGCGGGGATGAGAGGGAAGGCCAAGGTCAGGGACAGGGGCGTCGCGACCGGGGCAGGGGCCCGCGGCCGAGCGGCTCGGCGCTGACGTCGCCGCCGGTCGGCGCGCCGCCGATCACCGCCCTGGACGAGCATGCGCCGCGCCGGCCTGATCGCGTGCGCGGTCCGGGCGGCGGCCCGGGCCACGGCGAATCCGGCGGGCCCCATGGTCACCCGGGAGGTGGGCATGGCTCGCCTGGCGGGCGGCCCGGCCCCGGCGGCCGGCCCGATCGCGGCGGTCCGCGCGGCCACGGACCCGGCGGCAGGCCGGGACCGGGACGGTTCGATCGGCCCCAGGGCTCCCGTCCCCCGGAGCGGCCCTCGCGCCCGGCACCCCCGCCGCCCCCGCTCTCCAAGGACGCCCTCACGGGCAACGTCCCACTCAGGACCTTCGGGCAACTCAAGCAGCTCTGGGAGGCGCGGAGCGATCACCCCGAGGACGAGATTCGCCCCGGCGAGGCGGTGAAGCGGCAGGACGCGCCGCTTGCCGGCGCCGACCAGGACCAGGCCAGCCAGCAATCCGCCCCGCCCACGGAACCGAGTGCCGGAGAGACCCAAACGCCCTAGGAAAGGGCCAGGAGCCTCAAAGAGCGCATGACGCCGAGCATGCAGGGACGCATCAAGCTTTGCCGACGTCCGGACGTCTGTCCTATAATCATTCTGGCCGGCCAGTCGGCGAGTGACCCGCCACGGCGCCTGTCCGACCGGGCAGCCGCCGAGGACGCGGGCCGCTCGCTCGCGATCGCAGCGTCCGTGGCAAGGTCTGACGGCTCCGCGAGGCCGGGCCTCGAGTCGTCGGCACCGGATGCCTACCTGGAGAGGCGGGGCGTGGCCCCCGCCGGGCGTATCGCCCGTGACGGCCGCTCTCCCGTCGACGACATTCTCGTTCCCTCAGGTTAAGAGGGTCTTGGATCATGGGCTCGTTTGCCTGGCGAAACCTGCTGACCCGACCCCTCCGCACGCTGCTCGCGCTGATCGGCCTGTCGGTGCCCATCCTCGGCGTGATGGGGCTGTTCAGCGTCTCGAACGGCCTGCGGGACCTGGTCGGCGAGACGCTCAGCCAGATCGAGGGGGTGATGGTCATCCGGGAGAACGTGCCCAGCCCGGTCTTCAGCACGCTGCCGGTTAGCCTCGCCGATGACCTGCGCCGGCTCCCCGGGGTCCGGGCCGTGGCGCCGGAGGTCTGGGGCATCGCCCCCAACATCGAGGGCCGCGGCATTCTGGTGCGGGGGTTCACCTCCGGGAAGGGCATGGCGTCCCTGTTCGACCAGCCCGTGATCTCCGGGCAGGACATCGAGGCCCACATTGGCCTGAACAGCGCGGTCTTCCCCCGGGCGCTCAAGGAGAAGGGCGAGGGCCGCTTCCTCAGCCTCGAGGACAAGGGCAAGCCGAACATCGTCATCAGCCGCAAGATCGCTGCCGACTTTCCCGACGCCCGGGGCAACCCCAGGAAGGTCGGCGACACGCTCCGGATCGCGGACAAGGACTACCACATCATCGGCCTGTACGAGACCGGCTCGATGCTGCTGGACGTCGTGATCGTGATGGACATCGACGCGGCGCGGAGCGCCCTGAACTTCGCCAGGGATTCGATCTCGAGCATCTACGTCGAGGCCGAGAATCCCGGTCAGTATGACGCGCTCTCGGCCCTCATCGAGGAGTCCAACCCGAGCGTGGACGCGCGGAGCATGAACGAGGTGAAGGCGAACTTCGGCTCGCTGATGGGGCAGGTGGACAAGCTCCTGATGATGACCGTGAGCCTGGCCCTTCTGGTCGGCATCGTGGGGATCATCAACACGATGCTCATGAGCACGACCGAGCGATTCGTCGAGTTCGGCGTGCTGCGGACGAACGGCTGGTCGGAGGCCAACATCCTGCTCGTGACCCTGGAGAGCGCCTTCCTGGGCCTGATGGCCGGCGTGGTCGGCTGCGCCCTGGCAGTCCTGGGCACGTCGCTGGCGAATCAGTTCATCAGCGGCGGGTGCGCCTGGGCATCACCCCCGCTGCTGGCGTTGGGCATCGCGCTCTCGGTGGTGATGGGCACCCTGGGCGGGCTCTACCCGGCATGGCGAGCGGCCCGGCTGGTCCCCATGGAGGCCATCCGGCTCGGATCACACTGAGGCCCCCCGATGATCGAAGTGGTCAACGTCTGGAAGTCGTATCGCAGCGGGACCCGCACGGTCGACGCGCTGCGCGGGATCAACTGCCGGATCGAGCGCGGCCGGTTCGCGTTCATCGTCGGGCCGAGCGGCTCCGGCAAGAGCACGCTGCTCTACATGCTCGGGGCGATCGACCGGCCCACCCGCGGCGAGATCCTGGTGGACGGCCAGAACCTCGTCACGATGTCGGAGTCGATGCAGAACGACTACCGGCGCGAGCAGGTGGGGTTCATCTTCCAGTCGTTCAACCTGATCAGCAACCTCTCCGCGGTGGAGAACGTGCTGGTCCCGTTCCTCCCCCGGGGCGTGACCGGCGAGCAGCGGAGGCGCGCCGCCGACCTGCTGACCCAGGTCGGGCTGGGCGATCGGCTGGACCATCACCCCTACCAGCTCTCCGGCGGCGAGCAGCAACGCGTCGCGATCGCCCGGGCGCTCGTCAAGGAGCCGCTCCTCCTGCTGGCCGACGAGCCGACCGGCGAGCTCGACTCGCGCACCGGCGACGAGATCTACAAGATCCTCCGCTCGATGCAGCAGTCGCTCCGGATGACCCTCGTCGTGGTGACCCACGACCGCCGCTTCATCACGCCGGACGACCTCGTGCTCGAGATCCAGGACGGCCAGGTCGCCGGCGATGAGGGGGCCGGCGCCGCCGCGGCCCACGGCACGCGCGTCGGGAACGGGGAGCCCGGCCCGTCGGACCGCGGGCTGCCGCTCAGATCTTCAGAATGACCTTGCCGAAGGCCTGATTCGACTCCAGCCGGGCATGGCCCTCGCGGACCGACGCGAAGGGGAAGACGCTGTCCACCACCGGCCTGACCACGCCCCGCTCCAGCCAGGGCACGACCTGGCTGGCGAAGAGCCGGGTCGCCGCGATCTTCTGCTCGATCGGCCGTGCCCTGAGCGTCGTCCCCACGACCGTCAGCCGCTTATTCAGGAGCATGCCCAGGTCGAGCGAAGCCTCGCGGCCGCCGAGCAGTCCCACCACCACGAGCCTCCCCCGCAGCGCCAGGGCCTTCAGGTTGCTCGCAAGGGCGCGCGCCCCCAGGAGGTCGAGCACGACGTGGACCCCGGCGCCGCCGGTGTGCGCGGCGACGGCCTCGGCGAAGTCCTCCCGGCTGGTCTCGATGCCGATGTCCATCCCGAGATGGCTGGCCTTCTCGAGCTTCTCGGCCGTCCGGGACGTCCCGAGCACCGCGCAGCCCATGGCGCTGGCGATCTGAGCGGCGGCGGTGCCCACGCCGCTGCCGACCGCGTGGATCAGGACGCGCTCGCCCGGCCCGAGCCGGCCCTGGGTGAGCAGGGCGTCGTGGGCCGTGAGGAACACCTCGGGCACGGCCGCGGCCTGGACGAAATCGAGGTTCGAGGGGATCGGCACGGCCATCCGCTCGTGGGTGACCAGGTACTCAGCTCAGCGCCGCCGGCCTCGATGCCGAAGACGCGGTCCCCGACCTCCAGCGGGCCGGTGACCCCGGGCCCGAGGGCATCGATCTCCCTGGCGTACTCCAGGCCCGGGATGTCGGCCGGGACGCCCGGGGGCGCGGGATAGAGGCCGCGCGTCTGCATCAGGTCGGCGCGATTCAGACCGCAGGCCCGCACCCGGACCCGGACCTCCGCCCCCTGGGGCACGGGCTTCTCCACGTCGCGGACGTCCAGAACCTCGGACCCGCCCCGGCCGGTGATGACGACGGCTCTCATCTGGCTCGCGAACCTCCCCGACCGGCCCGCCCGAAGTCGCGAGGCCGGGACGCTCAAAGACCCTGGAGAATGGTTTCCACGATCATATAGGTCCAGACGCCGAGGTAAAACCCCCAGCACGCCCCGGCCGCCAGCGCGACCAGGCCGCCGAGGGGCCCGAGCCCGAAGAGCAGCGCGGCGGCCCCCAGGCCGAGCGCCCCGCCGATCGTCCCGCCGAGCACCCCGTCGCCCGAGGCAATCCGGTCGGCCGCGAATCCCGCCAGGACGGGCCAGGTCAGCAGGCCGAGCGGCTCGCCCTGGAGCGCCGACCGGGCCCCCATGCAGACGAGGCTGGCGAGGGCGACCAGCAGCAGGCATTGCCTCAGGCCGACGCGCAACGGCGGCACTCCCCGGGCGCGGCGGCCAGGGTCTCCGGCGAGTTCCGGCGAGCCCGACCGCCCGGCCTATTGTGACCGGGGCCGGCACGCGACGCGAGGCGATCGATGGGTCAGCCGAACAGCTCCGCGACCGGCTTGCCGCCGTCGACGACCTTCATCGGACGTCCGATCGGCGTCTGAACTTCCCTGGATGCGTCGACCTTCAGGGCATGGCAGAGCGAGGCCATCAGGTCCGGGACCGTGACCGGACGGTCCTTCACCTCGCTGCCGTCGTCGCTCGACCTGCCGATGACCTGGCCGCCGCGGACGCCGCCCCCGGCGAGTGCCACGTTGAAGGCCCTGGGGAAGTGGTCGCGTCCGGCCTCGGCGTTGATCCGCGGCGTGCGGCCGAACTCGCCCATCCAGAGGACGAGCGTCCTCCCGAGCAGCCCCCGCTCCTTCAGGTCCCGGATGAGGGCGGCGAAGGCGGGATCGACCTGCCCGGCCAGCGTCGCCACCCGCTCGTTGTTCTGCCGGTGCGTGTCCCAGCCGTTCGAGCGGACCTCGACGAATGTCACGCCCGACTCGACGAGCCTCCGCGCCAGCAGGCAGCCCTGGCCGAAGGGGGTGCGGCCGTACTGCTCGCGCGTGCTCTCGCTCTCCTCGTCCAGGCGGAACGCCTTCATGCGAGGCGAGAGGACCATCCGGGCGGTCTGGGCGTAGAGCGCGCGATGGTCCCGGACCCGGTCGGCGCCGCCGGCCCGGGCGAACCCGTCGGTCTCCAGGCGGCCGAGCAGGCCGAGTCTCCGCTCGAACCGATCGACGGCGACTCGCGGCTGCGTGTTGTCGGGGGGACGCTCCGGGTTGGGGATGATGAACGGCTCCAGCGCCGGGCCGAGGAATCCGGCACCCACCGTCGGCCCGCCGATGCTCACGAGGTGCGGCAGGTCGAATTTGGGATCGCCCAGCTCGGCCGCGACCGAAGCGCCGACGTGCGGATGCTTGAGCGTGGCGGTCGGGACGTACCCCGTGTGGAGCTGGTAGCTCGCCCGCTGGTGGTTGGCCTCCCTGTTGGTCATCGACCGGACGAGCGCGATCTCCTTCATGACCTTCGCGGTCTGCTCCCAGCCCTGGGCGATCGAGATCCCGGGGACCGACGTCTCGATCGCCTTCGTCTCGCCCCCGTGCTCGGTCCCGGGCTTCGGATCGAAGGTCTCGAACTGGCTCGGCCCGCCGGCCATCCAGAGCAGGATGCAGGCCATCTGCCGCTCCCGCAGCTCGTCGGCCTTCAGGGCCATCAGGTCGGCGAACGTCGCCGGCAGGGCCCCGCCCGCGGCCAGTCCCGCCGCGGCGGCCCCGAGCGTCCGCAGGAAGCCCCTGCGGCTCACGACGCCGTCCCGCCCCATCCCCACCCGAACGATGCTCGATTCGATCGACATGCTCTCCCCCGAACAAGTATAACCCGCGCGGATCTGTCTCTATGTGGAAATGAAAGGGATCACCGCCGCGAGAGGAACTCCGTGCTATTGAGCAGCGCCCAGTAGATGTCCTCGAACGCCTCCTTGCGGTTGCCGACCTTCGCCAGGTAGGCGGAGCAGGTCTCGACCTCCTGCTCGGTCGGCTCGCGCGACAGGACGCGGAGGTAGATCGCCCGGAGCGCGGCGCGGTCGTCGGGTGCGGCCGCCAAGATCTGCCCGAGCGGGGTGCCCGGCCTGACCTGGGTCCGATTGTGCACCATCGGACCATTCATCAGGAACAGTGCCTGGGGGATCGTGCCCAGGACTTCGTCGACGGGCGCGGAGGGATCCACCCCGAAAAGAGCGTTGAGCAGCAGCCGAGGGCCGCCCAGCCGCACGGCCTTGCCCTGGCCCTTCGCGGCCGCGGGGGCGCCCGCGAGCCCGCTGGCCTCAACCGCCTTCCTGGCCCGCGGTGCCTTCGCGCCGGTGGGGGTGGCCAGCAGGTCGGCCGGGAGGCCGAGGGCGGCGATCAGGGCCTCGGCGATCTGGTCGGAACGCAGCCGGCTCGGGCAGCTCGCCGCGAACGCCGTCTTGCCGGCGGGATTCGCCGTGGATCGCACCCTGCGCTGGTAGGCCCGGGTGTTGGCGATCGTCCGAAGCAGCCAGCGGATGTCATGGCCCCCCTTCTGCCACTGGTCGGCCAGCGTCTCGACGACCTCCCTCGCCCGGGGCGTCCGCTCGGGTCCCAGGTCGTCCACGGCGTCATAGAACGACTCGCCCATGAGCACGTACCACATGCGGTTCACGAACGCGCGGGCGAACCAGGGGTTGTCCTGGCCCGTGACGTAAGAGGCCCCGAGCGACCTGCGCCGGGCCGTGTCCAGGTTCTCGGGCAACCTGGAACGCTCTCCGGAGGGCGTAAGGAAGAAGGCGGGGGCGACCGGGATCTGGGTCTTGGGGTCCTTGAGATCGGGCATGGCGTAACGCGCACGGCCCTGCACGGCGGCCTCGAAGACCGGCAACTGGCCGGGCATGCCCCGCATGACGGCGCGCGAGCGGACACCCGAGAAGAACGCCGCGAACTCGTGGAACTGCTCGCGCTTCCAGGAGTCGGTCTTGTGGTCGTGACACTGGGCGCATTGGATCTGCACGCCGAGGAAGATCCGCGAGACCTCGCCGGCCAGCTCGACCGGCTTGGCCTCATGCGCCAGGGCGAAGCTCACCGCGCCGTTCTCGTCCACCCGGCCGGTCGCCGTGATCAGGTCCCGGGCGACCTCGTCCCAGGGGGTGTTCTTCTCGAACCGCTCGGCCAGCCAGGACTCGAGGAGGTCGTAACGGACCTGGATGATGTTCTCGTTGGTCGCATGGAACCGGATGACGTCGCGCCAGTACCGCGCCCAGTTGCGTGCGTACTCCGGACTCTGGAGCAGTGTGTCGATCAGCTTCGCCCGCCTGTCCCTGTCACGACTGCTCACGAACTCGGCCAGCTGGCCCGGCGTCGGCGGCACGCCGGCCAGGTCGAAATAGACGCGGCGCACAAACTCGATGTCGCTTGTCAGGGGTGCCGGCGCGACCTTCGGGTCGGTCTCCTTGAGACAGTCGGCGATCATCCGATCGAGGTCCGCGGAGGTCAGCGTGGGAGCGACGACCTTCCGCTCGGGGCGCCTCGGCAGGTCCGTGGCGGTGAGTTTCCGCCCCTCGGCCCGTTCCGCCTGCACCGCCGCCCGCAGCTGCTGGATGGCCCGCATCACCTCGCGCGACGACTGGGCTTCGTCCGTCGCTTCGGGTTTCCTCGCCTCGGGCCCTTCCGTGACCTCCTGAGCCGACGAGGGAACGCCAAATGCCGCCGTCACCCCGGCGAGGAAAACAAACGCCGGCCAGAGCCATCGCCGTCGGCTATCGGGCCGATCCATCGCCGGCCCACGCTCTTGCTTCGGTCCCATGCTCGAGTCCCATCCGGAAATGCGAGGTTCGTTACGCCGATCTCCTTATTCAACCCCGGACACGCATCCTGGTAGCGGCTTCCTTCACGTAGCGGCTTCTTTCCCGTTTCCGGCCCCGGCGAACCGTACAGACGACCGTGTCCGAGCATTTCTCGAACCCTTAAAGGATTTTCCGAAGAGACTTTACGTCGGTTCGCGCGGAGTCGACTACGGAGCCGAAGCCGCCGAGAGCCCTGGTGGAGGGTATCCTCCTGATTCTCTTCGGTCACCGGCCGGATAACATGATTGCCTCGATAGGCCGCTTCGCAACCACGACCAGGGGGATCGCCGGATGACCTTGCTCATTCTCTCGCTCGGGCTCCTGAGCTTCACGATGGCCGACCCGCCCGCCAAAGCGTCGGATGCGGAGAAGCCCGCGGGACCCGCGTCGATCACCGAGAAGACCAAGGGCTTCCGGAAACTGGACGGCTTCTTCCCGCTCTACTGGGATGATCGCGCGGGGAAGCTCTACCTGGAGGTCAACCGCCTCGACTCGGAGTTCCTCTATCAGGTCGCGCTCGCTTCCGGGCTGGGGTCCAACGTGGTGGGGCTCGACCGCGGGCAACTCGCCGACGGGAAGGTGGTGACCTTCCGCCGGATCGGCCCGAAGGTGTTGCTGATCGAGCGCAACTTGAAATACAGGGCGAACAGCGACAACCCGGCCGAGCGGAAGGCCGTGGAGGAGTCGTTCGCCAGTTCCGTGCAGGGCGGGTTCAAGGTCGAGGCCGAGGAGAAGGACCGGGTCCTGATCGACGTCTCCGACTTCTTCCTCCGCGACGCCCACGGCGTGGCCGAGCGGCTGCGAAGCGCCAAGCAGGGGACCTACCGGCTCGACGTCGCCCGCAGCGCGATCGATCCGGCGCGGACGAAGGGATTCCCCAGGAACACGGAGATCGAGGCGATCCTGACGTTCGCCACCGACGGCGAGCCCGGGAAGCTCGTCGCCCAGACCGCCGCCTCGGGCGAGGCGGCGACGGTCCGGCTCCGGCATTCGCTCATCGCCCTGCCCCCGCTCGACGGCCGGTTCAGGCCGCGCAGCCCCGATCCGAGGGTCGGCGTGTTCAGCATCGACTTCTACGACTTCGCCACTCCCTTCACCGAGCCCGTCGAGCGGCAGTGGATCACCCGCTTCCGGCTGATCAAGAAGGATCCGGACGCGACGGTGTCCGACCCCGAGGAACCGATCGTGTTCCACGTCGATCGGGGCGCGCCCGAGCCGATCCGGCAGGCGCTCGTCGAGGGGGCCTCGTGGTGGAAGGCGGCCTTCGAGGCGGCGGGGTTCTCGAACGCCTTCCGGGTCGAGGTGCTGCCCGCCGACGCCGATCCGATGGACCTCCGCTACAACATGATCCACTGGATCCATCGGTCGACGCGGGGCTGGTCGTTCGGCAACACGGTGGTGGACCCGCGCACCGGCGAGATCCTGAAGGGTCGCGTCTTGCTCGATTCGCTCCGCGGACGCCAGGATGCCCTGATCGGTACGGGGCTGCTCGCCGGCGGCGCCGGCCGGGACGGCTGCGCGGCCGGGGCGATCCAGGGACCGGAATACCTGGCCGACCCGGGGACCGCCGCCCTCGCGGAGCTGGTCCTGGCGCGGATCCGGCAGCTCTCGGCCCACGAGGTCGGCCACTCCCTCGGGCTGGCCCATAACTTCGCCGGGAGCGTCCGGGGCCGCAGCTCGGTGATGGACTACCCTGCGCCGCTGGTCAAGATCGCCGACGGGAAGCTCGATCTCTCCGACGCGTATGCGAAGGGCATCGGCGCCTACGACCGGTTCGCGATCACGTATGCGTATGCGTCTTTCCCGCCCGGGAAGGACGAGACGAAGGAGTTGCGAGCGATCGTCCGCAGGGGCCTCGCCGACGGACTCCTGTTCCTGGCCGACGCGGACTCCCGCCCTCCCGGCGCGGCACATCCGCTGGCCAACCTCTGGGACAACGGCGACAACCCCGTCGCCTCGCTCCGGCACGAGATGGAGGTCCGCCGGATCGGGCTCGACGGGTTCGGACTCGACCGGATCGCCGAGGGCTCGCCGCTGTCGGACCTGGAGGCGAAGCTCCTGCCGCTCTACCTGCATCATCGTTACCAGCTCGTCGCGGCGGTCAAGTCCGTGGGGGGCGCGAATTACTCCTACGCCGTGAAGGAGGGGACGAAGGCGAGCCCCGAGCCGGTCGTTGCGCCCGTCCCCGCGGACACCCAGCGCGAGGCACTGGTGGCCGTCCTCGCCACGATGCGGCCCGACGTGCTCCGCCTACCCGACCGGATCCTCGCCCTGATCCCGCCCCGGGCGTTCGATCGCCCGTCGGGCACCGCGGAACTCTTCGAGAAGACGACGGGCCCGCTGTTCGACCCGGTCGCGGCGGCCACCATCGCGGCCGACATCGCCGTCAGCGGATTGCTCCAGCCGGAACGCGCCGCGCGGCTGAACGAGTTCCACGGCCGCGACCGAAAGTTCCCCGATTTCGCCGAGGTCGTGTCCCGGCTCGTCAAGGAAACCTGGCAGTCCCCCGACGGCAGCCGCGCCAGGGCGATCGCGCGGGCCGAGCAGACCCTGGTGGTGCAGCGCCTGATCGATCTCGGGGAGAACGACGCGGCAAGGCCCGACGTCAGGGCCGTGGCGTCTGACGCTCTGTCGCGGCTGGCCGACCCGTCCTTTCCGTGGCCCGGGGTCACCGGGAGCGATCCTCACCAGGTCGCAATCCGTCAGGAGATCGAGCGGTTCCTCAGGCGACCGGCCGGGACCAATCGGAGGACCCCGACGGTCAACCCGCCGCCCGGCGACCCGATCGGCGGTGCGAGCCGATGAGCGTCAGGTCGGGCCGCCGCCTGAGATGATTCTCCCGCCGTCGTCGGGGCCGAGAACGAGGCCGTAGCGGCGGGCCCGGGGGCGGCGGGCGTCCGGGCAGGTCAGGCGGACCTGGGCCAGCAGCGTCGCGAGCACGACCTTCATCTCGTAGAGGGCGAAGGGCATCCCCAGGCAGATGCGATTGCTGCCGCCGAAGGGGAACCACTCGTGCGGGCCGAACTTCCGCTCCAGGAACCGCTCGGGGCGGAAGCGTTCGGGCTCGGGATAGAGGTCCTCACGCCGCTGGACGAGGTACGAGCACGGGCAGAGGACCACCCCCGGAGGGTACTCTCGGCCGCCGGCCACGAACGGCTGCATCACCTTCCGGACGACGAACGGGACCACGGGGCTGCGGCGCAGGCTCTCGCGGATGGCGGCGTCGAGATAGACCAGCGACGCGAGTTGCTCGGCACCGGGCGGCCCGCCGCCGGTTACCTCCTTCACCTCCCCGATCAGGCGGTCGAGTACGGCGGGCTCGCGGACGAGATCCACCAGCGCCCACGAGAGCGCCAGGGCGGTCGTCTCGTGGCCGGCGATCAGGATCGTGATCAGGGCGTCGCGGACTTCCCGGTCGTCCAGCGAGGATCCATCCTCGTGCCTGGCGGCGAGGAGGTCGTCCAGCACGTTCTCGCCTCCGGGCGCCGGCTCGCCGTTCCGGCGGGCCCGGATCAGGGCATAGAGGTCGTCGTCCAGGTCGCTGAGCTGGCGGAACAGGGGGGCCCAGCGCGAGCCGCTCAGCAGGTGGATCGGCACGACGGTCATCATCACCAGGCCATACTTCTGGCGTCCGTTGGAAAGGAACGTCTCCATCTTCCGCTCGAACCTGTCCATCGTCGCGCCCGGCACCAGGCCCATGCCCGTGCGGAGGATGACCCGGAGTGTGATCCGCCGCATCGAGGGCAGGGAGGGGAACGCGGCGTTCCTCGGCCAGTCGCGGACGGCGTCGATCGTCTCCAGCCGCATCGACTCGAAGAAGGCGCGCATCCGATCGCCCTTGAGCGGCGGGACGAGCACCCGGCGCTGGCGGGCATGGGGCGCTTCGTCGAGCACCAGGACCGAGTTCCGGCCGACGGTCGCCTGTAACAGGCTGTTGGCGTCGCCCGAGTGGAGCACTTCCGGTTCGCCCCGAAAGACCTCGCGGACCACCTCCGGGTCGGAGAGCATCACGAACTTGCCGTTGCCGGCGATGTTCAGCGTGAAGGCGTCGCCGAAGCGTGCGTGGCAATCGTCGAGCAGCCGGAGCGGATCGCCCGCGAAGCGCACGAGCTGGAGCCAGGAGGGATACTCCGGGCCGGGCGGCAGGTCGCGGCCGATGGACGCTTCGTGTTTCGTCGATGCCATCGGGCGGCTCCTCGTGGCCTCGGGGCCGATCGGTGCAAAGGACTTTCGATGAGGTCACGGTACCGGCGACCTCCGGGTATCTCAAGGATCGTCCGGCGGCCTTGAAGGGTTGGTCCTTCCCATCCACCGATTCCGCCAAGTAATGTGGATGGATCACTGCCGGGTTGATCCACTGCGACGAAGCCCCCTTCCGGCCGCGGCGGGTCTCGCAGGTCCGTCTCCGTGGACGCGAACGAGGAGGTGCCCTCATGGCGAGTGGTGAAACGACGCGCGGGCAGGTGGCGAAGACGATGGCGGGCGTCACCGATGTCGAGATCAAGGCCACCGTCCCCTCCCACCAGGTGGACGTGGCGCTCGAGCATTATCGCCTGAGCCTCGACGGAGGCGAGCGGTATATCTACTTCTATGACACGCCGGAACTCGAGGGCTTCGAACAGGGCATCATCGCGAGGTCACGGCGGATCGTCGGCGGCCAGCACGACAGCACGATCAAGTTCAGGCCCGTCGAGCCGTCCATGATCCCGGCGCTCTGGCAGAAATACAGCGGGTTCAAGATCGAGGCGGACGCAAGCGACAAGGGCGTCGTGAAGTCGGCGTCGCTGACGATGCCCGTCGCCAAGGGCCTGATCAAGCGGGTCGCCGCGGGCAAGAATCCGGTCTCCGACCTGTTCACGCAGGAGCAGTTGCTGTTCCTGTTCAGCCTGGCCAACAAGCGGATCAACTATGAGCGGGCCGTCGTCCTCGGGCCCGTCCGCGCCTGGCGCTGGAAGTACGTGGACGAGGGGCTCCCCTGGCCGATCACCGGGGAACTCTGGCGGCGCGACGACGGCGAGCGGCTGTTTGAGGTCTCGATCAAGGTCCCCGTCGCCCAGGCCGCGGCCGCGACGGCCGGCTTCATGGCGTTCCTGGCCGAGGTCGGCGCCGAGCGCGACACCGGCCAGCAGGCCAAGACGCGCTGGACGCTCGAATACGAGGCCCGCAAGCACTGCCCCGTGCCGGACCCCGACGCGGCCGAGAAGGCCGAGGCGGCGCTGTCACCCTCCGCCACCCCCGGCTAATCGGCCGCCGAACCGGTCGATCAACAGGCCATGCCGCAGGCCGCGGTCGCTCACCGAGAGCGACGACTTGCCGAGCTTGTCCATCACCGTCCGGACGATGCAGGCCCCGGCCAGGATCACGTCCGCCCGGTTCGGCTGGAGGCCCACGATGGCCCGCCGCTCCGCGGACGGCCGGGTGCGGTAGAGCTCGATCTGCCGGTCCACCTCGCCGCGGGTCAACTCGGCGCCCTGCACGCGATCGGGGTCATAAGTCGCCATGCCGAGCATGACCGACGTGAGGTTCGTCACCGCGCCCCCCATGCCGACGAGGACCTGCGGCGAGGGCACGCCGTCGAGGTCGAGAGCTCGGCGGCGATCGCCGCGAGCGCTGCCGAGGACCTCCTTCGAGACATCCTGATCGAGATGGAAACGTTCGGTGAACCGCACGGCGCCGACGTTCACGCTGAACCGGCGATCGACGCGTCCCGTGGCCGAGGGTGAACTGAGAACTCCCCCGCCCGTGTCGAAGACCACCAGGTCCGCGTCCGCCAGCCCGAGCGCTGACTGCACGGCGAGGTAGGCCACGCGCGATTCCGTCTCGCCGTCGATCACCTCGATCGAGACGCCGCAGCAGTCGCGGACCGTGTCCAGGAATTGCTGCCGGTTGGTCGCCGTGCGCAGGCCCATCGTGCCGACCGCGGTGACCTGCTCCGCGCCCAGCGCCTCGCCTCGTCGGCCATGCCCGCGACGGCCGCCGCGGTGCCGTCCAGCGCGGCAGGGCGATCGCTCCGGTCTGGTCGATGCCCTCGCCCAGCCGGGTGACCTCGGCGCGGTCGACGACCAGGGTCCAGACGCCGTCGGCCTGCCGCTCGGCCACGTGGAACTTCACCGAGTTGGTGCCGACGTCGATCACCGCCTGGCGCGTCATCGGTCCGTCCCTCCTCACGAGAGCCCGGAGCTGCTTCAGCCCGCGTGGATAGCTGGTGGGGAAGCCGTCGAGCCGCATCGCCCTCACCGCCGCGATCACCTTCGCGGGCTCCTCGTCCTCGATGGCGACGGTCTGCACCTCCACCCGTCAGCCGTCACGGCGGTCCGCTCGGCAACGCAGCCCTCGATGCGAAATCTCGTCCGGGTCTTGCTCACTTGCACGACGCGGACGGGGGCGTTCGAGCGATCCAGTGCTTCCAGTAGTTCCTGGAGCTCCAGACCTCTTCCGGGCTCGGGGCCCGGCGGCAGTCGCAGGGCCTCGCGGACGACTGCCAGAGAGGCGGCGTCCAGCGGGAACGGCTCCTTGAGGACGGGCTTCCACTGCTCCAGTCCATTTTCATCGACGTGCTCGAGGCTCTTGATATCCATCAGCCCGTCGCGGATCTTCACGTTCGCGTCCGAGCTCAGGGACAGCAGGTACGTCTCGTCGCTCTGCTGGACCTTCTCCGGGAGCAGCGCCTCCAGCTTCTCCTCCGCCGGACCGAACGACTGGCCGAAGGTGCGCCATTCCCAGCGCGCGATGACGGGTTCCATGGCGGCAGCTCCGATGGGGTTCGCGTGAGGTCAGGATCCGGGCCGGCTGACTTCCGCCGCCCAGCGGAGGTCTTCGGGGGGTAGCGGCGCTCTGAGCTCGGCGGAATAGTCCACCAGCCGGCCATAACGGCCCTGCTCGTAGGCTCTGGAGACCATGGCCGCCAGGTCGAGCGGGATGTCGGGGTCGGGCGCCGACAGCGGGATCGGGATCGTCGGCAACGGATGGCGCAGTGGCCAGGCGTAGACGTCGCTCGTGACACGCGGCTGGGCCGTCCGCGTGACGTACGCGTAATAATCACCCGCCGGCAGGGGCCTGCCGAAGGGGATCCGCCGACCCTGGAGCAGGAGGTCTATCTCCACCAGATGGACCGGCTGGTCGAGGACCTCCCAGCGCTTGCTCAGGTACTCCTCGAAGCCCCGAGGCAGCTTGTTCGTCGGCGAGAGAACTTCAATGACCGTGACCAGCTTCTTCTCGGGAAGCCGCTTGATGACGATCCACCGCTCGGTGATCTCATCGAAGCTCTCCCACACCAGGGGCAGGGCGACCGGTTCGACGGTCGCGACGCCTGTGTGCGATTCTTCCGAGCGAGACTGGCCGGTCCGGGGACGCTCGAGGACCGCGACGTCCGGACGAAAGCCACGGACCACGTCGCCGCTGGCATCCACCAGCTGAACGCGTTCTTCGATCAACGCGGCATATTGGGGCGGCAACCTGTCATTCAGGGATTCGCGGAGGGCAACGAGGAGGGTGGGATGGAAATCCTGCCAGAATCCCTGACTCTCCAGGAACGGATCCATCCCGGGAAACGGGCTGGGCATGGCCGGTGGACCTCGTCGGAGCTCGGTTGACCACAACCCGATTCTACCGTGAGACCTCAGAACAAGCCTAGGGCGGCCACGATCAGGGTCAAAACGCTTACCACGGCCATCATCCCGGAGGGCATGAACTTGCCGGTCTTCGAGAACCGAGAGCCGAAGAAGCCGGCGAGCAGGAGAGCCACGACGGCACCGATCCCGAGGCCGAGCCGCGGAGCGGTGGTGGTGAGGAACAGGGCGATGACGACGACGATCGCCGAGGCGATCCCGGCGATCAGCGAGGGACGGCTGCCGGCCTTCGTGTAGCCGATCACCCCTCCCACCGCCAGCAGGAGCGCGTAAACACTGAGGATGGTCTGGCCGACGGTCAGGCTGATCATGGCGAGAGTCCACAGGGCCTCAGGAGGATGGTTCGTTCTTCGAGCTGGAGAGGATCATACCCCGGGCGCGGCCGGCGGATCATCCCGGAGTTCCCTGGGACTCCGGGCAGGGATTGACGATCCGGCCCCCGCGGCCTACGTCAAAACCATGAGGGTCTCGCGGATTCGGTACGTGCCAGGCCCACGCGCGACTCCTTTTCACCTTCGGGATCGCCAACGATGGACTGGTTACGTTTCATGAGAAATGCCTTGATCGTCGGGCTGGCCGCGGGCGGACCTGCGACGACGCCGGCGAGTGCCCAGCAGTCGGAGCAGAAGGCCGACAAGAAGGAGACGCCGAGCGGACGACCGCTGCGGGCGGCGGATAGCGATTCGCCACTGCCCGAGGGCTGGCCGGACGCCACTGCTCCCGAGAAGATCGAGGTGAAGTCGTACCCGGCCTACCGCAGCGCCGTCGCCCAGGCGAAGGGGGCGTCGACCCGGGCCGACGGGATCCTGTTCTTTTCGCTCTTCAATCACATCAGCAAGAACGGGATCGAGATGACGGCGCCGGTGGTGAACACCTACAGGAGCCCGGAGATCGTCGAGACGCGCGGCGGCACCGGCGAGATGACGATGGAGTTCCTCTACCGGAGCACGAAGCAGGGGCAGGCGGGCAAGGGTGTCGGCGCGGTGGTCGTCAAGGATCATCCCGCGGCGACATTCGTCTGCCTCGGGCTGATCGGGGAGATGTCCGACACCGCGATGCGCGACGGCATGGAGAAGCTCCGCGGCTGGCTCTCGGACCACAAGGATCGCTGGATCCAGGACGGGCCGCCCCGACGGCTCGGCTATCACGGCCCGATGACCCCGACGGCCGACCGCCGCTGGGAAGTCCAGATCCCGATCCGCCAGGCCGGGGCCGATCCGGCCGTCCGCGGCGCGGCGAAATGAGGTCCCGCCGTCGCACGGTCCTCGGGAACGCGGGTCGAGCTCTCCCGAGGTTTGTGGACGGATGACGTTCAGGCCCGGAAGGCTCGCCCTCCATGGCGTGCCTCCGGGCCTGACCGATTTGTCTGGCGGCCGATCCTCAGGGATTGGGATCGGGTTCGGGCGCCCCGCCCGGCGGGGGAGGCGGCGGGACGCGTCCGGCGCCGCCTGGGGCGGGCGCGGCGCCCCGGCCGGGGGCCGGCGGTGCCGGCACGGCGCCGGGGGCCGTCACCTCGGGGCCGCCCGGCGCGAGGCCCGGGGCCGGAGGCGCGGGGACGTTCTGGGCCGGGGGAATCACGTCCAGCGGGCTCCTGTTGATGTCGGTCGGCCGGCCGAACTGATTCTGGACCGGATTGATCCCGCCCGGCGCCGGCGTCGGAGCGACGGCGCCGCCCTCGGGCGGAGGCTCGATGCCCATGGCCCTCATGCGGGCCCGCTGCGTAGCCGCCTGGGTGTTGGCCCAGGGGAATTCGGGCCCGGCCGGGAAATACTGGACGTCATCGTGCATGTACTTGCCCGACGGCAAGGTCATGCCCGCGTATTCCACCTGGCAGCCGACCGAGGGCAAGATTCCGCCCACCGCCAGCGCCGACCAGAGCGCCACCCGGCGACTCCTGGCACCTCGCGGCGATCCTTTGCGGGGCAACCCCATTGTTTCCACCCTCCTTGGCGTCTTCAGCGGCGATTCGACTCATTCCCTGGTCGAATCCATGCCGCCGCGGGGAGTCCTGGTCTTGTTCCCGCCCAACCGGATGCGAGCCTCGGTCCAAGCGGCTCGGCCGGGCAGGTCGCGCGGGCCGGGCCCTCTCGGCCGCACGGTGCGGTCGTCGGGCTTCTTACTCGGTTATCAGATCGGCCGGATCGGCCGCCCAAGCCCAATGATTCCGCTCGTTTCCACGGAAATGTGTCCGTCCGGGCTTGACAGGGGACATTTTCATTTCGTCCTCCCGAGCCTCCGACTTCACCGGGGCGGGCGTCTTCGTCGCCAGACAAGAGCTTGCATGCACGACCTCGGGTCCTTCCACTGATCCTCCGCGGGCACGATGGACCCTCTCCGGCTTCCCAGGTCGTTCCGTAAACTCATGAGGGTTAGGACTTTTCAGGGCCAAGAAGCTGGCGCCCCCCCCCGGGCGGGATCATCATGGCAAAGGGCCTATCGGCACCGCAACCGTCAGTTAGATCGGCCGATGCCGCTGACTCGATCACGCGAGGCCAGGCCGCCGATCGCCATGCTCCATGGTGCCTCGCCCCTGCACCTCTGCTGGCCCTAGGAGAAGAGGTCTGTCACGGGCTGTCCCTCGGAGATCCGGATCGGCCGGCCGAGGTGGTCCGGGAGGATTGTCTCGGGGGAAAGGGCGAAGGCGTGCAAGATGGTGGCGTGGAAGTCCTCGGGGCGGACCGGTCGGTCCTTGACGTAAGCACCGTGGCGGTCGCTCGCCCCGTGGACCTGACCTCCGCGGACGCCTCCGCCAGCCAGGAGCTGGCTGTAGCAGTAGGGCCAATGGTCGCGCCCGGCGGTCTGGTTGATCTTCGGCGTGCGTCCGAACTCCCCGGCGACGACCACCAGGGTCTCGTCCAGCAATCCGCGGCGTTCCAGGTCTTCCAGCAGCGCGGGGAACGCTCGATCGAACGACGGCGTGCAGTACCGGTGCTTCAGCATGTCTCGGCCGGTCCGGACGCCGCCGGTGCCGCAGACGTCGGTCGCGACGCCGTGGTTGTCCCAGAGATTGAACTGGCACCCCTGCTCGTCGAAGTAGGTCCAGAAGACGTTCACGAACCGCACCCCGGCCTCGACCAGCCGGCGTGCCAGCAGGAAGCTCTGGCCATACTCGTTGCGGCCGTAGCGGTCGCGCAGTCGAGGATCCTCCCGGGTCAGGTCGAAGGCGCGGGTGCATTCCTCGCTGACCAGCATCGCGGAGGCCTTCTCGAGGATGCTGTCCCACCGGGACTCGTGCCGTTCGGACCGTCCACCTTCGCCTTGCGCACCGTGCCCCGAGAGCAGTTCACGGCGTCCGTGCACGCGGGCCCGTCCCACGCCCGGAGGCAGGTCGAAGGCGGAGAACCTCAGGTCCTTGGGGGCCAGCGAGTCGCGCTTCGTTTCGTCCAGGGCGACCGCATCGAATCCAGAGCCGAGGAACCCGCCCGACTGGCCCTTGATCGGCGGCGAGGCCGTCGTGAATGGCCGCGGCAGGATCACCCAGGGGGGCAGGAGCCCCGTCTCACCGCGGAGCCGGTGCAGGATCGCCCCGAGGGCCGGGTGGTCGGCGGGTGCGACGAAGACGTCATCCGGCCGGCCGGGACGGTGCCCGATGAGCGTGTAGGCGGAGCCGGCGTTGTGGTCGGACCAGCCGTGGGTCATCGACCGGATCACCGCCAGCTTGTCGGCGTGGCGGGCGACGTTCGGGATCAGTTCCGTGAACCAGATTCCGGGGACGTTGGTCTCGATTGGCCGGAACTCGCTGCGAATCTCCGCCGGGGCGTCCGGCTTCGGGTCCCAGAGGTCGTGCTGAGACGGCCCCCCGCAGAGGTAGATGTAGATGCAGTGCTTTGCTCCCGAGTGCGATCGGGATGCCAGGGAGATAGCCGATGGGAGCACCCCGGCTGCGGCCGATCCTGCCAGGCCGACCTGAAGGAACCGTCGGCGCGAGATCCCCAGGGCGCCATTCGCGGCCAGCAGAGAGAGCACGCGGGATCTCCGGAAGGGGGCTCGCGAGATCGGGCTGGGCCCCGTTAGCCTGGCCGTTTGCCTCGAGTTCAGTCACCGCGGTACAGGCGAGTCGGCGGCTACCCAGGTCAGGGTGGCACCGAGAACGCCGGCCGGGGGAGGAGGCCGGCTCGGCGTTGCATTTGCGATCGTACGACTGCCCAACCCCCAGTCAAGGCATGACCCAAGGAATCTCCGCTGCGTCGCTCCTGGTCCCGGCGACGACCCCGCGTCAACCGCGCAGCCAGTCCGCAAGGAGACGCGGCTCGGACCGGAAGCGCCCGGCGGCGACGTTCGCGAACGCGGGTGCCTTCCCTCCACCGGCCTCGATGCCGGCGGCGATGAGGACCCGACGCGGCCGGATCTGATCGAGGACGTCCGAGATATCCCCGAAATCCCTCAGGAACCCGGGGACGATCCGGGCGGCGTTGAGCGGGTATCCCTGCTCGGCGAAGAGGGCCTCATAGCTCAGCAGGAGATCCTCGGTGGCCAGCCCGTCGATGCCCGGATCGAGCGCGGCCGCCAGGCAGGCGACGAGCGCGGCGTCGTGGCTCCCGCAGAGGAAGATCCGCCGCGGCCTGATCTCGGACCTTAGCATGTTCACCGCGGCCAGCACGTCGGCCACCCGGAGGCCCAGCAGGGTGCGGCCCACGAGGTAGGCATTGTAAGCGAGGTTCGCCTCGACGCCCGAGATCGGATCGGTGTAGCCGTGCCCCCGCACCTCCAGGGCGACCCGGCGCGAGGCCACCCCTCGGGGATTCACCACCACCGCGGTCGCTCCCGCGCCTCCCAACGCGTCGAGCAGCGCCTTCTCCTCGCGCCAGTCCGGGGCGTCGTTGCCGTTGACGCACACGACGAGGTCTCGCGCGGGAGGGGCTTCGGACCCGATCCGGATGATCTCCGGCGCGGCCGACGCGAGGTCCGCCGCCAGCATCTCCCTGAGGGATTTCCTCGGCGGCCTGGGGCGGTCACGGAACTCGGCGCGGGCCAGGGAGAGCAGCGGCCGGGAATGGAGCGAGAGGCCCGCCTGCCCCTGCTCGCAGACGAGCAGGTCCGCGTCGGATCGCGTCTGGATGGCGATCTCGCGCGCGAATGCCGGATCTTCCCGGCCCGCCAGCCAGCGGCCGAACCAGCCGTAAACGGCCTCCCGGATCGGCGGCGTGAGCCCGTGCCGGAACGGCGATTCGACCATCGCCAGGCGGTCGGCCGCCTTCGCGACCTCGTACAGGTGCCTGGCCTCGCGGAACGACTCGCGCGCCCCTTCGATCGGGAAGAAGTCCTTCACCGCCGACCCGATCAGGGTCGGCCTCGGCGCGCAAAGCGCCAGCAGGCCGGCATGATCCAGACCCTCGCTCACGAACCCGAAGACGTCCTGCTCGGGATCGGACGACGGGTCTTCCTGGATGCGGTTCGCCATCCGGCGGGGCAGCGCGGTGATGTAGCAGCAGATCGCCGCGACCGTCACTCGGGGGTCGAGCGCGGTGATGTAGGCGGTGAGGTTGCCGCCGCCGGAGTTCCCCACGCAGCCGATCCGCGACGCGTCCACCTCGGGCCGGGCGGTCAGGTAATCCAGCGCTCGCCGGCCGTCGATGATCCGATAACGCGCGAAGGTCGTCCCGAGCAGCTCGAGCGCGCCGCCGACCACGGCGTGCTCGCCGCAGCTCAGGTCGTAGCGGCTCTTCCCCGTCCGGGCGTCCCAGAACTGGCTGCGCTCGCCCTGGCCGACCGGGTCATAGGTCAGGACGACGAACCCGCGGCTGGCCAGGTTCGCGTGCAGCGTCTGATAGGGCATGGCCGCCTTCCCGTTCACGGAATGGCCGCAGGGGCTGAGCACGCCCGGCGACCGTCCCCGGGCATCCTTCGGCAGGTAGAGCAGGGCGGAGACGAAGTAGCCCGGGGCGCTCTCGAACGCGAGCTTCTCGATGGAATAGCTCCCGGCGTCGATCCGCCCGGTGACGCGCGCCGGGGGCACACCGCCCGGTTCGGGCAGCCCTCCGAGCAGGCGCACGAAGGTCCGGCGCAGCGAGTCCTGAAGCGCCGCCAGCTCGTCGGCCGTGCGGATCGCGGCGAACCGCGCCCGCCGCTCGCGCTGGTAACGCTGCGCAAGGTCCAGGAGCTGACGGTGCAGGTCGACGGCCCCCTCCTCGGCGACGGCCGGGAGATCCCGCGCCCATGCCAGCCCAGCGGATCCCGCGAGTCCAAGCCGGAGAACTTCCCGGCGTGAGAACCTGGCCATGTCTTGCTCCTGACTGTCGATCAGCTTCGAGAGCTTGCCCGAGCGAACCACCTGTGTGCCCTCCATCTATGCCGCAGCGGGCGTCTCCCTGGAATAGCCTGTCGTCCCCGGCGGTCCGTCCGGTTACTCTCGGGTGAGCCAGCGACCGTGCCGGTGTTCGCGAAGTGATCCGCAACTGAAGCCGAGGCAAGCGATGACAGACCTCCCCGTCGGGCCGTTGTATTACGAGTTCAGCCGGCACCACGAGCCTCGGCTGCGGATCCGCTCCGGGGAGACGCTCGTGGTCGCCACCGAGGACGCCCTCTCCGGCCAGATCCGCACGAATGACGATCGCCGCGACAAGGTGAGGATGCCCTACAGCAACCCGCTGACCGGGCCCATCGCGATCGAAGGGGCCATGCCGGGCGATTCGCTCGCGGTGACGATCCACGAGATCCGGCCGACACTCGGCCAGTGCGCGACCCGCACCGCCGATCCGAAGCAACTGTGCGAGTGGCTGGGCACGGATTGTCCGCACGGTACCCACGTCTGCCCGATCCGCGACGGAGTGATCCACTGGAGCGACTCACTGACGATCCCCTACGCACCGATGATCGGCTGCATCGGCACGGCGCCGGACTGGGGATGCCCGACCACCGGCCCCGCCGGGCCGCACGGGGGCAACCTTGACCTGGTGGAAGTCGCCCCCGGCGCGACGATTTACCTTCCCGTCTTCGTCGAGCAGGGCCTGCTCTACCTGGGCGACCTGCACGCCGCGATGGGCCACGGCGAGCTCTCGGCGACCGGCCTGGAGATGGCCGGCGAGACGACCATCAGCGTGGAACTGCTCAGGGGCAGGCGGCTCTCGTGGCCGCGGATCGAGTCGAAGGACGAGATCATGGCCGTCGCCAGCGGCACCCCGATGGAGCGGTCGATCGCGACGGCCTTCGCGCAGCTCATCCTCTGGATGGAGGCGGATCACGGCTGGGACCGCTGGCGCGCGTACGACATCCTCACCCACGTCGGCCGCATCTCGGTCGGTTACTACGGCATCGGCACCGTCGCCGCCAAGATCGAGAAGCGTTACCTCGCCGGTTGATGAGGCGAAAACGCCTGCCAATCATCCGGCAAGCTCGGCCTCCTTCGCCAGGATCGGCCCGAGCATGGCAGAGATCTCGACCTCCTCGGCCGCGGCGAGCCGGCGCAGCGGGGGCCGGGGAGGCCCGAAGTCGAAGCCCGTCAGCCGGATCCCGGCCTTCAGGACGCTGATGTTGTAGGAGTCTCCGGCGCGAGCCCGGAAGTCCTCGATGGGCCGGAGAACTCGCTGCAGGTCCATGGCTCGGGCGTAGTCGCCCTTCGCCAGTGCTGCGTGCAGGGCAAGCGTCAGCCGGGGGCAGAGGTTGCCCGCCCCGCTGGTGTAGCCGTTGGCCCCGGCGAGGTGGAAGAAGGGGGCGAACCGCTCGGCGGTCCCGCAGTAGACCCTCAGCCTGCCCGCGTTCGCCGCGCAGAACCTCGTCACGGCGTCGACGTCGTTGACCGCGTACTTCACGCCGACGAGCCGCCCGCTCGCACCCAGCTCGCCGAGCAGCTCGTCGCTCGGCGCGGGGCCCTTCTTGTAGGCGAGGAACGGCAGCGGCAGCGCATCCATGAGGGTCCGGAAATAGTCCCGCAGGCCGGCGTCGCTGAGGTAGGAGTGAATCGGCGGCATCACCAGCAGGGCGTCGGCGCCGGCCTCGATCGCCCGCCGGCCCAGGGACAGCGCGTGGGCCAGCCCCATGCCGATCGGGGCGATGACGACGGCGTCCGGCCCGACCGCGGCGCGGACGGCGGCCACGCACGACGCGGCCTCGTCCACGCCCAGCGAGTGAAACTCGCCCGTGCCCGCGGCCGGCAGGAAGACGCGGATCCCGGCCCCGTACATCGCGCGGGCGAACGAGCCCAGCACGTCGGGCAGGACGGTCGATCCGTCCTCCGAGAACGGCGTGAGTGGGACGAGCTGGACGGTGGACAGGCGAGCGAGGTCGAGGCCCATCGGGGGATTCTCCGTGGCCGAACGTCAATCGAGGGTCAGGAACGACTTCCAGTTCTCGTGGATGATGCGGTGGATCGCCTCGTGCGGGAACCTCGGGAATCTCGTCCCCTCGACGACGTCGTTCACCTTCCAGAGGCCGGCGATCGCCTGCTCGGGCGTGGCCGAGGGGAAATCCGACCCGAAGATCAGCTTGTGCTCGACACCGTACTCGAGGGCCGTCATGAACGCCTGGTAGTGCCGCCAGGGGCGGTAGTGCAAGGCGCTGGTGTCCGCGTAGAGATTGGGGTGCTTGCGGATCAAGACAACGCACTCGGTCTCCCAGGGATGTCCCATGTGCGAGACGATCATCCGCAGGTCCGGGCAGGCGACGGCGATATCCTCCAGCAGGATCGGGTTGGAGTACTTGAGGGGCCCCTGGCGGACGAACGACGTCCCCTGGTGCCAGTTGATCGGGATGCCGAGCCGCTCCGCCTTCCGGAATAGCGGCAGGTGTTTCGGGTCGGACGGGTCGAAGTTCTGGTAGATCGGGCCGAGCTTCAGGCCGCGGAGGCCCAGGTCCTTCACGTAGTGCTCCAGCTTCTCGACGCAGTCGGGGTCGTTCGGATCGACCGAGCACCAGCCGATGAACCGGTCGGCGTGCTGCCTCGCGAAGGCGGCGACCGTCTCCTGCGAGCCCCGGATGCCGGTGTAGGGCGCGTCGATTGCGAAGACGACCACCCGGTCGCAGACCTTCGTCGCGGCCAGGAGCTGCTCGGGCCGGCAGTCGAAATTGTGCTTCCAGCTCTCGCCGTCCACGTCGCAGTGGACGTCCGGAGTCAGCCGCATCTTGGCCTTCTTCGCCTCCCACGAGAACGCGACGAACTCCTCCGAGTAGTGATCCGGGTACCACATCAGGTTCGTGTGAATGTCCACCAGCATCGGCAGCCGCCTCCCCCGAGGTTCGCACCGGAGTCGTCCTGATCTTTCATAGATGCAGGCGGATGCGAGCACAAGTGGGCAGAGCGTCGGGGGAGCCCGATCGGGGCCCCCGGTCCAGGCTCATCCCCCGGGGCCGGCACTGGCCACGAGGAGCACGCGCCGGCGGTCCGAGACGACCACGCCGCCGGGAGGCTCGAGGGTGATGGCGTACTGGACAGGCTCGCTGACCTCCAGCTCGGGGCGGATCGGGACGACGCTCGGGCGCTTCGCATCGTCGATCGTGAACGTGGAGCCGAGGACGGGGTAACGCGAATCGCGACGGCGGTCGAAGATCCAGAGCTGATACACACCCTGCGCGGGGCGGACCTCCGCCAGGCCGGTCAGCTTCAGGTAGCCCTTCCGCCGGCCCGGGTCCCAGACGAGCGAGCCGGAGGCCCCCACGGCCAGCGGGTGGTCGGTCGCCTTCAGCGGCAGGGGCTTCACCGACGCGAGCAGTCGCTCCAGGTCCTCCTCGGGCGTCTCGGAAGTCCGGGCGACCGGAGCCGGGGTCGGGGGGATGGGCGGCCGCGGAGCCGGCTCGCGCTCGAATCCTCGCGGATACCACCAGAGCCAGAACGCGGCAAGCCCGGCGGCCGCGGCGGCGAACCAGCCGCCCCAGGCCGAGAGTCGACGGCCTGCGGCTCGACGGCGGTGGGGACGGACTTCGGACGGCAATGCTTCCCTCAGCCGAGGGCCGCCGAAGTGGCCGACGGCTCCGGCATGAATCCGGTCCTTCAGGTGAACGGGAAGTGGCGCGACGCGGGGCGGGTCGAGACCCAGTTCGAGGGCGCCGGCCGCGAGTTCGAGCGTCCAGGCTTCCTGGCGGCCGGCCTCCTCAGGGACGGACTCCCGTAGGCGATCCAGCTCCGCGCGTTCCTCGTCGCTCAGGTCGCCGAGCACCTCGCCGGCCAGCAACTCCGACAGTCGCTCCGAGCTGAGGGGTTCGCGGGAATCAGCAGTCATGGCCGACCTCCTGCCCGAGGGCGGTCCGGGCACGCTCCTGCGAGGAGATCCCCATGAGCTTGCGGACCTGGATCAGGCCGCGGCGTGCCCTCGTCTTGACGGTGCCCAGCGGCAGGCCCGTCTGCCGGGCGATCTCCTCGTGGGTCAGGCCCTCGCGGAAGGACAGCCGCAGCACGCGCTGCTCTTCCGGGGACAGGCGGCTCAGGGCGCGATCCACGCGTTCGGCCTCGTCTCGCAAATCCACGGCGGATCTCTGATCGTCGGGACCCGCCAGGTCATCGGTCAGGGCGACCGCCGCAGGGCGCGACTGCCGCCGGCGCCGGCGATCGATCAGGCGGCGGCGGCAAAGGGTCGCGACGAAGGTGACCTCGGACGCCACGCGGCCGTCGAACCGGCCGGCGTGGGCCCAGAGGTCGAGGAAGATCTCCTGCACGGCGTCCTCGACCTCGTGCTGGTCCCGGAACCAGCGGCGCGCCAGCGACCAGACCAGGCCGCCGTAGCGGTCGATGCACTCCCGCACGGCGTCCTGGTCTCCCCGGGCGATTCGCGGCAAGATCGGGTCGGGCACCTGGCTCACGCCTCCGTTGGTGCTCAGCGATCGCCGCCGGGGATCAGGACCGAATCGATCGCGTGGATAATCCCATTGCGGGCCTCGATGTCCGAGCCGATCACCCGGGCGTCATTGATGACGAGGCGTCCGTCCTTGATGCCCGCGGTGACCTTGCCCCCCTGGAGGGTCGCCGCCGAGCCCGCCGTCACGGCGTCCCGCGCGGTGACCTTGCCGGAGACGACGTGATACTTCAGGACCGCGGCCAGCAGGTGCCGGTTCGAGGGCTTGAGCAGGGCCTTCAGCTTCTCTCCGCCGAGCTTCGCGAACGCCTCGTCGGTCGGGGCGAAGACGGTGAAGGGACCGTCGCCGCCGAGGGCGTCCTCCAGCCCGGCCGCCTTGAGGGCCTTCCGCAAGGTCGTGAACGAGCCGGCCTTCTCCGCGGTGGCGAGGATGTCGTCGGCCGGCGGCGTGAGCACCCGATCGATGAGGTGGACCACGCCGTTGCGGCCGACGAGGTCGGCCCGGACGACCGTCGCGCCGTCCACCGCCACCCCGCGGCCATTGGCCGCGATCGTCAGCGAGCCGCCCCCCAGGGTCTTCAGCCGCGGTGACGACGCCAGCGCGGAGGCCGGGTAGCGTCCGGGCACGACGTGATACGAGAGCACGTCCACGAGTTTCGCCTTGTTCTCGGGCTCGAGCAGCGACTCCAGGGCTCCCTCGGGGAGCTTCCCGAAAGCGTCGTCGGTCGGGGCGAAGATGGTGAAGGGGCCGTCGCCGCGCAGGCGATCGAGCAGGTCGGACGCGACCAGGGCGGCCAGGAGCGTCCGCGCCTTGCCCGAGGCCGCCAGGCTCTTGAGCACGCTGCGCTCGCCCGAGGCCGCGTTACCGCGGGCCTGGGAGCGGGCCTGCACCGGGCAGGAATCGTCGTCGGCCTGCGAGACGGTCGCCAGGCTGAGGAAAAGGACGGCGGCCGGGATGCCGATCATCGTGAGCCGGGTCTTCATCGAGGTCTCCATGATTTCCGAGTGCGCCGCGGGCGGTGCGACGCGGACTGCGACGCTCGACGGATCGGTCCAGCGTCCCCCTGGTCTTCGCGACCCGGCGGATCGCAGATTCACGTGGATCGGAAAAATCACGGCGGAGCGTCCGGGGCGGCGGGAACGGCTATAATCGGACGGTCCGGCGCGGCGACCGCGCGGCCCTCGCCCCAAGCTGCTTTTGTAGGATTCCGATGCGTCTCGACAAGTGGATCTCGGAACACCATGGGCTGTCTCGCCGCGCGGCCCAGGAGGCGATCCGTCGCGGCCAGGTGGACGTGGACGGCCGCCGCTGCCTGGAGCCGGGCACAGAGGTCGAGGGCTCGTCGCAGGTGGCCTTCGAGCCGAACCGACCCCGGATCGGGTCCGCGTCCCGCCTGCTGGACGTGCTCTACGAGGACCGGCAGATCCTGATCGCGAACAAGCCCGCCGGCGTGCTGACTCAACCCACCACGCAACGCGAGCGGGACACGCTGCTGGAGCGCGCCGGCCGGTACCTGATGAGGAAGCGCGGCTTCGATCAGCCTTATGTGGGAATTGTCCACCGCCTGGACAAGGACACCACCGGGGTCATCCTGCTGGTGATCTCCTCGGGCGCCCTGCGGCCGTTCCAGGCGATGTTCCGGGACCACGCGATCGAGCGGAACTACCTGGCGGTCGTCGATGGGGTGTTCGTGACGGGTTCCGGGCGGATCGACCTGCCCCTGGTGCCCGACCGGGGCGATGGCCGGCGCGGGGTCGCACGGCAACCGGGGCAGGGGCTCCCGGCCGTGACCCATTTCGAGGTGCTCGAGAGCTTCGGCCGCGTCGCCAGCCTGGTCGCTTGCCGGCTGGAGACCGGCCGCACGCATCAAATCCGGATCCACCTGGCCGAGATCGGCCATCCGGTCGTGGGCGATCCGGTCTACCGCCCACGCTCGCTGCCGAAGTTCCCGGTGCCGTTCCGCCGCCAGGCGTTGCACGCGGTGGCGCTGGGGTTCGTGCATCCGATCAGCGGCGAGGCCCTCCGCGTGGAGGCCCCCCTTGCGGCCGACCTCACCGAACTGGTCGAGGAGCTGCGCCATCGCTTCGGCGGCACCGGCCGGTGACCCGGCGCCGCGAGCGGGTCACTCGTCGGGGCCTCCGTCATCGTCCAGGAGCGGGAGTTCGAGCGTGGAGTCGGGGGAGTCGGGGGAGTCGTACTCGGCCGTCTCGCAGGGAGGCGTGCGGAACTGGACCGCCTCGGGGATCTCGTAGTCGGCGAGCACGACCGTGATGTTGTCCTTCCCCCCGCTGTCCAGGGCGAGGCTGTTCAGGGCCAGGGCGCAGCGGCCGGGGTCCGGATCGGCGGCCAGGGCGCGGGTGATCGCCGCGTCGTCCACGAGGTCGGTGAGCCCGTCGCTGCAGAGCAGCAGGCGGTCGCCATCCTTCAGCCGCAACCAGCGGACGTCGGCCTTGACGCGGCCGCGATGGCCGCCGAGGTAGTTCGTGAGCGTGTTCCGCCGCAGGTGGGTGCGGACCTCCTCCTGATCGATCTGGCCGGCGTCGGCGAGCGCCTGCGCGACGGTGTGGTCCCTCGTCAGCTGCTTGAGGGTGCCCTCGCGGTAGAGGTACGCCCGCGAGTCGCCCACGTGGATCAGGAAGAGGTGGATGCCGACGCTGTAGGCCAGCGTCAAGGTGGTCCCCATGCCGAAGAGCCGGCGGTCGGACTCGCTCTTGCGCGTCAGCCGCTTGTCGATTTCGCGGAAATACATGCTCATACGATTCAGCAGCTCGCGGGCTTCCTTCTCGTTGATCTTGAAGCCCCACTTCACCGACTTGTCCACCAGCCTCACGCCGGTGCTGATCGCCAGCATGCTGGCCACGTCGCCGGCATTCATGCCCCCCATCCCGTCGGCCACGACCATGCAATACGCGTCGTCCCCGAGGAAGTCGGGCATCTCCTCCTTGGGCAGGTTGTGGGCCAGGATGTTCAGCGTTCGTCGGACCTTGGCCACCATGTAGTGGTCTTCATTCCTGGGCCGCACCTTCCCCGGATGGGACACGGCGCCGAATCGCACCTTCACCGCGCTGCTGTCCGGCTCTCGGGTGGTCAGCTCGCCCGAGGAGAGCGGACTGACCAGGAATTCGCACTCCGCGGTCTCGAGGGTGAGGGGCATGGCCATGGCTGTCGGCTCCGGGGAACTCGGGTGCGAGTCGGGGCGAGCTGGTTATTATATCAGCCCGACGCCCTGGGGGCAGGATTCCCGCGAAATCGAGGCCGTTCCGGTCAATCCTCGTGCTTGCAGAGGCCACAGGGCGCCTTCGAGATGGCCCGCGGGGGCACGACCTCGATCGGGAACTGGTTCAGCGACAGCCGAGGGAACAGCCACGAGGCATCATACTGGTACTGGTCGTACACGCTGCGCTGCATGACCTCGTGAGCGATGTAGCGAGAGGCGGGCTTGCCGATCCGGATCAGGGGGTAGTGGCCGCGGCCCATCTCCGGGTCCACGGCGGCGACGGCGTGTATGCAGTCACTGATCAGGAGATTCACGCGAGTGCTGATGGCGCGATACTGCGCCGCTCCGCTCTCGAGGAGATTCCGCACGACCAGTGCACGGTCCCAGACCTCCTTCACGCAGACGAACGGTCCCCACATCGTGATGGATTCCCGTTGGGACGAGACGCACCGGATGGTCTGGTAAAGGTCGAGGTTGACCCCGGGCTCCGGCCACGGCCTGAACACCTTCACGTCCAGTGTGCGGGGGAACCAGCTGATCGTGTTGACCTCGAGCTGGTACGTGCCCAGGTCGGGTCCCTCGCCGACGGCCCGGACGAAGGTCGCCCAGGTGTGCGAGTAGCGCAGGAGCTTCGGACTCGATTGGGAGCCGAAGATCATGAAGAAATAATGCTCTTCCGCATCCGCCGATCCCGCGGTCCATGATCCCGAGAGGATGACCACGAGGAGCATGAGTGTGCGACGGAGGGTGATCATGGATCCGGCTCCGGCCAGAAGTCGAGCGCGCAAACCGAACGTCGGCGTTCGTCGATGAGGAGATCTTCGACTCGGCCCGGGCAGGATTCCCAGCGGAATTCGAGAGGCGGGTCTCGGCCGTCCGCCCGGGTCCCGTCGTTCCGTCAGACCGATGTCGCCGAGAAATCCGGAAAAGCCGATCCGGATCCTTGAAACTTCCTCGACCGGCCGATATTGTTCTAGCGTTCTCCGCTCCTCCGCGACCTTCCGTCTGCATTCTTTCTTCTAAGCAACACAACGCGGTGTCCCCCGGCCTCCCTCGCCTCGTGATCACGAGCGCGAGGGCTCTTGGCGATCTTCGTGTGGTGACCGGCTTCGTGAACGGATGTACGGACGCGGCCTCAATCCAAGGTCGTGCGTCGATCTCAACCAAGGAATGATCAGCTGCCGGCGTCTCTCACCTCCCCGGGCTCCCCCGGAAGGTGCCTCCGTGCGCCCACATGAGGACGTTGATTGATGAGCCCCAGGCACCGTGAGGGTCGGCGACACTTCTCCAGGGCACGGATCCTCGCGATCGTGTCCGTCCTGGTGGTCGCGAGTGGGGGCGTCGAGGGCCGAGGCAAGGAGCCCGCGGCGAAGGCGGCCGCCCCGACCTACGCCCGGGACATCCTCCCGATCCTCCGGAAGAGCTGCACGAACTGCCACCGCCGCGGCCAGGTCGGGCCGTTCCCGCTCGAGTCGTACGAGCAGGCGCGGAAGCGTGCCTTCGACATCGCGACGGTCGCGGCCGACCGATCCATGCCCCCCTGGCAGCCGGTCTCGGGCAAGGGCCCGAAGCTGAAGCACGACCCCTCGCTGACGCCCGGCGAACTCGCCCTGCTCGAGGCCTGGGCCGAGGCCGGCGCACCTCGGGGTGAAGCGCGCGTGACGCCCGCCGTCGCCGCCGCCGCTCCCGCCCCCGGGGACGGCTGGATGCTCGGCACGCCGGATCTGGTCCTGGAGATGCCCGAGGACTTCACGGTGCCCGCGACCGGGCCGGACCTCTATCGCTGCTTCGTCATCCCGACGAACCTGCGGCGCGACGCCCACGTCTCGGCGGTCGAGTACCTCCCCGGCAACCGCAAGGTGGTGCACCACCTGATGGCGTTCCTCGACTCCACCCGCTCCGGCCGCGACCGGGACGCCGCCGAGCCCGGGCCGGGCTACACGTCGTACTCCGGCGCGGGCGTGGCCGTCGAGGGCGACCTCGGCGGCTGGGCGGCCGGCAACGTGCCCCACCACCTGCCGAACGGGATCGGCCGGCAAGTCCCGGCTCAGTCCGATATCCTGCTCCAGGTCCACTACCATCCCAGCGGCAAGCCCGAGGTGGACCGCACGCGGATCGGGCTCTACTTCTCGAAGTCCCCCGTCCGCCAGACCCTGCACTGGGCCAACGCCACAAACGACACATTCCGGCTCAAGCCGGGCGAGCCCAACACCGAGGTGAAGGCCTGCTGGAGCGTGCCCGTCGACGTGGACGCCCTCGGCGTCACCCCGCACATGCATCAACTCGGGAAGGACTTCCGCATGGTCGTCGCCCTCCCCGGGGGCAAGACCCAGGAGCTGCTGCGGATCAACGCCTGGAACCCCAACTGGCAGAACACCTACTACTTCGAAAAGCCGGTCCACCTCCCCAGGGGCTCCACCGTGAAGCTCATCGCCCACTTCGACAACTCGGCCCACCCGCGCAACCCGCACAGCCCGCCGAAGCTCGTCACCTGGGGCCCCGAGGTCACCGACGAGATGTGCGTCGGCTACATCGGTGTCGTGAAGTCCGGCCAGGACCTGACCCGCCCGGCGGAGAAAGACGACCTGTTCGACATCCTCGCCCGGCAGTATTTCCGAAAGGTCCGCAGCGAGACCGCGGCGCGGAGCCGGCGCTGACCAGATCAGCCCCGGCGGAAACTCCCCGGCAGGTTGCGGCGCTCGCTTGAATTCATCGGGTGAGCGTCTATCGTAAATGGCGTCATCGCACCTGCTTCATGCCGAGGAGGCCGAGGATGCCGTTCGATCCGCTCTGGATCCTGCTGATGATGCCGGGGATGCTGCTGGCGGGGTGGGCGCAGTCGAGGATCATGTCGGCCTACCGCGAGGGCTCCCGGTATCGCGCATCCTCGGGGGTGACGGGGGCGGAGGCGGCGGCCGTAATCATGCACTCCGGCGGCGTCGGCAACGTGCCGATCGAGCCGGTCGCCGGGCAGCTCACCGACCACTACGACCCGTCGCACAAGGTCCTCCGGCTGTCGGCCACGAACTACCGGTACAACACGCTGGCCGCCGTGGGAGTGGCGGCGCACGAGGCCGGGCACGCGATCCAGGACGCCCAGCGATACCCGCTCCTGGTCGTGCGGAACCTGATCGTGCCGCTGGCGGGCATCGGGTCGAACCTCTCGTTCACGGCCCTGCTGGCCGGCGTCTTCCTCCAGTGGATGCCCCTGGTCTGGCTCGGGATCATCCTGTTCTCGACGGTCGTGATCTTCCAGCTCGTGAATCTGCCCGTCGAGTTCGACGCAAGCCGCCGGGCCCGCGAGCAGCTCCTCCAGACCCGCCTGATCAGCCCCGAGGAGGATCAGGTTGTCGGGAAGGTGCTCAATGCCGCCGCCATGACGTACGTCGCCGGCACCTTGACGAGCATCCTCCAGCTCGTTTTCTTCATCATTCGGGCCTTCGGGGTGCAGCGGCGGCAGGACGACGATTACATCTGAGTGCCCCGGCCCGGGATCCGTTCCCGCCCGGGGCCCTCGCGAGGGACCTGTCTCGAAGGGGATCCTCCCATGGACCTCGAATCCGCTTCCGGCGGGATCATCAAGAATGCGACCGCGGAGGACGTCCTGGCGCTGTCGGAGACCCAGGCTTACGCGATCCTCTCGACCGGGCGGGATACCTACCTCCAGTTCGGCCGCCTCGGGACCACGCCGCCCACCTACGAGATGGAGTACCAGGAAGGGTCGATCGACCGACACTTCCGCCTGGCCGACGGACCCATCCCCTTCGACCAGGTCATCCAGGCGTTCCTCTGGTACCTGAAGGGCGACTCGTCCTGGCAGAAGAAGCTGCGCTGGGAGCCGATGCGCCTCCGGTGATCGGAAGGCCGATCCCCGCCGAGCCGGGGTTCGGCACCTCGGCGGGTCTCGCCGGCACGGTCAGTTCCCCGCGCGGAGCCAGGTCATCAGCACCATGATGAAGTCCGCGATGCTGAGGACCAGCGCCGTCGCCGAGGTCCGGATCGGCCGGGACCGCGAGCGCCGGCGGCCGAGCGAAATCCCCATCCCCGCGACGCAAGCGTTGATCACGAGGATGGTTACGAAGGTGACCGATGGGAGGTAGTAGTCCCGCCAGACGTCGCCGATCGAGGAGCCGCGGATGTCGAACTCCTCGCCGCGGATCCGTTCGACCTCATAGAGCCCGGACGGCCCGATCGCGCGGCCCCAGAGGTAAGAGCCCAGCAGGATCATCGCCAGCACCGCGACGACGATCGCCGGGATGCCGCACCAGAAGGAGACCCTCGGCTCCTTCCTCCGTCGCACGACACTCCGCAGTTCGTAGCATTCCATGACGGCACCGCTTTGTGCGTCGATACCCGGAAAGCCCCCAGAACGCCTCGATTCACTCAAAATATATACTATGAATCGAGCGGCACGGATTGCCCAGAATGATGAACGAATGCAACATATCGAGCACGAAACCACGTCCCGGACGACCCGAAACGATCGGGGCCGAGATCGGTCATCGCCATGGGATGGGGGTGGGAGGAGGGGAAAGGGTGCGGGCGGAAGGTCAGTTCCGCCGGGGATCCTGAACCAGTGTCCAGCCGTTGTCGTCGATGGTCAGGAGGTTCGCGCCCGCGTACCGGTCGTACACGGCCTCCATCTCCTCGACCGAGTCGAAGAACCCGACCGCGAACGCCGCGCTGAAGGACTGGCCGGGGCGGATCGGCCGTCCGCCGAACTCCTCGATCATACAGACGTAGCCGCGCTGGTGGCACCAGGCCTCGGAGACCACGCCGGGGTCGAGCGTCATCCCGGCGAGCCAGGGGCCCTCCTTCCCCGTCTTCGGATCGCGGATGTGATAGGCGCGGATCATCCGCTTCGGGACGGCGTCGGGCCTTCGAACGTAGCGGAACTTGTCGTCCGGTGCGAAATCCCTGAGGAACTCGCGGGCCGGGATCCGGCCGTGGTAGCTCAGGTAGACCTCGCTGAACGAGTCGCCGCCCTGGTGCTTGATGTGACCGGGCATGTCCACCCGGAGGAACAGGGCGTCGCTGGCGTTCGCCGTGGTGATCCGGTCAGAGGAGACGAAGTAACGCGTGTCGCGAGGAAAGACGAGGGTCTGCTCCCACCGCGAGCCGGCCTTCTTCCCAGGCGCCGCGAGGTGGTAGGTGTAGTCCTGGACGACCGCCACGAAGTCCTTGCCAAAGGTCACCCTCGGGTCGAGCTCCCTCGCCTGGGTGCAGATCTGAGGGCCCTCGACGCTCCGCTTGGCGATCTTGCCATGATAGGGGTTGTTGAACTCGTAGACGAGCTCGCGGGGTAGGCGGGCCCGGTACGCCTCGTCGCTGCCCGGCTCCATGAGCCAGTCCACGATGTCCAGGCCGAATCCCAGGTCGCGGGAGCCGGTCTTCCTGTCAAGCAGCGACCCGGCGACGACGCCCGAGACATACCCCCTCCTGGCGATCGCCGCGTCCAGGGCCCCGCCCGAGAGGCGGATCGCCTGCTCGTCTTCCCGGACCTCGAATCCGGAGTGGTCGCGGTCGTCGGGGCGTTCGAAGACGATGATGTGCTGCCAGGGCAGGAATTCGAGCGAGTCCTTGAAGACGAAGCCCTGGGGCTCGACCTCGCGCCGGACCTGCTTGACGGTCATCTTGTGTTCCGGCTTGATCGGGACCTCCGGGTCCTCGCCGCGGAACTCGACGAGGACGAGCCGGCCCCTCGGCTTGAGGGCCTTTCGAAGCCCGCGGAGCAGGGCCTCGGGGTCGCTGCTCTCGTGATAGACGTCCACCATGAGGGCGAGGTCGACCTTGCCCTCGGGGAGCATGGTGTCTTCCTGAGTGCAGAGCAGGGGCCGGACGTTCTCGACGCCCGCGGCCCGGACGTTCTGCCGGAGCATCTGGATCATCTCGGGCTGCACGTCGGTGGCCAGGACGGTCCCCTCCGGGCCGACCCGCTTCGCCAGGCGGATCGAGTGATACCCCGCGCCGGCGCCCACGTCGGCCACGGTCGCGCCCGGGGGGATCTTGAGCACGTCGAGCATCGTCTCGGGCTGCTCTTCCTGGATCCTCGTCTCGCGGAAGAGCCAGTCCACGCCCTGCCAGGACATCACGTCGGCGATCCGCCGTCCCTTGTAGAAGCCGGGGCGGTCCCGGCCGGCCGGCGGCCGCGGTCGGACGGTGCGGACGTTCTTCTCGCGCGCGGCGGCACCGCTGGCCGATTGCCCGGCACGCGAGGGCTCTTGCGGCGCCGCGGCACCGAGGAGGCCGAGGGAACCGGCCAGGAACACGCACGAGACCGCGGCGGCGATCCCGATCCCAGGACTCCGAGGGGGGCGCGGCATCGATGGCTCCTGGGCGAGGCCGTCCCGGCCGGGGGGCGGATCGGCGGCCGGGCGGCCGGTGATTTCAATCGGCGAAGGCGTAGCGGACGATGCAGTAGAGGGCCTGGAAGCCGTCCTTGACCCCGATGTGCTTGCCCTCCCGGTACGTCCGGCCGTGGTAGGAGACCGGGATCTCGTAGATCCGGCAGGGGCGATGGCCGCCGTCCTCGGTGGGGATCTTGAAGCGCGCGACCTTGGCCGTGACCTCGGGCTCGAAGCCGAACCGGTTGCTCCTGAGGCTGATCCCCTGGATGACCTCGCGCTTGAAGAGCTTGTAGCAGACCTCCATGTCGGTGAGGTTCAGGTTGGTGAACATGTTCGACAGGAGGGTCAGCCCCTTGTTGGCGACCGAATGCCAGAAGTACAGCACCCGGTGGGCCTCGCCGATGAACCGCGAGCCGAAGACGACGTCGGCCTTGCCCTCGACGATCGGCTGGAGCAGCTCGGGATACTGGTCGGGATCGTACTCCAGGTCGGCATCCTGGACGATCACGACGTCGCCGGTGGCGTGCTGGAAGCCGGTGCGGAGGGCGGCGCCCTTGCCCTGATTCACCTCGTGGAAGACGACGGCCAGGTCGGTCTCGGTCGCGGCGAGTTCCCGGAGGATGTCGCGGGTGCCGTCCTGGGAGCAGTCGTCAACAATGATGATCTGCTTGGTGATGGGCACGGAACGGACCCGACGGAGGATCTCCCGTATCGTGTTCCGCTCGTTGTACACGGGGATCACGACGGAGAGGACCAGATCGGGCGGGATGCGGTAGACGCCCATCTTGCGGCAGATGCCCTCGCCCAGGTGCTCGATCAGCCAGTCCCGACGCTGCTGATCCAGGGAGGAGGCCGGAATCGTCGTCCCGTCGCTCGCCTCCTGGGGCGCGGTCAGCGGGAGTGTCTCTGCCGTGGAAAGACGATTCTCCATGGAATCGGAAGCTCCGCTTCGGATCGGGACTCCGGGGATCCTGCAGCGTCCATCGCGCAGGACGTGGATTATTCGGGGATTGCGGCCCGGGGAGCACGCCCGATCCGGTTCCCAGGATAAGCGACGGGGGGAGCCAAGGGAAGGCGAGTGGAATCGGGGGAGACACCGGCTCGCCGGCCGGCCAATGCGAACCGCCGGAGGCGCGGGGCCTCCGGCGGGGAGTGGGGTCGGGAGTGAGCCGGGATCATCCCATCGGGACGACCCCGCGGGCAGGGGCGGGCGATCGCGGGAGTCGAAGCGGCACCCGCCCGCGCCGATCAGGTGCGGGGCTTGACCAGGTCCTTGACCGCGTCGGCCGGGGTCGCCGGCTTCGTCGCCCCGGGCTCCGGGGCGGGCGGCGGGGTCGTCGGGCTGGGGGGCACCGCCGAGGGCGGAGGGGCGGGGGCGTCGTGCTGCTCCCGGGGGCGTCGTCCGCGCTGGGGGCCGCGTCGCCCGAGGCCGCCGGCTTGTCGCCGGAGGGGACGGTCGGCGGCGGGGTGGCCGGGGCCGCGCTCGAGGCGGGGGCCGAGTAGCCTCCGTAGCTCTGGCCCGAGCTCATCGGCGTCTCGTAGATGGGCATGCTCGACCCGAAGACGGCCGGCGAATAATCGGAGTAGACGGTCGAGTAGCAGCCGTAGTCGGCCGCGGAGCCGCAGCACGCGTCGTACGAGCGATGATGCCGCCCGAACAAGCCGCCCGCACGACCCGTGAAGCAGCCCAGGAGTCCCCCGAGCAGCCCACACCGCCGCCGCCCGCTGTAGCAGCCGTCATAGCCGCCGCCGTAGCAGCCACCGTAGCCGCCGCCGTAGCAGCCACTGTAGCAGCCGCTGTAGCTGGTGCCGTAGCAGGCGCTGTAGCAGGACGGCTCGACCACCGTGTCGTAGTCGGTCATGTAGCTGTCGCCATAGCAGCCGGCGCTGTAGCAGGCCGGGGCGTAGGCGATGTCGCACGACTTATGATGACAGCCCAGCCCGCTGAGCGCCATCAACATCACGATCGTACCCTGCATGTCAGTTCTCCACGTTGCGGAAACTTGTTGAAATGCTGTTCCGAGATCGGCGATCTACCGTCCTGGTGCCCATCGGTGCCGACCGGTCCGCCGGGGGCGACCACCCGCGCGAGGGCCCGGTCTCCGCATCTGCAGCCCGCCCAGTCGCCTTGATCCGCACTCTCAGCTCAGGCTCGCCAAATTCTAATGTCGGCTTCAGATGCCTGCAACCGGATCTTGGCAAAATAGCGGAAAGACGTGGGATGGATAAAATGCTCGTGCCTGTTGTGTCGCGCAGACCGATCGAATCGCAGCAAATTTCTGGCCTGGCCCGGGTGTAGCAGGTATGGTTTCTTGACCGCGGAGCCTGGGACTTTCGGGCCGTCGCGCCGCCACGCTCGGGACCATTTCTTGCGTGATCACGCTGCAAGCGTTGGAGATGCGACGATGAGCCAGAAGCCCCGGAGACGCCCCCCGGGCGGCCGTCGCGAGGCGGCCGGCCCGGAGACGGAGCTGGGTCAGGGGGAGGCCGCCGGACCCGATCGTCCGGCCCACGGCGTCAACGGCGGGATCCACGCCGACGATCTCGCCCCGGTCCGGGAGGCCGCAACGGGGTCTTGGCCGCGATGGGCCGTCGGCCTGGTGAGCTGCCTGCTCCTCTATCACATGGCGGCGGTCGTCTCGGGTGCCCTGGGGGTCCCGCCGTCCTCGCTGCTCGAGCGGCACGTCGCCGACCTGTTCACGCCCTACCATGACCTGGTGGACCAGGGCTATGCATACCGCTACTACGCCGAGCCGCCCCCGACCCCGGTGATCACCGCGCGGTTGAGGTTCGGCGACGGCCGGCCCGAGCAGGTCGTCCGGATCCCCGATCGGTCGCTGGCCGGCCCGCGGATGCGGCATCAGCGGCAGCTCGCCCTGGCCAACGCCCTGTTCATGGAGCTCCAGCAATCGAGGGAGCCGGGGGCGGCCGGGCGCGGCAACCGCCTGGGCGCGGCCTACGCGCGGAAGCTCTGCGCCGGCCATCCGGGATGCGCGAGCGTCACTCTGCATGCTCAGCAGCACCTGATCCCCGACCCCGAGCACGTCCGCGAGCACCGCGAAACCTCGCCCGCGCGGGCCTTCGACCTCTTCGACGAGTCGCTGTTCACCACGCCCCAGTGGATCGGAGACTTCCCGTGCGACGGATCGTGAGCGGGATCATCCAGTACTTCCGGGACCTCGCCCAGGCGACCCGGCGTGGCTGGACGGCGTTCTTCTTCTCGCCGGCCGACCCCACAGCCCTCGGGCTCATCCGCGTGGGTACCGGGCTGCTGGCGTTCTGGAGCCTGTTCGTCCTCGGGATCGACCTGCATGATTACTTCGGCTCGCGGGGCTGGGCCGATCCCGACCTGATCTGGCAGACCCAGCGAGCCCGCCAGCCCTGGGCCTGGTCGTTCTGGTTCCTCGTCCCGGACGGCTGGCTGCGCGGGGCCTGGATGCTCTGCTTGATCGTGCTGGCGATGTTCACCGCGGGGCTCTTCAGCCGGGTGACCGCCGTGCTGAGCTGGATCATCGTCGTCTCGACGGTCCGCCGGGTGCCGATCGCCCTGTTCGGCTTCGACCAGGTCCTCTCCACCCTGCTGCTCTACCTGGCCGCGAGCCTCGCCAGCGGCCAGGCCGTCTCGCTCGACCGCTTCCTGGCCCGCTGGAGGGAGGCCAGGGCGTCGGCCCGATCCACGCGCACGTTGCCGGGGCTGGGCAGGGCGGTCGGCCCGCGCGAGCCCGGGATGCCGCGGGCGACGGTCTCGGCCAATCTCGGCCTGCGGATGATCCAGCTCCACCTGGTGTTCATCTACGCGATGGCCGGGCTGGCCAAGCTCCAGGGCCCGTCGTGGTGGAACGGGATGGCCCTCTGGGGGACGATGACCGCCGGGGAGTTCGTCTCCCGCGACTTCACCTCCCTCGCGGACTGGCCGATCGTCCTCAATCTGCTGACCCACGCCAGCCTGGCACTGGAACTGCTCTATCCGTTCCTGATCTGGGTTCCGCTGCTCCGCCCCCTCATGCTCGCCGGCGCGGTGATGCTTCACCTCGGGATCGCCTGGGTCTGCCCGGGCCTGACCGAATTCGGCCTGGCCATGATCGTCGCCAACCTGGCGTTCGTCCCGGGCCGCCGACTCCGCAGCCTGGCCACCGGGCCCGAGCAGCCTGGCCTGCGGGTGCTCTTCGACGGCGCCTGCCCGCGTTGCCGGGCGTCGATGGCGTTGCTCACCGCGGCCGACCCGGACCGGACGATCGAGCCGATCGACCTCACCGCGGTCGAGGTCGCCACGGTCCATCCCTCGTTGACCCGCGCCGCTTGCATGCAATCCATGCACGTGGTCACACCTACAGGGCAGATCGAGGCCGGCTTCGACGGCGTCCGGGCCGCGCTCTCCCGTCTGCCGCTCTTCTGGCCGCTCGCCCTGGCGGGATGGCTGCCGGGGGTCGCATGGCTGGGACGGCGTGGCTATAATTACCTGGCCGCGACGAGGCCCAGGGACGTGCCATGCACCGACGAGGTCTGCGGCCTTCGCCCCCCGTCATCGAGGGCGTCGAGGCCGGGAGAGTCGGAGTCACCGCTCGTATCCTCAGCGACCACCACGAAGGATCACCCCCGGAGACGAGACGACGATGAGCATCAATAACGGAGCGCCGGCCATGCGGCCCGTGCCCGAGGCACCCCATCGGGCCACGGAGCGACTCTATGTCTTCGAGTCCGGCTGGCGGGTCAGCATCAAGCGCGGCAGCCATCGCGAGTGCTGCTACCAGATGGCCCCCGGGCAGGACTACTATCACCTCCTCCGGGATGGCGAGATCTACCTCCAGCACCACGAGGAGAAGCTCTGCCTGGCATGCGCCGGCCGGCGTGGGCTGATCGCGTTCGAGCCCCGGCGGCTACGCAACCCGATCGACCCGTCGCTCGCCGACTCCAGCGAGCTGCCCGTGTTCGACCCGGACAGCGGCGACCTCTGATCTCCGGCTCCCCTCTCCCACCCTCCCGGGTGGACCATCGAGCCTTCGCGGACGGCATCCCCGCCTTCCGGCTCCCTGGCCCTCGGGAACGATGAACGGCCCCCCGGACCGGGGCGGCATGGTCATCAACATCCTATAAAATACACATACGCTCGATTCTTCGCATAACTAGGCCAGCGGTAGCGCCGGGGCGTTCTCCGTCCGTCGCGCCCTTCGGCGGCGCAACTGTCGCGCGGGTCGCAACTGCGGGGCTCAGCCGACGACCACGGTCCAGGGGCGGATTCGCCACCGGGTCACGAGCCCGTGGAGCACATACGGGTCGGCCGCCACGAACGCCTCGGCGGCGGCCGGCGAATCGCCCCGGAACAGCAGCACGGCACCGTCCACCGGGTCGGCAAGCGCGCCGCCCATCACGAGCTCTCCCCGTTCATGCGCGGCGCGGGCAAGTGCGAGGTGGGCCTCGCGCAGAGGCTGGCGACGCTCGACGTAATCGTCCACGACGTCATACAGGAGGAGGTAATGCATGAACGCCTCCGGTCGCGGGGGAAAAACAGGGCTTCGGCACCCGGAACCGTTCAGCGGCCCTTCGCGGCGGAGCTGGCGGGAGTGCTCTTCTCCGACGCGCCCAGGCGCGTGGGCGGCTCATCCGCCCGGGCGAACCGGAGGCCCAGCCGGCAGGCGGCCCGGGCGACCCGCGCAGCCTTCTCCGTGTCGGCCTTCTCGAAGTCGTCCGTCGGCCGGTGATAGTCGCCGTGCACCCCGGCGAAGAAGAAGATGACCGGGACGCCCTTGCCCGCGAAGCTTGCGCTGTCGGTCCGATGGAAGTACGCGTCGGCGTTGAACTCCACGTCCATGCCCTCCGCCTTGCAGCATTCCTGGGCGGCGGGGACCAGCGAATTGTATTCCGCGTGAGTCGGCGACGGCGTGACGCCCACCTTATGGGGGTCGTTACGGCTCACCATGTCGAGGTTGATGTCGGCGACGACCTTGAACTCGGGTGTCAGGGCCGGGTGATCGGCGAACCAGCGACTGCCGAGGAGTCCATGCTCCTCGCCGGAGACCCAGAGGAAGGCCACGCTTCGCCTGGGCCGCGGGCCCTGCCCGACGGCCTGGGCGATCTCCAGGAGGGCGCTCGTGCGCGACGCGTTGTCGTCCGAGCCGTTGAAGATCTCGCCCTTCTCGTTGACGCCGACGTGGTCGTAGTGGGCGCTGAAGACGATCACCTCGCGGCGTCTCTCCGGGTCGGAGCCGGGGAACAGTCCGATCACGTTCCGGTCGGACTTCACTTCCTTTCGGGCGGCGTAGCGGAACCGCGCCAGCAGCGATCGACCGGCGTCGGCCTGCGGCTGGCCCTCGGCCGGCAGGCCGAGACCCTCGATCAGCACCTCGGAGATGGCATCGGACAGCCGCAGGGCCGGCAGCTCCGACGGCGCGGCGGCCAGGCTCATCCGCGGGCGGGAGAAACCGAGGTTCTGCGGGCTGAACGGCACGTCCGGGGCGGGCGTCCGTCGGCCGGGGGGCTGGATCACCAGGATCCCCAGCGCGCCGTGCTTCTTCGCCGCCTCGAGTTTCGGGGCGGGGTTGAAGAACGGGGCGGGGGAGGCGCCGGTGTTCTTCTCGCCGGGCTGGCCGTCGTAGACCAGGACGAACCGGTTCTTCACGTCGAGCCCCGCGTAGTCGTCGTTCTGGGCATCCCCGCCGGAGCGGCCGAACCCGGCGAAGACCACCCCGGCCTCGATCTGGCCGGGGACCAGGCCATGGGGCCGGAGGATGAAGTCGCCGCCGATCTTGCAGGGGATCAGCCGCTTCGAACCATTCACCTGGAGCGTGAGTTCGAGCTCGGTTCCCTGCTCCAAAGGAGTGACGACCTCCAGGGGGAACTCCTGGAAGTAACTCGGCCTGTCCCGGCCGGCAACGCTCCCCGGCTCCGCCCCGACGGCGAAGAGCTGGGAGGCGAGGTACTCGCCGGCGAGCCGCGACTCGGGGGTCGCCGTGTCGCGGCCCCGCATGAGGTCCGACGCGAGGAAGCGGAGATGGCCGCCGATCTCCCTGGCCGTGATCGACTTCACCACCTCTGGCGGGTCGGGCGCCGGATCGGCCGCGAACAGGCCAGACGGCGGGACGAACGCGACGCAGAGCCCGGCCAGGGCGCAGGTCATCCTCGACATCCGGTGAACTCCCATCGGACGGCGAACTCCAGCATCGTTCAGGCGTGGCTCCCGTTTCGTCGAGTGGAGCGCGCTCGCGCGACGGCCGCAGGCGGCTCCGTCGCGCAACAGCACGACCTGCCAGACTCGGGATAAGCGGTCTCCGGGATCCTTATCAGCTACTCAGCGCTGAGACTCGGAGCACTTCTTGCAGCGGAAGGCCCGCTTGCGGACCTGCCCGCCGCACCGCGGACAGCGATGGAACTTGGCCTGCCGGGACTTGTTCTTGCGGGGGCGAAGCGGCACGGTACACCTCTTTGTCGATCACTAAAAAACACGCGGGCGGGTAATCGGCCCGCGCAACATACGAAGCCACCGGCGCCCGGCGCCGGAGACGAGAATCAAGATTGTAATCGACTCATCCCGAAACAGGCCAGAGCATTCGATCGATTTCGCCCCGGGCCGCGGGCTGCCCCGCCTCCGCTTGCTCGCCGACGGTGAAACTCAATCCCAGACGCCTCGCGCCCAGTTCAGGACAGTCCAGTAGACGCAGAAGACCGACGCGACGATGCAGCCGAAGGCCAGCCACGAGAGCCACGGCCCGCCCTGCACGAGCGCCGAGGGCAAGATCAACGCCCAGGCAACGGGGAACGAGAGCGCCAGCGGGAGCCACGGGGGATAGAGCCGGAATCGCTCCACGGATACCAGCACCAGGCCGATGGCCGTCAGCAGGGCGCTGACACCAAGTGCCTCGAGGTACGAATTCGCGAACAGCGGGAGGGCCAGCGGCCCGACGTTCTGGCCCTCGGGGACCAGGGTCGCCAGCATCGGGTGCAACCAGGCAGGCGCGATGCAGAGCGCCACGAACGAGATCACGGCCGCGAACGCCAGCGAGAACACCGGCACGCCCTCGTTGTACGCGACCGGCTGACGCCCGACGGACCGGCGGAGCGGCCCGCCCTCGGTGGGAAGGGGCTCGGGCGGACCAGGGTCTCGCTCGCTCATTTCATTCCAGAACCCGGGCGATCGGTCCGGTCCGTGGCCGAGTCGTGATGCACGTCGGTCACTTCGTGCTCCGCGGCGGGAGGATCGTCAGGCCTTTGACCCCGGGGAGAGCGAGCCGGAAGAGGGCACCGGGCTCGCCGCCGGTGACGTAGAGCTGGTCCATCCGCGGCCCGGCGAAGGCCACGTTGGACGTGGTCAGGTTCCCGCCGGGATAGCGGCGGATCACCTTGCCCTCGGGGCTGATCACCTGGACCTGCCGCATCCCGTAGTGGGCGACGTAGAGGTTGCCCTCGGAATCCAGCGCGATCCCGTCCGGCTGGTTGTCGATCTGACCGGGGCCCTTGACGGGAAGCTCCACCAGGACGCGGGGCTTGCCGAGCACCCCGGGCCCCTCGACGGGGAAGGCCAGGATCCGGTTGTGCTTGCTCTCGCCGACCAGCAGCTCCTTGCCCCCCGGCCGGAGCACGATGCCGTTGGGGTACGCCAGCCCTCGGGCGATGGTGACCGTCTCTCCCCGGGAATTGAGGTAATGGACGCTGCCATCGGGCTTCTTCTCGTCCGACTCCGCCGGGTCGGTGAAGTAGACCCCGCCAGTGGTCGGGTCGAGCGTCAGGTCGTTCGGCCCGCGGAGGGGCTCGCCGCTGGAGACCGTGGCTGCGGGTGGCAGCTCCTTGCCGTTCGCGTCGAGGTGGAGCAGGGCATGGCGGCTGGCGTCGCAGATCAGGTGCGTGCCGTCTGCCAGGATCTTGTGGCCATTCGGGGCGCCGGTCTCGGCCCAGGTCGAGGCCTTCCCGTCGGGCGTCACCTTCGTGACGATCTTCTCGTGCGAGAAGTACAGGTTCCCCTCGTGATCGACGACCACTCCCTCGGAGTAGTCTCCCGTGCGGACGACCTCGACGGGCGTGACCGATTTCTCGTCCGGCAGGTCGGACGCGGTCGCTGACCGGGAACTCAGGGCCGCGGCCAGAAGGAGCAGAACGCGGACGCGAGAGAGGAGTCGGGACATCGGAGAGGCCTCGATTGCCTGGAGATACGAGCGAGCCGCCTCGACAGGAGCGATTCCGACCGGCAGTCTATTCCCGCAAGATCCGGATCGCCAGGGGCTCGTGCGTACGCCGAGGATTGCCGGGCCCCCCCCGGGCCGGGCAGAATGAGAGCCCGCCGCCGAACTCCCGCGAGCCCCGAGGACCCGACCGCCATGCCGAACACGATCCGCCGCTCCGCCCTGATCGCCGTCGCCTCCTTCGTCGTGCTCCAGGCCTCCCGATCCGGCCACGGCGACGACGGCGTCTCGCCGGTCTCGGACCATGCCCGGAAGCTCCACGCGGAGGGCCTCCTCTGGGACGGCCACAACGACCTCCCCTGGAGGCTGCGGTCCGTGGGGGACATGGGGCTCTCGAAGTTCGATCTCGCGAAGCGCCTGACCGAGGGTCAGACCGATTTCGTTCGCGCCCGGGAGGGCGGCCTGAAGGCCCAGTTCTGGTCGGTCTACATTCCGTCCGAGCATCCGAATCCCGCCCGGACCGTCACCGAGCAGATCGACCTCGTCCACCGGCTGATCGCGCGATACCCGGGCGAGCTGGAGCTCGCCCTCACCTCCGACGACGTCCAGCGGATCGCCCGCTCGGGCAAGATCGCCTCGCTCATCGGCATCGAGGGAGGCGTCGCGATCGAGAACAGCCTGGCGCAGCTCCGGGCGTTCCACAGGCTCGGCGCGCGCTACATGACGCTGACGCACAACACCACGCTCGACTGGGCCGACGCCGCCACCGACGCCCCGAAGCACGGTGGGCTCACCGCGTTCGGCGAGCGGGTGGTGAGGGAGATGAACCGCCTGGGGATGCTGGTCGATATCTCCCACGTCTCGCCCGGCACGATGGACGACGCGCTACGAGTCACTCAGGCGCCGGTGATCGCCAGCCACTCGAGCGCCTTCGCGATCTGCCCCTCGCCGCGGAACGTCCCCGACGACATCCTGAAGCGGGTGAAGGACAACGGCGGCGTGATCATGGTCAACTTCTATTCCGGCTTCATCGTGGCCGACACTGCCAGGAAGACGCGGGCGATGTTCGAGGATTTCCGGGCCCGCTACCACGACCCGAACGAACGTCGGAAGGCGATGGATGCCTGGTTCAAGACCGAAGGGGGGAAGCTCTCCCGGGGGACCATCAAGGACGTGGCCGACCACGTCGACCACATCGTCAAGGTGGCCGGGATCGACCATGTCGGCATCGGCTCGGACTTCGACGGCATCACCCGCTGGCCGGTCGGACTGGATGACGTGTCGAGCTACCCGCGCCTGACCGATGAATTGCTGCGCCGCGGCTACTCCGACGACGACATCCACAAGATCCTCGGCCGCAACGTCCTGCGTGCCTTCCAGCAGGCCGAGCAGGTCGCGCGGCGGCTCCAGGCCGAGGCCGCGCCGGAGGTGGACGACTTCAAGGCGGAGAAGGAACACGACTGATCGCGTCGGGCCCTACAGGGTCTTCAGATACTCGATCAGGTCGTTGCGATCCTGGTCGCTCAGCTTGTCGCCGAAGGTATGGCCCTGGTTGCCCAGGCCGTAGCGGGCGGTGTCGTAGATGAAGTGGGCCTCCCGGGGCGTCCGCCTTCGGCCCTTCAGCTCATCGTCGCTGACGTCCCGGAACTTCCAGCCGACGTGCTCCTGGTCGTAGTGCTCGAAGCCGGTTGACGGCGGCCGTGTGAACCGGCCCGGCCTGGCCGGCGAGTTCAGCAGGGCATGCAGCGTCGGTACGGAGCCGTTGTGGAGATAAGGCGCGGTCGCCCAGATCCCGTCCAGCGGCGGCGCCTGGTAGCCCACCCGTTCGGTGCTCACCGGATGCTTCTCGCCGAACCAGGTGGCGTTGTAGTGCTCGACGGCGCGATCCGAGATCCCCTCCGCACGGGCACGGTCCGTGCCCACGATGTCCAGCGGCACGATCTTGCTCGGATAGGATCGCGTCTCGCCGTAGGTCCCGTGGCACCGGGCGCAGCTCTTCTCGAAGACGACCTTGCCCCGGTTGGCCCTCTCCGAAGCGATCGAGAACGGGTACTTCGGCGGCTCGATGCTCAGCAGGTAAGCCTGGATATCCCGAAAGGTCGGCTCGAGCTCCTTGAACTGCTCCAGCGTTTTTTCGCCGAGCAGGAACTGCATGTTGGCCCGCACCGATGCCGCCGGCGTGCGGCCGTCCTGGTACATCGTCTTCTTGTGCTTCAGTCCCCACCAGGCGGGGGCGTCGAGTTCCGGCAGCTTGGCCCCCAGGGGTAACGGGAACCGTCGCCGCGAGAGGTCCGGATTCCTCAGGCTGAGCAGGACGACCGACATCATCCCCGCGTTGGTCGTCCCCCGGGCCGTGTTGATCACGAAGGGTACCAGGGGGGGCCGACGGCCGTCGGCGCGGAACAGGTCGTGGAAGAGGAGATCGTAGTCGACCTGCGTGTTGGGCATTCCCACGTAGCTCTTGCCCCCGATCGAGCCGCCGTGGCAGGCCAGGCAGTCCACCTGGATGCCGGTCCTCGTCCCGTCGGCCTTCCGCGACCACCGCAGGCCCATGGGCAGGCCCTCGTTCGGGAAGGGGGCCGGATGGAGGCCATAATACGCCGCGAACGCCCGGGCATAGCCGTCCGGGTCCTTCTCGGGATCGGGCGACGTGGTGCCCCAGAACTTGCGGGCGTTCCGGTAGGCGTCGATGCCCCATTCCGCCTTCAGGTAGCTGTGGGCGGTGAGCGCGATCCGGCCCCGTTCGGCCGCATCCGCCGCGGAGGGCTTCGTCGGCGAGGTCTCCGCGGCCGGGGCCGTCCCCACCCAGAGCAGGCCGGCCACGAGGCTCGTCACGAGTCTGAAGAGCCATGCTTCACGCAAGAACCGCCGCCACATCGATGGATCCCCCGTCGCACGGTCGAGGGTTCGATCCGGAGCCGGGATCGATCTTCCCCCGCCATCTTTATAGGCGGCGCGGTCAACCGCGGACATGGGTCCGTCCGTGCGGCCGGCGGCAAGCCGGAAAAAATGTGCGCTTGTACGCAAGTCCATCGACATCGTCGGATCAGGTGGCTAGAAGGTGCCACTGAGATCCGGGATGGACGACACAAACCGCGTGGCGGGCGCGGGAGGGAGTTTGCACCTCGCCACGGTTCGGGCGAGCCGGCCGCGCTGCGGGGGGGAGCTGAGGTATGGGTCCTGCCGAGATCGTCGCCAGCTTGAAGGAACTCTGTGCCGAGAAGGGTCCCCGGCTCAGCACGGAGCAGATCGTCGAGTGGATCGACAAGATCGGCGGCTACGAGAGCCATGCGGAGCTCGTCCGCTTCGCCAAGAAGATGAAGGCCCGTCAGTACGCCCGGATGCTCGAGTTCGAGGACGTGGAATCCGGGCTGAGGATCAAGCGCCTCTGGAGCACGTTCGATCCGGAGCAAGCCCAGCGCTACTACGTGGACCTGCTGGAGATGCCGGACGAACAGCGCACCCGCCTGATCCGGCAGTACGCCCGCTTCCTCAAGCAGCTCCGGTCGATCCGCAAGGCGATGAACGACTACCTCGCCGGCCAGCGCTTCTTCGCGTTCTACCCCGCTCAGGATGACGAGGAGCCGGTCGAGTCGACGGTGCCCTCGCGAACGCGGCGCTAAGGAGCAGTGAGGGTGGCGGCCCGGCGAGGGGATCGCCGCGTTCGCTCGGTTGAGGAATCGCCGCTGCTGAATGCTGAATGGCGTTCACAGGGGAACGGCCGGGGAGACTCCAGATGGTGACCCGACGTGAAGCCCTCCAACGTCTCGCAGCCGGCCTGGGCGTGGTCAGCTGCAGTTCCACCGCGAGGGCCCAGTCCGCCGTCCGGCCCGCGGCGCCGTTCGGCGACGCCGCCACGATCGCGGGCGGACCGCGCGAGCGGGGTCGCCGCTACGGCAGGCAGTTCGGGGACGCGATCCGCGAGTTCCTGGATCGCGAGATCCATCGGGCGTTCGGGGGTTCGGCGGCTCATCGGGAAGACCTCCTCCGCTACGCCGGCGCATGCGCAGGCGTGATCCGCGCCGAGTGCCCGGTCATCGCAGACGAGCTGGAAGGGATGGCCGAGGCGACCGGCCTGCGGCTGGAGGAGCACGTCCTGCTCACGCTCCACGAGGAGCTGTACCACCGGGGCAGCCTGCCGCCGATCTCGCACTGCACGGCGGTCGCCGTCGGGCCGCCGGAGACGCGGGGGCCGTGCTTCGTCGGCCAGACGTGGGACTGGATGGAGTCAGTCGCGGGGCTCTCCTCGGTGCTCCACTGGCAACGCGAGGAGGGTCCGAGCGTGCTCGCCTACGCCTTCCCGGGCCTGTGGGTCGGCGCGGGCCTGAACTCCGCGGGCCTGGCCCTCTGCTGGACGAGCGCCGAACTCGGCAAGCCGAAGCAGGTGCCGCGAGTGGGGCTGCCCGCCTACGTGCTGATTGCGCACCTGCTGTATCAGCCGACGCTCGACGCGGCCGCCGATGCGGCGCGGAGGGACCGTCACGCCGGCTGGTTCACCTTCGTGATGGCCGACGGCTCCGGCCGGCTGCTGAACATCGAGGGCTCGCCCCAGGGAGTCGCGTGCGAGGAGGCGGCCGGGCGGCTCGTGCGGGTCGGCTTCGGCTCGAATCGGATGACCGGGGCCGATCGCAATAAGGCCCAGCCGCGGCACCCGCGCTGCGACACCATGGACGCCTTGCTCGACCGGAGTCGCGGCCGCACCGACCTCGAGGAGCTGAAGCAGGACTTCGGCGACCCGAAGCGGCGGATCTGCGTCGGCCGGTCGACGCTCGACATGATGATCTTCGATACCACGGAGCGGACCGCCCACCTCAGCCGTGGCCCCGAGTACGGCGTCGCGTGGCGCGAGTACCGGTTCGCGGGGTCGGAGAGCGAGCGTTGAACGGGGCCGGCGGGCGGCTCCGGGCTAACGGGTCGGCCACCACGCGATCCACGGAACGTGCGGCCCGGACCGCCGGCCGCGCGAATCGCCGCAACCGCTCTTGACCCGCTCAACGTCGGGCCGGGATGATGCTCTTTCCGCGAGATTGCCCGCACGAACCGCCCCGCTTGGGTTCGGCTCGATGGCCGTCGAGACGAGGACCGTTTGAACATGTCCACGACCCGTGACGCCGGGGCCGCCGCCTCGGCCGCCTCCGTCCCCGCGAATTCGCTTCACCAGTTCCCGGACCAGCTCGGGCGATTCGGCGTCTTCGGGGGCCGGTTCGTGCCCGAGACGCTCATGGACGCGCTCAACCTCCTCGCCGAGGAGTACGAGCGGGCGAAGGCCGACCCGGCGTTCCAGGCCGAGCTGGACGACTACCTGAAGCACTACGTCGGACGGCCCTCGCCCCTGTATTTCGCGCGCAGGCTGACCGAGTTCGCCGGCGGGGCGGACATCTACCTGAAGCGGGAGGACCTGAACCACACCGGCGCCCACAAGATCAACAACGCGATCGGCCAGGTGATGCTGGCCCGCCGGATGAACAAGACCCGGGTGATCGCGGAGACCGGGGCGGGCCAGCACGGCGTCGCCACGGCGACCGCCTGCGCCCTGTTCGGCCTGGAATGCACCGTCTACATGGGCGAGGAGGACATCCGCCGGCAGAAGCTGAATGTCTTCAACATGCGGACCATGGGCGCCACGGTCGTCCCGGTGACCACCGGCTCGCGGACCCTCCGCGACGCGACCAACGAGGCGATGCGCGACTGGATGGGCTCGTCGTCGCAGACGCATTACACGATCGGCAGCGTCGTCGGCCCGCATCCGTTCCCGATGATCGTCCGCGACTTCCAGTCGGTCATCGGCCGCGAGGCCCGCGCCCAGTGCCTGGAGCGGCTGGGCCGCCTGCCCGACGCGGTCGTCGCCTGCGTCGGCGGCGGATCCAACGCCGCCGGGATCTTCTTCCCGTTCATCGAGGACGCCCAGGTCGAGCTGATCGGCGCCGAGGCCGGCGGCCGCGGGCCGAAGGCCGGCGACCACGCCTCCAGCCTGACCCAGGGCCGGCCGGGCGTGCTCCACGGCAGCTTCAGCTACGTCCTCCAGGACGAGGACGGCCAGACCGAGGACGTGCACTCGATCTCGGCCGGGCTGGACTACCCCGGCGTCGGCCCGGAGCACAGCTTCTGGAAGGACCTCGGCCGCGTCCGCTACGACAAGATCACCGACGCCGAGGCGCTCGAGGCCTACAACACGACGGCCCGCCGCGAGGGCATCCTTCCGGCGCTCGAATCGAGCCACGCCATTGCCCAGGCCTTCCGCGAGGCCCGCCGCCTCGGGCCGGGCAAGGTGCTGATCGCCTGCCTCTCGGGCCGCGGCGACAAGGACGCCTACGAGGTCGCCCGGCTCCGGGGTGAGCCGATTTGATCGTGGGCGGTGAGCCCGGCCCTGCTCCGGGCGTGTGTCCCGCAAGCCGGCGATCCACGAAAGTTCGGGCTCGGTGCGAGATGGGGACAAATCCCCGTGCGGCAGCGATGGAGTTCCGGTAGGCTATCACTTTCGTTCACTGCCCACTGCCTACTGCCTACTGCCCACTCCAATCCCATGAACCGCATCGACGCCCTCTTCCGCCGCCTGAAAGACGAACGCCGCCGTGCCCTGATGCCGTTCGTGACCGCGGGGGATCCGGATCTCGGGACCACGGCCGTCCTGATCAACGAGCTGACCCGGCGTGGGGCCGACCTGATCGAGGTCGGGATCCCCTACTCGGACCCGATCGCCGACGGGCCGGTCATCGCGGCGAGCTATCATCGGGCCCTCGAGCGGGGCGTCCGGGTCTCGCACATCTTCCAGACCCTCCGGACCCTCCGGGCCGAGAGTTCGGCCACGCTCGAGCAGACCCCGCTGGTCTCCATGGTCTCGTACGCGATCATCCACCGCGTCGGCATCGAGCGCTACCTGAACGACGCGGGGACCGCGGGCTTCGACGGCCTGATCGTCCCGGACCTGCCGCTGGAGGAATCCGAGGGCCTGATGCAGAAGGCGACCGCCCGCGGGCTGAAGCTCATCCAGCTCATCACTCCGACGACCCCCCGCGAGCGGGCCGTGCAGATTGCCCGGCTCACCTCGGGGTTCATTTACTACGTCTCGGTGGCCGGCATCACCGGGGAGCGGAGGAGCCTGCCGCCGGAGCTCGTCGAGAACGTCGCCTGGCTGCGGACGCAGACGGACCTGCCGATCTGCATCGGCTTCGGCATCGGCTCGCCCGAGCAGGTCCGCGAGCTGGCCCCCGTGGCCGACGGCCTGATCGTCGGCAGCGCCCTGGTGCGCCGCCTCGCCGAGGCCGTCAACCGGCCCCGCAAGGACGTCGTCGAGGAGATCGGCGAGTTCATCGGCGAGCTGGCCGGGGCGCTCCGGTCCCCCGGGGGCTGATCGCCCGACGGCCCCCGGACCCGGCGGCACTCCTGTGGGTCGAGATGGCATGATTCGCGCGTCCGTTCTCACTTCGCCATCGTTCGCCACGTCCTCCGGCGACGCGATGTCCTGCTCTCTACGGCCCCGAGGGAGGTCCGTCGCCCGGTCTGAATTCCGGAGACCTCCAGAGACACCACGCGGAGACCGGACACCGGAGAACAACAAACCCGTGTCGAGGCGAAATCGACCCCGATTCTAAAGATCCGTTAATGTGAATGCTGGTGCACCCACTGCATCCCTTTCCCGTGGAGCCAACGTTATAATCCACGGCGCGTGACGAGCAATCGGGCGAGGATGGTGCGGCGAGGTGCGCCGCATTGCCGTCGGATCGCCTCGGGCGGCCGGAGCAGGTCCGATGTTCGACCCCTGGCAAGAGCCGACCGAGGACCGGCAGGGGCAGAAGATCGGGGAGGAGACCGTCAACCTTGACGGCCTTACGGAGGTCGCCGACCCCTGCGAGCCCAGGCCTCACGAGCTCGACCTCACGGTCCCCGACGAGGGCCTGATCACCCCGGCGGTCCCCCTCGACGAGCCGGTCCCAGATCGCATCGGCCGCTATCGGGTCGAGAGGCGGCTCGGCTACGGCGGGTTCGGATCGGTCTATCTGGCGCACGACGAGCAGCTCGATCGTCGCGTCGCGGTCAAGGTCCCGCACGCCCGGCTGGTCTCGTCGGAGGAGGACGCCGGGCTCTACCTGGCGGAGGCCAGAGCGGTCGCCCAGCTCGACCATCCCAACATCGTGCCCGTCTACGACGTCGGCGGCGCCGGGCGGTTCCCGTTCTACATCGTCTCGAAGTACATCGAGTCCGAGACCCTGGCGGTCCGGATCCGGAGGGATCGGCCGGGATGGGTCGAGACCGCCGAGCTGATCGCCACGATCGCCGAGGCGCTCGATCACGCCCACTCCCGGGGTTTGGTCCACCGCGACGTGAAGCCCGGCAACATCCTGATCGGCGAGGGCGGCACGCCGTTCATCGTTGACCCGGGCTGGCCCTGCGCGGCGGACCAGGGCAAGGGGCCGCGGTTCGTGGGCACGCCGGCCTACATGAGCCCCGAACAGGCCTGTGGCGAGGGGCATCGCCTGGACCGGCGGTCGGACGTCTTCAGCCTCGGGGTGGTGCTCTACGAACTGCTCTGCGGAATGCGGCCGTTCCGCGCGCCGACGCGCGAGCTGCTGATGATCCAGATGAATGGCGAGGACCCCAGACCGCCCTGCCAGGTGGACGCGTCGATCCCCCTGGAACTCCAGCGGATCTGCCTCAAGGCGCTGGCCAGGCGTGCGGGCGATCGCTACGCCACGGCCCAGGCGATGGCCGGCGACCTGCGGCATTTCCTCGGGGACATCGCGTCGGCCGCGGAGCCGCCTCGCCCCGGCGCGGCGCTGCCGGGCCGCGGGGCCGCGCCGGCCGGCGACACGGCGTTCTTCCTCAGCCATTCCTTCAGGGTCGTCCCCAAGGGGCTGCGTGCATTCAACGAGCGCGACGCCGACTTCTTCATCGAGCTCTTGCCCGGCCCCCGCGATCGCGACGGTCTGCCCGAGGGCCTCCGATTCTGGAAGGACTGGGTCGAGCAGTCCGAGCCCGGCCCGACGTCCGCGGTCGGCCTGATCTACGGCCCGTCGGGGTGCGGCAAGACGTCGCTGGTGAAGGCCGGGCTGCTCCCCCGGCTCGACCCGCGGGTCCTGACGGTCTACGTCGAGGCCACACCCCTGGAGACCGAGAGCCGGCTGATGGCGGCCCTGCGGCGGCGATGCCCGGCCCTCCCCGAGGGCCTCGGCTTCAAGGAGTGCCTCGCCGCGCTGCGGCGCGGCCGGGCGCTCCCCGAGGGCGGCAAGGTGCTGCTGGTGCTCGACCAGTTCGAGCAATGGCTGCACGCGCGACGCGGCGAGGAGGCGCCCGCCCTCGTGCAGGACCTCCGGCAGTGCGACGGCGAGCGCGTGCAGTGCATGGTCATGGTGCGCGACGACTTCTGGATGGCCGCCACCCGGTTCATGCGCGCGCTCGAGGTCCCGCTGCTCGAGGGGCGGAATTCGGCCTCCGTGGACCTCTTCGAACCGGCCCACGCGCGCAGGGTCCTGGCGGCCTTCGGCCGGGCCTACGGCAAGCTCGACGACAGCCGCAGCCGGGCGCGCGAGCGCGACGCCTTCCTCGCCGAGGCCGTCTCGGGCCTGGCCCAGGAGGGCAAGGTCGTCTGCGTCCGGCTGGCCCTCTTCGCCGAGATGATGAAGACGCGGGAGTGGACCCGCTCGGCCCTGAGCCAGGTCGGCGGCGCCCGCGGGGTCGGCTTCACGTTCCTCGAGGAGAACTTCGGCCTGGCGACCTCGCCCCCCGCCCATCTCCACCACGAGAAGGCGGCCCGTGCCGTGCTGGCCGCGCTCCTGCCCGAGTCCGGCACCGACATCAAGGGGCACATGCGGTCCGAGTCCGAGCTCCGAACGGTCTCCGGCTACTCCGGTCGGCCCGAAGGGTTCGAGAAGCTGATCCGGATCCTCGACTCCGAGCTGCGGCTGATTACCCCGACGGACCCCGAAGGGCGGGAGTTCGAGTCCGCCGCCAACGGCGAGACGGACGGGGGGAGGAGCCGTAGTGAGCGGTTCTACCAGCTCACGCACGACTACCTGGTCCACTCGGTCTCCGACTGGCTGACTCGCAAGCAACGCGAGTCGCGTCGCGGCCGCGCGGAGCTGCGGCTCCAGGAGCGTGCCCAGCTCTGGGGGCCGAAGCCGGAGTCCCGGTTCCTGCCGTCCCTCGGCGAATGGCTGGGCATTGAATTGCTCACCGAGCGCCGGACCTGGAGCAAGACCCAGCGAGCGATGATGCAGTCCGCCGGCCGACGCTACGGCGCCCTGGCGGCCTTCGTAGCCTGCACGCTGGCCCTCGTCACCTGGGGCGCCGCCGAGGCCAGGGCCTACTTCTGGGCCAGCAGCCTCGTCACCTCGCTCGGGACCGCCAGCACGAGCGAGGTCCCGACGATCATCCGGCAGCTCTCCGGCTACCGCCGCTGGGCGGATCCCATGCTCCGATCGATCGTCGAGCGGACGCCGCCGGAGAGGCGCGAGCACCTGCACGCGAGCCTGGCGCTCCTGCCGAGCGACGGCGGACAGGCCGACTACGTGCGGGAGCGGCTGACCGACGTGGAGGCGGCCGACCTGCACGTGCTCCGCGAAGCGCTGGCGCCATATCGGGAGCGGATCGTCGGCCAGCTCTGGAACGTCCTGGGCTCGGGCCGGCCGCCGCGCCGGTCCCGGGTCCTGCCGGCCGCCGCGGCGCTGGCGCTCTACGCGCCGGGCGACCCGCGGTGGGGCGAGCATGCGGAGAAGGTCGCGCACGAGCTGGTCTCGGAGTCTCCCGTCGCCCTGGCGAGCTGGCTGGACCTGCTGCGGCCGGTCCGCGAGCGGCTGATTCCGCCGATCGCCGCAATCGTCCGCGATTCGGCTCGCCCCGACAACGAGCGCGTGATGGCCACCAACGTGCTGGTCGCCTACGCCGCCGGGCACACCGAGCTGATCGCGGACCTGATCATGGACGCCGACCCGGCCACGTTCAACACGCTCCTGCCGCTGGCCCAGACGATGCAGCCGAGGGTCCTCGCCCTGTTTCGCGAGGAGATCGGCCGGGAGCGCCCGGAGCCGCCGGCCGACCCCGCCAAGGCGGCCGAGTACCAGGCCCGTTGCGACCGACTTGCAGGCCGCCAGGCCCGCGCAGCAGCCGCCCTGGTGCGGATGAACTGGATCGACGAGGTGGTGCCGCTGCTGGCGCACTCCCCCGACCCCCGGCTCCGTAGCAACCTGATCCTCTGGCTCCAGCCGCTGGGCCTGGGTGCGGACCCGCGGAGCCTGGTCGATCGGCTCGATATGCCCCGCCGGGCGGCGTCTGCCCCGGCGGCTCCCCCGCAGCGGCCGGGCATGGATGCGATCCTGGCCGATCGCGAGACCTCCGTCCGCCGCGCGATCCTGCTGGTCCTGGGGCAGTTCGAACTCGGCCCCCTGTCCCCGGACCTGGCCGAGCAACTGGTGACCTCGGCCCTGACGCTCTACCGCGAGGACCCCGACTCCGGGATCCACGGGGCGGCCGCCTACGCGCTGCGACGCTGGGGCCAGGAAGCGAAGCTCAGGCAGGCCGACGTGGAGCTGGCCGCGCGAGGCATCCGGAGCGGCTTCCGCTGGTACGTCAATCGCCAGGGGCTGACCTTCGCCGTGGTCGAGGGGCCGGTCGAGTTCCTCATGGGGTCGCCGCCGCACGAGCCCGATCGGCAGGATATCGAGCTCCCGCACCGGCGGGTGATCCCCAGGCGCTTCGCGATCGCGACCACCGAGGTCACCAACGCGCAGTTCCAGGCTTTCCTGAACGAGACGTCGCCGGGCGAGCGGGGAAAGCAGAACCGATACAGCACCGAGCCGGGAGACCCGGTCAGCTCGCCGAGCTGGTATGAGGCCGCGGCGTTCTGCGACTGGCTGAGCCGGAAGGAGAACCTCCGGCCCTCCTACCAGGCCGAACCCGAGGCCGGTTATCGCGAGGGGATGAAGGTCCCTGCCGATGTCCTGCTTCGCGGCGGCTACCGGCTGCCGACCGAGGCCGAGTGGGAATACGCCTGCCGGGCCGGGACCACGACCGGGCGGTACTGCGGCGGCAGCCCCGCGATCCTGGATCGCTTCGCCCGCTACATCATGAACTCCGACGGCAAGGCGGGCCGCTGCGGCGTGCTCCTGCCGAACGACCTGGGCCTCTTCGACACCCTCGGCAGCCTCTACGAATGGTGCCAGGACCGCTTCGACACGTACAGGCCGGGCGCGAACGGACGCGTGATCGATGACGGAGAGGGCGAGTTCGTGGTCGCCAGAGGCCGAGAGCACATCCTGCGGAGCAGCTCGTTCGGGGACCTGGCGTCCGAGATGAGCGCGGCCCACCGGATCTGGAACACGCCCGAGAACCAGCTCGGCGTCTACGGCTTCCGGGTTGCCCGGACGATGCCGTGACTCGCAAGCCCGCGCCGGCGACGAGGATCCGGGCTGCCGGCCTCCTCGCTCGACCCCGATGGCTGACGTAGAATGGAGGAAGGCCGACCTCTCGCGGTGCGGTCCCGCACACCGCTGCGCGTCGCGACCGAGGTCGCGGGAGCCGGAGTCATGGTGAAGACGTTGCTGGTCGCGCTGGACGGGACGGCCGACGGCGAGGCGGCCCTCTCACTGGGCATCGAATGGGCTCGCCGTCACGAAGCCCTGCTGGTCGGCCTCGTCGTGGTCGACGAGCCGGGCCTCCACTACCCGGAGGAGCGGATCCTGGGGGAAGCCCCTCACTTCCGGAAGATCGATCAGCGGCTGTTACGGGAACTGACCGGGGAGGGAGAACGGGTCCTCGGGGCCGCGACGCTCCGCTGCGCCCGCGAGGGCGTGCCGTTCAAGCCCCTGGAGGTCGCGGGCTCGCCGTGCGACCGGATCTGCCGCGAGGCCGAGCGCTACGACCTTATCCTGCTCGGCCGGGAGAGCCTGCGGGAAGGGTTCAGCGAACGGCCGGACGATGCGCTGACGCGGATCCTCCGCCGCAGCCCGCGACCGGTGGTCGTGGTCCCGTCGGGTTGCCGATCGGCGGGGGCCGTGCTGATCGCCTACGACGGCAGCCTCCAGGCCGCACGCACGCTCCAGGCCTTCGAGGCCTCGGGGCTGATCGGGGGGCGGGCTGTCCACGTGGTGAGCGTCCACGAGGATCCGCGCGAAGCCGCTCGGCGTGCCGGCCGGGCGGTCGAGTTCCTCTCGGCCCACAGGATCGAGGCGGCGCCCGTGATCGTCTCTGAGCCGGGAGGCGCGGACCCGGCCTCCGTCATGCTCGCTCACGCCGAGACGCTCGACGCCGGTCTCCTCGTCATGGGAGTCTACGGGCAATCGGCCCTCCGGGAGTTGTTCCTCGGCTCGACCACGAGGACCATGCTCCGCGAGGCCCCCGTCCCGCTGTTCGTCTGGCATTGAGGCGCACCGGGCCCGGGTCGATGGCGTCGAATAGGAGGCGAGGCGAGGCGAGGCGAGTCGCGACGGCCTCGTCCCACGCCGTAGAGGTGGGCCTTCACCCGCGCGGGCAAGGCGGCGTCTTGAACGATCCGGGCGTGGTATCCGCGACGATTGCATTCCCCCACGGCCGGGCCGAGCCGGCGCACACGGCGAGGATCCTCGGGCTCACGGCGGTGCTGCTGGGGTTCGTTGAACCGGGCAAGGTACTTCGGCGCCTTCGCGGCTCGGGGCGGGGTCAGGGGCGACTCGGGAACGGCCATCCCGGTCCGCCTCAATTGCATGCAAATTGGCCAATACATGAGGGCTCAGGGACCAGGCGCGGCCGTCGTGTGATGGTGTGGCTCCCGAAGACCCGCGTCGGACAGGACGCGATCTCCGGATGGCCCCTCACCGGTACTGATGCACCTCGGCCCGGCCCCGATCTACTCAAGGGATGGCCACGAGGTAGGGGACTTCGGATACCGCCCGGATCCCGACCCGCGATCGGCAGCAGTGACTTCGGAAGCTCTCTTCACCGCCCCGAGCGGGTGGAAGTGCCACGGCCCAGCCCGCGGGGCCCCGACGGCCTGGGATTCCCGCCCGGCGTCAGGCTTTCGCCGCCGCTTGCGGCTCCATGCGGATATTTCTCGCGATTTTCGTAACCGCGGCTGCGAGTCCGTGCTCCTTTTGGGTGTAGCGTCCCTTTCGTCCAATTTCGCGGTTCCACGTCGAATTCTCGCGGCCTCGCTTCGAGGGCTGGCGTTCGCGGTACGTTCTCGCACTTGAGTCATATGTAATTTCTCCGTTGCCGGTGCAGGGGGAGCCGCCGCCTGCAGTCACGGAGCCTCGAGGCATGCCATCGACGGGCGAACATCCTGGTCAACTAACCGTCGCGGCCGCCCCTGAGCTTCCCACGAGGTCACATCATGTCGCGATCTCCATCGGCCTCGCGAGTCGATCCAGTTCCACCCCGGCGATGCGGCGGAAGTGTCGCAGGTCGCGGATGCGTCGATGCTTCCGGGTGGAGCCGCTGGAGGACCGGACGCTCCTGGCCACGGTCACCGTCGACCTGCTCGGCTTCTCGTTTAGTCCGAGCGACGTGACGATCAGCGTCGGCGACACCGTCCATTGGGTCTGGAGATCCGATTTCCATAGCACGACCTCGGTGTCCGGGTCTGCGGAACAGTGGGATTCGGGAGTCCTCAACAGTGGTTTTACATTTGATCACACATTCACTCAGGCTGGGACCTTCGTGTACTATTGTGTCATCCATGGCGATGACAACGGGAACGGGACGGCCAGCGGCATGGCAGGGACGGTGACCGTCCAGAGTGCCGCCACCTTGCAGTCGATCGCGGTGACGCCGGCCGACCCCAGCATCGCCAAGGGGCTGACCCAGCAGTTCACCGCCACCGGGACGTACTCCGACGACTCGACGCAGGACCTCACCGCGCAGGTCACCTGGGCCTCGGCCGACACCGCCGTCGCCAGTATCTCAGACGATCCCGGTTCCAAGGGGGTCGCGACTGCATTCGCCCAGGGCACATCCACGATCAGTGCGATGTTCGGGGGCGTTTCAGGTTCGACGGTGCTGACGGTCACGGCGGCCGTCCTCCAGTCGATCAGCGTGGCTCCTCCAGATCCCTCCGTGCCTGTCGGCGAGGTTCAGCCCTTCACCGCCACCGGGAGCTATTCGGACAGCACCACGCTGGACCTGACCGCGCAGGTCATCTGGGCATCGGCCGACACCGCGATCGCCACGGTCACGAGTGACGGATTGGCCTCCGGGCTGGCGGTGGGCACGTCCAACATCACCGCCACGCTCGGTGATGTGAGCGGCTCGACCGTGCTGACGGTTACCCCGGCCGCCCTCGTGATGATCATGATCGCGCCGGCCGACACCACCGTGTCGAAGGGCCAGACCGTGTCGTTCACGGCGACGGGAATGTACACGGACAACTCGACCCTCGACCTCACCGGTCAGGTGACATGGACTTCCTCGGATACGGCGGTGGCGCCCGTCTCCAACGATCCGGGTTCGCAGGGCATGGCCACTGCCCTGGAGAATGGCACCACGACGATCGGCGCGTCGCTGGATGGAGTCAGCGGAACGACGACTCTGACGGTTGCCACGTCGGACTTGAACCCGGTCGCGGTGCGGGACAACAGTCACGCGGGCTTCTATCAATACGGGATCTGGAGTGTCGCGGCGGGCGGCTTCAATGGGACCCACTCCGGCGCCGACCCGGCGACGTCGAGATCAGCCACGGCTCGCTGGCTGCTGAACGTATCCCCGGGCACTTATGAAGTATGGGCGACCTGGCAAGGGGGATCATCGAACGCCAGCAATGCCAGCTATTCCATCCATGACGGATTCGCAAGCCTGGGCACTTCCGTTCAGAACCAGCAACTCCCCCCCTCCGGCGGCCGGTTCGGCGAACAGGCGTGGGCGATGCTCGGCACCTTCACCGTAACGGCAGGCAGGATGACGGTGATCCTGAGCGTGAGCGGCGCGGATGGCCGGATCATCGCCGACGGCGTCCTGCTCGTCCCGAGTGGCAATCTGCACCAATCGGCGGCGCTCCTCTCCAGCCCGGAAGCGGGTCCTGACGCGGCCAACCAGGATGCAGGTATCCTCGAGGCCCTGACCACCACCACGCCGACGGGACCGACACCCCCGGTCCAGGCCGTCCCCCGGACGCAGACCACCGCCGCACCGGCCCGGAATGCTCCGCCGGCGCGCCCGGACGCTCCCTCACCGCCGGTCACGGCCGGGGCCGCGACGGCCGCGAGAACCACGGTGGTCTCCCCGGGAGATGGCTCCAGGAAGTCGGTTGCGCTGTCGAAGCGTGCTCCCCGCAGATTCGCGGAGAGGCATCAACTTGTTCGCGAGTCGCTCGTCCGATGGATCGCCAGCGAGCGGGTATTCCACAACCGTGCGACCGGGAGCTCTCAGGCAGGACGATGACGTCCCAGGCCGCGAAGCCGCTCGAGCCGAACTCGAGTTTCGGATCTCGCCCGCCGGGACGGGAAAACAAGTACAGACCGACCTTCCACAGGGAATTTCCATGAAAATGAGCATCTCATGGCGAGTCGGTGTTTCCATCATGGTGCTCATTGCAGGCGCGATGGAAGCGAACGCCGGGAGCCTGACGTATTCGCATCATTCGACGGCTCTACCCGACGCCGCGGGCCCCGCCATCACCATGCTCTCGATCACCGGGACGAATGATGGCACGAGCCTCACGTTCATCATCACGTTCGCCAACCCGACGATCGAGGGCCCCTCATCGGCCAGCGACGACGCGGTCTATGGCTTCGTGAACCTCGACACGGACAACGACGCCGGGACGGGAGTATCGGGCTCGTTCCTGGACACCAACGGCCTCCAGCCGGGGTTCGGTCAGTATTCCCCGGCCGCTCATGGGATCGACGCTTACATCAATCTGACCAGCGAGGGAGATCCGCTGCACGGGGCGCCGGGCCTGGTGGATCTCGTGAGCACCAGCACCTTCACTCCGATCGCCACCTTGCCGGTCCTCTACGTGGACGGGGGAGGGAATACCCCGAGCACGCTCACGTTCTCGATCGCGCTGTCGATCCTGGCCGACAATCAGATCCCGCTCGGCGACACGGGAGATTTCTCGGTCATCGTCGGCAACCTGAACAACGCCACGGACTTCCTGCCCTCGTCGGTCATCCCGGAGCCGTCGTCCCTGGGGCTGTTCGGGCTGGGGCTGGTATCGAGCCTGCTTCTGGGCCGCCGACTCCGCCGATGACGCCGAGGGCCTGAACGGCGCGGGCACCGGTCAGGAGCGGGGCCGCGAAAGTCGGAGGGAGTGACGGGCGGGCAGTCGGCGTCGGTCGGAATCCTCCAGATCCCACTATTGCCAATGAGATAGTCAATTATCCTGGAATGAGGCGTTCGGCCCGTTCGTCGCCCTCGACCGGGAAGACGCGGGATGCTGACGCGCCTGCCGTGGTTCGTGGGCACGGACCGGGCCCGAGGCGTCATGGGCTGCCGTCGCCGAGCTGCACGACCCGCCCGGTGCTGCGAAGGCCGTCGCAACGATCCATGACGGCCGCGCCCGGCCGCCGAGCGCCGGTCAGACCTCGTAGGTGGCGTGGAGTTCGGGCATCTGGACGGCGCTCAGGACGTGGGGCTGGAGGACCGGGGCGAGCGACTCCATGGCCTCCGGCTCGCCGTGCACGAGGAAGCCGTGCTCGATCTTGCCGCCGGTCTGCTCGAACCACCAGGCCAGGTCGTTGCGGTCGCCGTGGCCGGAGAAGCCGTCGAGCACGTAGACCGCGGCGTTCAGGTCATACCAGTTGTCGAGGATCTGGACCCGCTCCACGCCCTCGGCGATCTGCCGGCCGAGCGTGCCCTCGGCCTGGAAGCTCACGATCACGATCGCGTTGTCCGGGTCCGAGACGACGTGCCGCAGGTGGTGGCGGATCCGCCCCGCCTCGCACATGCCCGACGACGAGATGATGACCATCGGGCCGCCCATGTGATTGAGCCGCCGGGAATCGTCCCAGCTCTGGCAGAACTCGACGTACTTGGACCCGAAGTAGAGCGGGTCCCGGTCCATCACCTGGCGGGCGTGCGGCGTGTAGGCATCAGGGTGGTCGCGGTGGATGTCGGTCAGGCGGCTGGCCAGCGGGCTGTCCACGTAAATCGGGATCGGCCGGACCTTGTGGACCGTGAACAGCTCCTGGAGGCAGAAGACCATCCGCTGGGTGCGTCCCAGGCTGAACGCGGGGATCACGATCTTGCCCTGGAGCCGCGTGGCCCGAGCGACGATCGCGTGGAGCTGCTTCATCAGGCGATCGTAGGAGTCGAGCTCTCGATTGCCGTAGGTGCTCTCGGAGACCAGGATGTCGATGCCCTGCACGAGGCTGGGGTCGGGGAGCAGACTGGTGCTGCGCCGGCCCAGGTCGCCGGTGAAGACGAACCGCCGCGAGCGGCCGTGCTCCTGGTAATCCAGCCGGACGATCGCCGAGCCCAGGATGTGCCCGGCGTCGAGATAGGTCAGGGCCACGCCGGGGACGACCTCGCGCGGCTCGTCGTAGGGCAGGCGCACCAGCCGCTCGACGACCCATTCCACGTCGAGGAGGTCGAACAGCGGCTCCGGGGCGTCGAGGTGCGGATGCCGCAGGTGAGCGTTGCGCACCTCCTCACGCTGGATCCGCGCGCTGTCCCGGAGCATGACGCTGGTGATGTCCGCCGTGGCCGGCGTCGCGTAGATGGGGCCCCGATACCCCGCCTTGACCAGGCAGGGGAGCCGGCCGATGTGGTCGTTGTGGGCGTGGGAGACGATCACCGCGTCCAGCGACCGCGGATCGAAGCCGAACTGGCGGTTCGGGCTGCTCGGATCGATCCGATCCGAATCGAAAAGTCCACAATCTAACAGGAGGCGGTGCGATCCAATTTCGAGAAGATGGGCACTTCCGGTAATTTGCCGGGTCGCACCGTGGAACGTGATACGCAACCGTCTACCTCCCGACCCTGGACCGATGGGCGGCCCGACGTCCCGTCCCAAATCGAAGCCGCAATTCCGGTTCCCGATCGCCCCGTCGGTGCCCGGGGCGATCTGCCGTCGCCGGATCACGGCGGGTCCTTGCCGATCCGCGTTCTTTGAGAATCTCTCGATCTATCATGCCAGGATCGTCCAATTTCGGCAAGCCGCACGAGTCTGCCGATGACCGGCATGTCGGTCGAAACCGTCCACCAACCTGGGGGCGAGGACGTTCTGCGGGCCCGCCGAGTCGAAAGGGGCCTGTATCCGATCCTCTTGTCCTTCCGTGTTTTAGACGGAAACCCACGAGTCGGCAACCGCCGCACAGCCCATCCGGAGGCAACTCCCCTCCGAAGTCTCCCGATGCTCCCTGTGGATCGAACTGGATCTCCCTACAGTTTTGTTAAGCATATTGGGTGTTGCGGATCGCTTCAGGCCTCGGTTCCTGCTTCCGCGTACGATCTGGTTCGTGAACGAGTGGCGCCGAACGGGACAAAAGTCTCGGATGCACCGAGCGTGTCCATCCCGGGGGAAATTCTCGTTGACCTGATCACGTCCTGGCGTAGGATTTGCTACGGGTGAGCGCGATGTGATTTTCACGTCGCGGGATCTCGACAGCCTCTCCTCGAATCGGCTTTCAGCTTCTTCCCCACCTCGGATCGCGGAGGAGTGCCTAGGATGGGTATGACACAACAGACGATTCCCGAATCGCATCCGTTGAATCGGCTCTTCCGGGGACTGACGGAATCGACCTTCATGAGCGAGTTGGGCATCGGGGATCCCTCGCTCGTCGGCTATGTGGCGAACCTGCTCGCTCGGTTCGTGCCCAGCCAGAACATCTGGAAGGTCCGCGATCAGCAAGGCCGCGCGGTCTTCCAGGTCACCGAGATGCTCGCGGAGGCAGAGTCCGCCGACGAGCGCCGCAAGGGCGAGTGCCACCGCCACGTCGGCGACTACACGCTCTTCTGGACCGGGGTCTATCCCGAGGCGCTCGCCCGACTCCAGGATTCCTCGCTGCCGGACTGCCTGATCAGTTACCAGCAGCAGGGCAAACGCTCCTACTACGTCGCCAGCACGCTGAGCTCCCGGGATTCTTCCGGGTCGGTGCTGCGCCGGCTCAGCGAGCAGTTCGAGCTTTGCGCCTTCGGACTCTCGCGGGTCCGCCGTGAGTGGGAGAAGCTCGAGTCCGAGGGCTTCGCGCGGTCCGCGTCATCCCCGCCGGTCTGGCCCTGATCCCCCGCCGGACATGCCTCCGACTTTGACTCGGCTGCCCACGGCTTGTGCAGGCACGCCGTGGCCCTCGGGCCGCCCCTCCACGCCGGACGTCGGCCGATCAACTCCCCGACGGCCCGCCCGCGATATCGTGCCCGAGGGCCAACGCGAACGTGTCCGCCCCGAGGCGGCGTTGGGACCGCCGACGCGCCGGGCCGCCTCGCGGCCCCGGGGTCCCGGGCGCACCACGCGGGGCGGGCACGCGAAGCCGCTGGAGCCCCATTGCCTAGAAGCGCCAGAGTCTGCTAGAATAAGAATTCGTTCGCATCATCAATTGAATTTTGTGTGCTTGTCCACCTTGATGTAGGCATGCTACGCCGTCGCACGTCGAGGTGCCGACACCGGATGCGTCCCGGCGAGACGGATCCATGCATCGATTCCAGAGATGACCGATCGAGGGGCCGGGCGGGGCCGAACCCGCGTCGTGGCGACGCCGTTCTTGGTTGATCCGTGGCGGATCGGGGGGACTGTCTTGCAATCGCGTGAAATGATCGACGAAGTTCGGCGCGATGGGGCGGCGGTCCGCCCCGGCTCGCAGTCGGCGTCGCTCTCGAGCCGGGACCGGGGCTGGGACGGCATCGTCGTGGAGCAGGGCCGGTTCCGCCCCTGCGACGGCGGCGAGGTGGTCTACAACGAGCACGTCATCGGGCTGGTGCTGGGGGATCGGGTCCGCTTCGGCCATTCCGTCGACGGCCGCGGCTACGAGGGGAGCTATCGCCCGGGCGACCTGGTCTTCTGCCCCGGCGGGCGTCCCGTGCGCTGGACGGTGGACGAGCCGTGGGACGGGGCCTTCGTGATGCTCCGCCCCGAGGTCGTGCGCCAGGCGGCCGACGAGATCGGCCTGAACCCCTCGCGGCTCGATCTCGTCGGCGAGCCCAGGACCCGCGACCCGCTGGTGGCGCAGATCGCCCACGCGCTCCTGGCGGTGCTGAAGGAGTCAATGGGCGGCGAGCGGCTCTACGTCGAATCGCTCCGCAACGCCCTGGCCATCCACCTGGCCCGCAGCTACTCCACGCACTCCCAGCCGGCGGCGCGCACCGATCGGGGCCTCCCGGTGATGAAGCTGCGGCGGGCCGTCGAGGCGATCCACGAGAACCTGGAGCAGGGTCTCGCTGGGGCAGCTCGCCGAGACGGCGAAGGGTGAGCGTTTCCCACTTCGAGGTCCTCTTCAAGCGGCTCCACGGGACTGACGCCGTACCAGTACGTCTTGCGCTGCCGCGTGGAGCGCGCCAAGCACCTGCTCTGCAACGAGGGGCTCTCGCTGGTGCAGGTCGCGGCGCTGGCCGGGTTCTGCGACCAGGGGCACCTGGCGCGGCAGTTCAAGCGGATCGTGGGCGTCACCCCGAGCGGCTACCGGAAAGGGTCGTGAGAATATCCCAGATTTCGTGAGATCGTCCAAGAATTGCCGGCGGTCCTGAGGAATAATCGCCGTTCGATCACCTGGCTGCGGTCTGCCTCGAAGAGGGCCTCACCTGACCATGCTTCACGCCCCGCGATCCACCCGTGCAAGCGAATGTCGATGGAATCCAGGCGGTTCGCCGCAACGGACCCGCGTCGCGCGTCCCCGGCCGCCTGGGATGACATCGGGTGTCCGAGGACGTGAAGGTTCTTCGGGCTGAGAGGCGGGGTCGCCCGCGGTTGCCACTTGATCCTCCACCGCCGACAGGGGGCCCGCGTGCGGCTCCCCGTGAGAGATCCCTCGGAGTATTTCCGCCGACGAGACTGTCGGAGCCGATCGGGACCGCGTCCACGCCGGTCCGGATGAAGCCGTGTCGGCGTCCTCGGCCCGGGATGTCTCCCGGGCGTGCGGCGTGACGCTCGGGGTGCACGTTGCTGGGCCCGACCGGGATGAGTCACGGCGGATCCCGGACGCCCCCTGCCGCCTCGGCGAGCTGCAATCCGCCGGAGCCCCGACCCTAGCCATGAAGGATGAACGCCCGCCGAGCACGGCGCTCGGCGATTGTTGAGCCCCGACCCGTTTCCGACCAACCACCACTGCGAGTCTCACCAGGCATCCATGCCCGAGGGAGCTGATTCCATGCGCCCAGCGTACGCCCGCCGCACCGTCGCCGAGTCCTCCCACCGGCCCCGCACGCCAGGCCCGCTCGCACGCGACCGCTGGACCACCTCGAGGCGGCGCTCGAGCCGAGGGTCGTCCTGTCGGCGGGCGGCGGCAGCACCTCGGCGGGGCTGATGGGCGAGTACTTCACCACCGCCGACCTCTCCGGCACGCCGACCTTCACGCGCGACGACGTGCCGGATCAATTTCGACTGGGACGGCCAGCACGGGCCCGGCGGCTCGAGCTCGCCGGGATTCGCGAGCGTCCCCGCCCGCAACTTCTCGGTCCGCTGGACCGGCCAGGTCGTCCCCAAGTTCTCGGAGACCTATACATTCGCGACAACCACGGCAGGGGGCGTCCGCTTTTCGATCCGCGCCGCCGGAGCCTCCGCCTGGACCACCCTGATCGACGACTGGACCAGCCACGAGTCCAACACCGTGGACGTGGGGCGGTCGGCCCTGGTCGCCGGGCAGGCCTACGACGTCCGTATGGAATACGCCGCCACGGCCCGGAGCCGTTCGCGCGGCTGGAGTGGGCCAGCGCCCAGCACGCCCGCCGAGGTGATCGAGCCGGTAGGCCTGCAGCGGCTTCAACTTCCTGCCCTACGGGATGCCGACGCCCACCTACGCGGACGCCTTCCGCCAGGGTCGGGACGAGTGGATACCTCCCGTCTCCGGGACCACCGTGCCGAGGGACTCCGACGGCTGGCCCCTCTCGGACGCCAAGAACGTCGTCTGGGAGGGGCAGGAGGCGGCGTCCATGGCGGGCACCTATCTCCTCCAGTTCCGGGGGAAGGCCGCGGTCGAGGTCCAGCTGACCGGCTCGTTCTCCGTCGGCACCACGGCCTACGGCAAGGACGCTCCCCTCTGGCGCCGGCTACGACGCGGCTACCAACACGACCACGGCGCTGCGTTGATGCCGGCCGCGGACATCATGTCGTTGACCTTCCGCAACTCCCAGCGGACCGACTCATCGCCGACCAACACCGGGTTCTCCGACGTTCGCGTGATGCGGCCCACGACCATGGGAGGGTCCACGCCCTACAGCACCGACAGCCTCTTCGCCTCCGCCATCCGCGACGCGCTGGGCCGGTTCACGACCATCCGCTACGGCACGTCGATGCTCGACAGCGGCGAGGTCAACTGGTCGGACCGGACCCGGCCGAGCTACTTCAGCGCGCGCCGCGGCTTCGCCAGCATGGCCTGGGAGGACCTGGTCCTGCTCTCCAACGAGATCGGCAAGGACATGTACCTCATGATCCCGATGGGGGCCACCGACGACTACATCACCAGGCTCGCGAAGCTGATCAGGTTCGGCTCCGACGGGACGAACCCGTACGACTCCCCCCAGGCCGCCCCCGTCTACCCGCCCCTGAACCCCAACCTGAAGGTCTACCTGGAGTGGTCCAACGAGACGTGGAACTGGGCCTTTCCCCAGGCCTACCAGGGATACCAGCTCACCGCCGACGCCATCAGCCGCAACACGCGCGAGGGGCAGATCATCAATTACGATCACTCCGGCCGCGGCGACCTGTGGAAGCGCTGGACGGCGCTCAGGACGGTCGATGCCAGCACCATCTTCCGCTCCGTCTGGGGCGACGCGGCGATGGGCGACCGGGTCCGCGTCCTCATCGAGTACCAGATGAACAACGGCCAGGACACCGCCGTCGACGAGCTCGGCTTCATCGACGCCTACTTCAACAACGGGGACGGACAGCAGCACGTCGCGAATCCCCATCCGGTGTCGTACTACATCTGGGGGTCCGGCGGCGCGACCTACTACGACGCCGCCAACGCGCGGGGATACCAGACGCGGATCGTCCCGGGGGATGAGGGCATCGAGAGCCTGGGGCTGGCCGCGGGGACCGTGTCGGCGGCCCCGACCGGCACGCCCTGGACCTTCAGCGGAAATGCCGGCATCGCGGCCAATCCGGCCCTCGCGTCGCTCACGAGGGGCGCCACGCTCGGCACCCTGACCCAGACCCTCTCGCAGCCCACGGCGATGGGCTACGCCTTCACCGTCGGGTCGAGCAACGTCGCCGTCTACCAGCTCGGCCGCTGGGTGGCGTCCGGCAACTCCAGGACCCACGTCCTGCACCTGATCCGCGAGTCCGACAAGGCGGAACTCGGCAAGGTCACCGTCGACACAAGGACGGGCACGGCCGGCTCGTTCGTCTACGGGACGTTCCCCTACCCGGTCGAGCTGGCGGCCAACACGACATACTACCTCCTGAGCGAGGAGACCAACGCCCAGGACGCCTTCTACGGCCAGGACACGACGATCACCCCGAACTCGAGCGGGGCGATCACGGTCAGCAAGGCGATGAGCGCCACCTACAACTCCCAGTCGACGACCTCCGCCTGGACCTACACCTCGGGCACATCCGGGGCCCGGTCCTTCGGCCCGGTCGACCTGAAATTTGCCACCCGGGGGCCGGGCGACCTGGGATTCATCCCTCTAACGCCGGAGGGGGACGAGATGGCTTACGTCCGCAAGGACGGCTCGATCAGCCAGGTGATCAACTTCACGGCTACCGGCACCTACGCGGTCGACTTCTACGCGGCGGCGATCAGCGGGCTGGAGAGCGCCATCGACATCTACTTCGACGACCAGAGGGTCACCCCCAAGAACTGGGGCTACCCCGACTACCGTTCGGGCAGCGAGCCCTTCCTGCCGGGGCGGAACTGGGGGCGTGATTACCGCAAGTTCGACCTCTACACAAGCGTCCCGTTCCAGGTCGCCACGACCGGCAATCACACGATCCGGATCATCGGCCGCGGGGGGATCGCCGGGGAGACGGATCCCCGCCTGACGCTGCTGCTCGATCGGATCCGGATCGCCAGCGTCGACGCGTTCTTCGAGGGGGGAATCCCCAGCCCGTGGTTCCCCGGCCCGGCCAGCTACCAGGCCCAGCTGCACGACAACTCCAGGTACGCACAGGCGTACGGCCTGAGCGTCGTCGCCTACGAGGGGAGCTGGGGGGTCGGAGGCGACAGCTTCTCCTCGCCGTTGCAGAACTACGCAAAGTACGTCGACCCTCGCGCGAAGCGGGCCAATCTCGACGCCTACGACGCGTTCACCCGATCCGGCGGCGACCTCTTAACGTGGGGCTCCTACCAGCAGTGGGAGAATACCTACCATTCGGCGACCTACCCGCTGGTGCAGGCCATCGACGAACGGAACCAGTCGCTGCCGGTGCCCAATCAGAACGGCGTCGCGCTGCCCGGCACGCTGGACGGGACCAACACCGCAGTCCGATCGCATCTCTCGAACACCAACGCCTTCTGGACGACGGGGCTAACCACCTGGAACGTGTTCGTCCCGAAGGCCGGGCTGTACCAGTTCACGCGCACCGGGGGCAACAGCGGCGGCACGATGGCCCTGGCCGTCGACGGCGGAACCAACCTGGCCATCGGACCGGGCGAAACGACGCTCTCAGGCTCGACGTTCCTGACCGCCGGGTTCCACGCCGTGATGCTCAAGTGCGTCGCCGGCGGCGGCTGGCTCGGACACATCGATGTCACCCAGTTGGCGACGGTCCCGGATCGGCCGACCGACCTGACGGCGACGGCCGCCTCGTCCTCGCAGATCAACGTAGGCTGGGTCGATCGCTCAACGAACGAGACCGGCTTCAAGGTCTACCGGGCCACCGACGCGGCCTTCACGCGCGGCCTGACGCTGGTCGCCACCACCGGGCCGAACGCCACCTCCTGGCAGGACACCGGGCTCCTGGCCGGTACGACGTACTTCTACCGCGTGAGCGCGGCCAACTCCGCCGGAGTCTCGCCCTACGCCGAGTTCGTATCGGCCAGGACCAACGGGGGCAGTTCCTCCGGCGCGGTGGACTTCTCGGGCTGACGATCCAGTCGTACGGGGGGGGCCAGGACGTCGCCGGGACGGCGGCCGTGGAGGACGCCGGGGCGACGCTCCACCTCAGCGGCAACACCTGGAAGAAGGTCGCCCTCCCCTACGCCGTGACGGCCAACACGGTCCTGGAGTTCGACTTCAGGAGCCCGGCGCGAGGAGGTCGCCATCGGCCTGGACCGACGACGCGCTGAGCTCCGACCGCGGCTTCCGGCTCTACGGGACGCAGGCCGACTACGGGATCGCCGCCTTCGCCAACTACGACGCCTCGGCGCCGGGGTGGGTGAGCTACCGGATCCCGGTGGGTCAGTACTTCACCGGGGCGATGCAGTACCTGACCTTCGCCAACGACCACGACGTGGCCGGCCCCACCGCACAGTCCTACTCCGCAACGTCCGACTCTCGAGAGCACGCCCCCGCCGTCGACGGGGGCGGTGGACTTCTCGGGGCTGACGATCCAGTCGTACGGGGGGGGCCAGGACGTCGCCGGGACGGCGGCCGTGGAGGACGCCGGGGCGACGCTCCACTCAGCAGCAACACCTGGAAGAAGGTCGCCCTCCCCTACGCCGTGACGGCCAACACGGTCCTGGAGTTCGACTTCAGGAGCCCGCGCGAGGTCCACGCCATCGGCCTGGACACCGACGACGCGCTTGAGCTCCGACCGCGGCTTCCGGCTCTACGGGACGCAGGCCGACTACGGGATCGCCGCCTTCGCCAACTACGACGCCTCGGCGCCGGGCTGCGTGACCTACCGGATCCCGGTGGGTCAGTACTTCACCGGGGCGATGCAGTACCTGACCTTCGCCAACGACCACGACGTGGCCGGCCCCACCGCACAGTCCTACTTCCGAAACGTCGACTCTCCGAGAGCACGCCTCCGCCGTCGACGGGGGCGGTGGACTTCTCGGGGCTGACGATCCAGTCGTACGGGGCCAGGACGTCGCCGGGACGGCGGCCGTGGAGGACGCCGGGGCGACGCTCCACCTCAGCGGCAACACCTGGAAGAAGGTCGCCCTCCCCTACGCCGTGACGGCCAACACGGTCCTGGAGTTCGACTTCAGGAGCCCGGCCGCGAGGAGGTCCGCCATCGGCCTGGACACCGACGACGCGCTGAGCTCCGACCGCGGCTTCCGGCTCTACAGGACGCAGACCGACTACGGGATCGCCGCCTTCGCCAACTACGACGCCTCGGCGCCGGGGTGGGTGAGCTACCGATCCCGGTGGGTCAGTACTTCACCGGGGCGATGCAGTACCTGACCTTCGCCAACGACCGCGACGTGGCCGGCCCCACCGCACAGTCCTACTTCCGCAACGTCCGACTCTATGAGGGCACCTCGACGTCCCAGGCGACGAGCCTCGCGATGGAGGGCGGGGGAACGGTGCCAACATCGACGGCCGCTTCCGAACTTCAGGCGCAAGGGATGAGGTCCGACACCACCGTCGCGTCCTCACCCCTGCTCGGGGCGACTGCCGGCGGCCACGGCGCGGATGTTCTGGACGTCGAGGACTCAGTCCTCGAACGCTCCCGGTCGACGTGCAGACTTCGCAGTCGCCACGGAAAGCCACCGCGGGGACCAGGTTGTCAAGCTCGGCTCGGACGCCCGGCGGACCCAGCCCCACGGGCGTCCTCCCGGTGGTCTTCGGCAAGCGGCCGCCCGGCGGACTGCTGAAGACGCCGGCCTCGAAGCGAGCCTCGTGGATCGTCCCGGAAGGGGCGTGAGACGACTCGAGTCGCAAGCTGTCCGTGCGGCCGTCAACGTGGAGTTCCGTTCCCGGATCGCAGCGCATACAATGACGCTGCCTTCGGGGCGGACCCACGCCCGGGGCGTGACGATGCCCCGTATCCGGGGCACCCGGGAGGGCCGCGACCATGGTATTACCGCTCGGCGACCTGGAACGGACCCGGATCACCCCGGTCGTCACGTATGCCCTGATCGCCATCAACGTCGCCCTCTTCCTGCTCCAGCAGAGCCGCGGCGACGAGTTTACTTACGCCTTCACCTGCACCCCCTACGAGGTGACCCATAACGAGGACCTGGATCAGCCGGTGGTCGTCCGACCGGCTGCGGCGGTGCGAGTCCGGGATCAGTTCGGCCGGATCGTCCTGGCCGAGCGGCCGGCCCAGGCCATCCCGCACGTCCCCTCGCCGATCCCCCCCTGGATGACGCTCTTCACCTGCATGTTCCTGCACGGGAGCTGGATGCACCTGCTCGGCAACATGCTGTACCTCTGGATCGTGGGCGATAATGTGGAGGAGGTGCTCGGCACATTCCTCTACATCCTGACCTACCTCGCCTGCGGACTGGTGGGCTCGCTGGCCCAGATCGCCGCGGCGCCCGACTCCATGATCCCGACCCTGGGCGCCTCCGGCGCGATCGCCGGGATCATGGGGGCCTACGTCGTCTGGTTCCCCCATAACCAGATGCGAGTGCTGCTCTTCCGCTTCATCACGGTGCTCCCGGCGGTGATCGTCATCGGCGGCTGGATCGTCCTCCAGATCGTGCTCGGAGCCGGCTCCTTCTCCAAGATGGGCCAGTCCGGCGGGGTCGCCTATCTGGCACACGTCGGCGGCGCCGTGACCGGGATCGCCGTCGCCTTCCTGTTCTACGACCGGGCCCAGTACATCAAGGCACGGCACGAGCACGAACGGGGCTGGACCGTCCATCGGACGAATCCCTATTTCTGAGATCCCCTCTCCCCTTCAGATCGCTACAAACCTCCCATCCTCCGCAGATCGGCACCCACCGACCGGACGTGTTATAGTTATGAGTCAGCAGGGACGAGCCATTGGACCGGCGGCCGGGCCTGTTTGCCCGGGAGAGCGCCCCGACGCCTGGAGTACCGAGACATGTGCGGCATCGCCGGAGCGATTGATCTGAGAGGCCAGCGAGAATTCCCCGCCGCCAGGCTCCTCGCGATGACCGGTGCGATCGCCCATCGCGGGCCGGATGACGAGCAGTTCCATATCGAGCCGGGGGTCGCCCTCGGCGCCCGTCGCCTGTCGATCGTGGATCTCGCGGGGGGGCGGCAGCCGCTGTCGAACGAGGACGGCTCGATCTGGGTCACGCAGAACGGCGAGATCTTCGAGTACCCGGAACTCCAGCGCGAGCTGAAGGCGCGGGGCCATACGCTCTCCACCCGCTGCGACACCGAGCTTTGGGTCCACCTCTACGAGGATCTGCGCGAGGGGATGTTCGCCAGGACACGCGGCCAGTTCGCCGTCTCGCTCTGGGACCGCCCGAGTCGGACCCTCATCCTGGGCCGTGACCGGGTCGGCATCTGCCCCTTGCACTACGCCGAGGTGGACGGCTGGCTTCTCTGGGGCTCGGAGATCAAGGCACTGCTGTCGTCAGGGCTGATCCGGGCGGAGCCCGACCGCAAGGGGATCGACCTCTTCTTCAACACCTTCTGCGCAGGGACGTCGCGGACGTTCTTCGAGGGGATCCGGATGATCCCGCCGGGCCACTACCTGAGGGTCCGCGACGGGCGGATCGAGCTGAAGCAGTACTGGGACCTCGACTTCCCGGACGCCGGTCAGGAGCGGCGGCTGGACGACCCCGCCCCGCTGGTCGACGAGCTGGAGCACCTGATGCGCCAGGCCGTCGAGCGGAGGCTCCGCGGCGACGTGCCGGTGGTCAGCTACATCAGCGGCGGGCTGGATTCGACGGTCGTCCTCGGGCTGAGCTCCCGCGAGCGCGGCCAGGCGGTCCCCTCGTTCACCATCGGCCTCGACCGGGCCGGCCCCGACGAGCGGTCGCACGCCACCGAGTCCGCGGGGGTGCTCGGCTCGCGGCTAACCACCGTCACCCTCAACCGCGCCGGCATCGTCAACGCCTATCCCGAGCTGATCCGCGCCGCCGAGGGCCCGGTGATGGACTCCGCCTGCGCCTGCCTGATGCGGCTGGCCTCGGCGGTGCACCAGCAGGGCTACAAGGTCGCGTTGACCGGCGAAGGGGCAGACGAGGCCCTGGCCGGCTATGCCTGGTTCAAGACCCAGAAGATCCGCGAGGTGCTCCGCCGCAGGTTCGGCAACACGATCCCCGCCGCCATCCGCGGCGCCGTGCTCGGCCTGATGGGCGGCGACCGGGCGCACCTCCCGCCCCGCTTCCCCCTGCAGGGCGTCCGCACCGCCCAGCAGGACCTCCAGGACCTGCTGGCCCAGGCCCGTTCGTTCGTCTACTCCGGCGACATGTGGAAGCAGCTCGACGGGCATTCGGCCTACGAGGACATGGGCATCAGCCACGACCGGTTCACCCGCTGGGCGCCGCTGAACCAGTCGCTCTACGTCGGCTACAAGGTGATGCTGGCCGGCCTCCTGCTCAACGGCAAGGGGGACCGCGTCGCGATGAACTCCTCCGTCGAGGGCCGCTACCCGCTGCTGGACGACGACGTGATCTCCTTCTGCTCCTCGATCGCCCCGGAGTACAAGCTGCACGGCTTCACCGACAAGTGGATCCTCCGCCAGGTCGCCGCGAAGACGCTGCCGGCGAAGATCGCGAACCGCCCCAAGACCATGTTCCGGGCGAGTCGCTCGGAGGCCTTCCTGGACCGGACCCGCCCCCACTGGGTGGACCAGCTCCTGAGCCGAGAGGCGCTCGAGGCGACCGGCTACTTCAACCCCGACGGCGTGCTCCGCGAGCGGTCGATCCAGTCCCGCATGCCCCGGGTGACGCCCAAGCGGGCCATCATGGACCTGAGCCTGACCTGCGTCGTGGCGACCCAGCTGTGGCACCACACCTTCTTCGGCGGCGGCCTCTGCGACCTGCCCACCTGGACACCGAGCCCCCTTCGCCAGTCACTCTCGGCCGGCCTCGATGTGGTCAACCCGCTCGACGCGGCCTGCACCGTATCGAATTGATCTCCGGTCGAGGACGGCGGAAGCTGCCCCCGATCCGTCGTCCTCGATCACTGAGCGCCCTTGATCCGCTCCAGCACCAGGACCCAGTCCTGCGGCGAGGGCACCGGCGGCGCCCGGTACTCGTCCGAGGCGATGATTTGGATTTCCCCCCGAGGGATCAGCTCGGGTGCGAACCTGGCTCGTGACACCCGGAAGTCGGCAAACTCCTGGCGGTCGCCGATCTGGTAGAGCCAGAGTCCGGTCCTGCCGGGCGTCAGGTTGGTCACCTTGACGAGCGGCGTGAAGTACGTCCTCGCGCCGTCGGTGAGCACCATCGCGGCGTAAGCCCCGCTCGCCGCCGCCGAGATCCGGAACCGCGGGCCGATCTCCGGTACGTCGACCTTGCCCAGCGGCTCGCCGTAGCTGCCCTGCCGGCGGTCGTGCAGGAAGATCGCCTTCAGCGATGGGCTGTAGAGCGCGACCAGGTAGGTCCCGGCGTCGTGGAACCGGAGCATGATGCCCGCCTCGGCGTTGCTGCCGGCGTCCGCGCTGGCCATCACGGCGGCCTCCACGACGGGATCGAGCACCGTGGCCATCCCCTTGCCGCCGACGAGCCGCCCGTTTCGCCGCCCGGTCGGCGTCCCATGATCGGTCCACGCGGACCCGTCGCTCCCGGAGAACTGGTCGCAGGCGAGCAGGGGCCGCGAGTGCCCCTCGAAGGGCCGCTGCGGCGTGCCCCGGAACACGAACGAGCCGGCCTCGTGCCGGCGGCCGCGGATCGGATCGAAGTAATGGGCCCGGTAGGGAACATCTCGCTCGATCCGCTTCACCACGAGGCCGCTCCAGTTGTAGACCCCGCGTTTCGGCTGGTAGACGAAGCGGACCTCGCCCGGAATCCCCGCGGCGAACGCCCCACTCTCGGCCCACTCGGGATGAGGCCCGAACGACGCCCAGCGATACCGCTCCAGCAATTTCTTCCCGAATCCGAGCTGCCTGGAGCCAGGCAGATCCTTGCCCTCGCGCCAGGTGGTCGGGTCGTAGACGCGGTTGAGGCCGGGATCTCCGTCGACGCTCGCGTGCCAGATCCCCGCGGCGCCATAGGTCAGGCCGGCGGCGCCGCTGAGCATGCTGCCCCAGAAGACGTATCGCTGGGCATCGTCGTACGCGGCCTGCATGTGCCCCTCGTAGCAGAACTCGCCGATCAGGGCCGGCATCGGCGGATCGCGCCTCGATGCGGCGATCAGCTTCGGGATCGCCGCGCGTGCGGCCTCCATGTCCCCGTGGCCGGTCTGAAGCATGTCGAAATTGAGGACCGTCTCGTCGGTCACGGCGAGCCGGCCCGACGCGAAGGGATGGATCGTCAGCGGCCGATCGTACGGGTCGATGGACCGGACGTGCCGAGCCAGTTCGGTCCACCGGGGCCCGCCCGATTCGCCGCCGACGATCCACACCGTCGGCAAGGCGCCGTACCGGGCGACCAGGTGCCGCCTGTGCCGCTTCATCCCGTCGAGCCCGGCCATGGCCATCCCGTCGCAGTCCCCCCGGCCCCAGCCGCCCACGATCGCGGGGACGAGCCCGGCCTCGACAAGATGGCCGATGCGCCGATCGGCGAACTCGAAGTACCTCGGATTGACCACCGAGAAGTCGCGGTTCTCGTACGGCTTACCTCCCTCGTTCTCCCAGCGGTCCTCGAACAAGCCCTCGTCCGGATAGGGCCCGCACACGATCTGCACCACGCTGAAGCCCTTCGCCTTCCGGTCGGCCGCGAGCTCCCGGAAATCCTCGAACGTCAGCCGCTTGCAGAGGCATTTCCACCAGGTATCGCCCAGCCAGAGGAAGGGAGTGCCGTCGGCATGCTCGAAGTGACGACGGTCGGCGCCGACCCCGAGAAATCCGCGACGGAGCAGGGGATTCTCTCCCGCGGAGGGCGAGACGGCGAGCGTCCCCTCCTTGGCGTTGAGGTCGGCGTTGGCCCTGTCGCTGGCCTCGACGCGATAGCGGTACTCGCCGGCCCCCGGGGGGGCGAAGCGGACCTTCCACGTGCGCCCCCCCGCCCAGAACGCGGGCATCACCCAGCGACGATCCTCGCAAGTGAACACGACGTTCACCTCGACATCGACGAAAGGGTTGGCGTAGTGCCTGGTCGTGTCGAAGGACGCTTCGAAGACGCTCCAGGCGGCCACGTCGGCGCCGCGGGCCACCAGGCTGGGCATGGCCAGGACGAGCGCACTCAACAGGGGCGTCAGGGCGGATCTCATGATCGCGAACCTTGATCTGGGTGGGTTGAGGGTGGCATCGCGGAGTCTGCCGGGCGGGGCCGGCCGCTCTTCACGGGCCGGCGGTGGCGACATCGCTGAAGCTATCGGCTGCCCGATCCGCCCGCAACCCGCCGGTCTTTCCGTCCAGGAAGCCTGGACCGCAGGCCTCCGGCCGGCCCCCCCGATGCGGCCCTTTACGAGGCACGCGATCCCCTGGTATCGTCTCCTGGAGATTTCAAACATCTTCGGAGCGCACAACGATGAAAACCACGCTGCTGTGGATCAGCGTCCTCCTGGGAGGCGCGTACTCCACACTCGCGCAGGTCGCTACACCGGTGCCGGCCCCGGCGCAGGCTGCGAAGCCGTCGGCCGCGGAGCAGGCCATCATCGACGCCGATCAGGCGTTCGTGGCCGAGTACAACAAGGCAGATGCGAAGGCGCTGGCGGCGCGGTACACCGAGGACGCCGAGGTCGTCGAGGCCGACGGCTCGCGGTACCGGGGCCGGGACCTGATCGAGCAGCGTATGGCCGAGACGTTCGCGGCCGAGCCCGGCATGAAGCTCGCCATCGCGGCCGAGTCGATCCAGTTCCTCAGCCCGGACGTGGCCAAGGAGGAGGGCCGCACCACGATAACCCCGCCGAAGGGGGCCGCGGAGACCCGCCGGCACACCGCGCTCCTCGTCCGTCGCGACGGCCGCTGGCTGATCTCCAGCATCCGCGAGGAGCCCGAGCCCTTCCTCCCACCTCATGAAAGGCTGAAGGACCTGGACTGGATGCTCGGGGAGTGGGTCGACCAGGGCTCCGAGGCCCACGTCCGGGTGAGCTGCAAGTGGTCGGACGACGGCAACTTTCTGGAGCGGACGCTCGCGGTCCACCTGCAGGGCAAACCCGCCCAGACGATTCGCCAGCGGATCGGCTGGGATCCGCTGGCGAAGCAGTTCCGCTCCTGGGAGTTCGACTCCGAGGGGAGCTTCGGTGAGGGCCGCTGGAGCCGCGACGGCGACCGGTGGATCGTCCGCCACAGTCACGTCCGGCCCGAGGGCGCCGTCACCTCCGCCACCAACATCCTCGTCCGCGAGCGTCGGACCTGGTGACCCGCTGGGTCTCCACCTCGACCGCTCCGTCGGCGATCAGAACGTCGACGCGCTGCACGTAGTCCGCGTGCCCCCCCGCCCCCCAGGCCCCCGCGGCGCGGCCACAAGGAGTCCTGTGGACACACGATCCGATACCTCGCCCCGGCGGCTGTCCTTTCCCTCTCGGCCGGCGCCGCTGCTGGCCTACCACGGCTTCGGAGGCGGCGGCATGCGGCGGCGGCGGCGGCTGGCGGAGGTATGCGGCGGCTACGGCGGTGGATATGGCGGGGGCATGCGCGGCGGTTACGGCGGCGGCCGGGCCGGAGGGCATGCGGCAGCCACGGCGGTGCCGGCTACCCACCCCGGCTACGGCGGCGGGGGCGGCATGAGCTACGGCAACCGGGGCAGCTACTCGGGCATGGGCGGCGGCCAGATCAACTACGGCTCGCGTTCGGGGTCCTACACGACGGCCCGCGGCGGGACGGTTAACTATGGCGCCGCCGGCGCGGCGGGCCGAGACGCCACGGCGGCGGGGCCGGGCGCGGCGTGGCCGGCGTCTCGCGCACCACCGCAGGCGGTCGCAGCTACGCCGACGATGGGCCGGGGCCCAGGCCGGGCGGTCGGGCCGGGCGGCAATGCGGCCGGCTATCGCTCGAATGTCGGCGCGGTTTCGGGCCCGAACGGAACGGCCGCCTGGGCGAACCGCGGCTACGGGGCGTCCGGCTATCGGCCCTACGGCTACAACGCGTACGGCGGCTATCACAGCGGCTGGATGAACGGCTACTGGAACGGCGCGGGCTACGCCAACAGGGCAGCACACAGCCTACTGGGGAGCCTGGGGGGACGGGCATGGGCCTGGCTGGGGCCTCCCCGCCTGGGGCTTCGGCTCGTCGCTCTACGGGATGGGCTACATGCCCTATTCCAGCCCCTACTACGGCGGCGGCGGGGCCGTCGCGGCGGCGCCCGCGGTACGGCCCGGCCGATCGGCCGGCGGCCGGCCCCGGTGGAAGGGCGACGGCCAACCCGGCGGTCGCGGCTCTTCGACGCCGGCCGGGCGACCTTCCAGCAGGGGGACTACACCAACGCCCTGTCCCAGGCTGACGCAGCGGCTCGCCAAGCTGCCCGAATGACTGCCACGCTCCACGAGTTCCGGGCCCTCTGCCTCTTCGCCCTCGGGCGGCACGACGAGGCCGCCGCGGCCCTCTACGCGGTGCTCTCGGTCCGGGCCCGCGACAGGACTGGGCCACCATGATCGGGCTCTGCGAGCATCGATCCTACACGGCACGCTCCGCGCTGGAGGCCTACTGCCGCGATCCCACCCAGGATTCGGCGTCTGCCCGCTTCGTGCTGGCCTATCAGTACCTGACCAAGGCCACGCCCGAGGTCCGCGGTGGGCTGCTCCGGGACGTCGTGGCGCTTCAGCCCGCCGACAGCCTCTCGGCGAAGCTGCTCAAGCAGCTCGACCCGCCCAAGGCGACGGCCGCGGCAGACGCCGCTCCCGCCGCAGCCCCGGCAGCGCCGGCGGCGGACCTGACGCCCCCGGCCGGCGCCTCGATCGCCGGGACCTGGACGGCTCAACCCGCCCCGGACACGCGCATCGGGCTCACCATCCAGGCCGACGGAAGCTTCGCCTGGCAGGTCACCCAGAAGGGCCAGGCGAAGAGCTTCTCCGGCAAGTCCACTTTCGGCGAGGGGCTGCTCACCCTGGCCCAGGACCAGGGCCCCGCGCTGGTCGGCCGGGTCGGCTGGAAGGATGCCAACCACATCGCCTTCCACATCGTCGGCGAAGGGCCGGACGACCCGGGATTGACCTTCACGCGCTGAGCCTTGCTCCGGACCGCGAGTCCGCCGATTCGCCGAGCGCCGGGCCCCGCGGGGCCCGGGTACTCCCTGGACATGGCTCCAAAAGCATGATATTGTTTGCACTTACACATCAGTCGAGATGGAAATCTTTGAAGTGTCGCATCTCCTCGAGCAGGGGAATTCTCCCCTCTCTCGCCGGTCCGCCGGCTGTTAGTTGATCCACCGCGTGTCAGGACGCCTGGATCGAGGATGAGTCGAATTCGGCGATCCCTGGAGTGATCGCCGACGTGATCTTCTCTTGCAGATTCAAGGGGGCTAAACGATGGTCCGTTTCATGGGACGGGGTCTACTTTTCGGCCTGTTGCTCGTCATGACTGTGCCGCCCGCGCAGGCCCAGTACGGCCGCTGGGGCGGCTGGGGCGGGACGGTCGGCACGGCACAGGGGAGCATGGCGATGGGGGCCGGGGTCGCGGCGGCCGGCGCGGGGTACTACAACGAGCAGACGGCGGAGGCCCGCTCGATCAACGCCAACACGGCGATGCAGGTAAACCAGTACATGTACGAGGTCAACAAGAGCAACGCGGCGCACTATTACGCCCGGTCGGCCTCGCAGCAGAAGAAGGAAAGCTCGACCGGTGAGCAGACGTACAAACGACTTCACGATAATCCTTCCAGTAGCCGTTCACAGCCCGGCATTGAAAGTCGCCGATGAGTCCGCTATACC